>CAYZUM010000090.1:0-10265 GCA_964481455.1 uncultured Methylomonas sp. | reverse complement strand
GGGGCAGCATAATGGGTCAAAAGGTACATCCAACAGGAATACGTCTTGGTATAGTAAAAGACTTTACTTCAAGATGGTATGCAAACAGCAAAGATTATCCGGTTTTCTTGCATCAGGATTTAACAGTGCGTGACTATATTCAGAAGAAATTAGCACATGCTTCTGTTAGTCGAATACAAATCAATCGTCCAGCTAATAATGCACATATCACGATACATACTGCTAGACCAGGTATTGTGATTGGTAAAAAGGGAGAAGATATTGATTTGTTGCGCAAGGAAGTGTCCAAAATACTGGGCATTCCGGTTCAAATTAATGTCGAAGAAATCAGAAAACCTGAATTAGATGCAAAATTAGTTGCTGACAGTATTGCTCAGCAATTAGAGAAAAGGATTATGTATCGCCGTGCTATGAAACGTGCGGTTACAAATTCAATGCGATTAGGCGCAGAGGGGATAAAGATTAACTTAGGTGGTCGATTAAATGGTGCTGAAATCGCGCGTAGCGAATGGTATAGAGAAGGTCGTGTACCTCTACATACTTTAAGAGCTGATATAGATTACGGTGTCGCTGAGGCCAATACTACCTACGGTATCATTGGAATTAAAGTATGGATTTTTAAAGGAGAGGTTTTTAATATAGACCCAGCTTTAGAAAATTCAGAAAAAACTAAATCAAAAAAATAGGTGAAGGGAAAATACTATGCTTCAGCCTAAAAGAACAAAATTTCGTAAACAACACAAACTTAGAAATACTGGGTTAGCAGTACGTGGATCATCAGTAAGTTTTGGTGAGTACGGGCTTAAGTCAGTAGCCAGAGGAAGAATTACAGCTCGTCAGATTGAGGCCGCTCGTAGAGCCATCACTCGGCACTGTAAGCGTGACGGTAAGTTATGGATCAGAATTTTTCCGGATAAGCCTATTACTAAAAAACCTCTTGAGGTTAGAATGGGTAAAGGGAAAGGGAGTGTTGAATATTGGGTGGCGCAAATTAAGCCAGGTACAATGTTGTATGAATTGCAGGGTGTACCAGAAGAATTAGCTCGTGAAGCTTTTGCTTTGGCTGCTGCTAAGCTTCCTGTTAAAACTAAGTTTATTGTTAGGACGATACTGTAATGAAAGTAAGTGAATTACGTCAGAAAAGTGCAGAAGAACTTAATACAACTTTGGTTGAATTAGGGCGTGAACAATTTAATTTACGTATGCAAAAAAACACTGGGCAATTAACAAAGTCTGATCAGGTTAAAAAAGTTAGAAGAAATATTGCTCGTGTTAAGACAGTCGTTAATGAGATGGCGAGACAATCATAATGAGTGATAATACAGATAAAGTGCGCACTATCACAGGGCGTGTTGTAAGTAGTAAAATGGATAAAACGGTAACAGTTTTAGTCGAGCGCCTTGTTAAGCATCCGATATATGGAAAATATATCAGACGTTCAACAAAATTATTTGCTCATGATGAAAACAATGTGTGTAATGAAGGTGATGTTGTCACTATTACATCATGTCGTCCGTATTCAAAAAATAAAAGTTTTAAATTAGTAGAAATCGTAACAAGTACTCACTAATTAACAAACTTATCAATTAGAAATACTAATAGGTATTAAATAATGATTCAGATGCAAACTAACCTTGATGTCGCTGATAACAGTGGCGCAAAAAAGGTCATGTGTATCAAAGTTCTCGGCGGGTCGCATAGAAGGTATGCTGCGATTGGGGATATTATAAAAGTCAGTATTAAAGACGCAATCCCACGCGGTAGAGTAAAAAAAGGCGAAGTATACAATGCTTTAGTTGTACGTACTAAAAAAGGAGTGCGTAGAGCTGATGGTTCGCTTATAAGATTTGATGACAATGCTGCAGTAATATTAAATGCTCAACAGCAACCACTAGGTACCCGTATTTTTGGGCCAGTGACGCGTGAATTGAGAAATGAGAAATTTATGAAAATTATTTCTCTAGCACCAGAAGTATTGTAAGGGTCTTAGATATGCAAAAACTTAAACAAGGTGACGAAGTCATAGTTCTTATCGGAAAAGATAAGGGCAAACGAGGACGAATCAGTCAATTCTTAAATGAAAAGATTTTGGTTGAAGGTGTCAACAGAGTTAAAAAACACCAAAAACCAAATCCAAATGCTGGTGTTCAAGGCGGCATTATTGAGAAGGAAATGCCGATTCATATATCTAATGTTGCACTATATAATGCTGCTACTAAGAAGGCAGATAAAGTAGGCTTTAAAACATTGGATGATGGCAAGAAAGTCCGTTATTTTAAAACTAATAATGAAATTATTGATGTGTAGGTATAATCATGGCTAGATTAAGAGAAGATTATAAAAAAAGAGTATTGCCTGCATTGATGGAACAATTTGGTTACACATCAGTAATGCAAGCACCAAAAATAACTAAAATCACTCTTAATATGGGAGTGGGTGAGGCTGTTGCGGATAAAAAAGTTATCCAGGCGGCTGTTAGTGATATGGAAAAAATTAGTGGTCAGAAGGCCATTGTAACATTGTCGCGTAAATCCATCGCTGGATTTAAAATTCGTGACGATATGCCTATCGGATGTAAAGTAACCCTTAGAGACGAGAGAATGTACGAATTTCTAGATCGTCTGATAAGTATTGCAATTCCACGAATTCGTGATTTTAGAGGAATGAGCCCTAAAAGCTTTGATGGTCGTGGTAACTATAGTATGGGTGTTACCGAACAGATTATCTTTCCTGAAATTGATTATGACAAAATTGATACCTTGAGAGGTATGGATATTTGTATCACTACAACAGCTAATAACAATGAAGAAGGTCTGGCATTGTTGAAGCAGTTTAACTTTCCATTTAAGAGCTAACGTTATGGCTAAAAAATCAATGATAGCTCGTGAACATAAGCGAGTTAAGCTAGTAAAAAAATACGAGACAAAGCGTGCTTCTTTAAAAGAAATTATTAGAGATCCAAATGCTTCTTTCGAACAAAAGGATGAAGCTGGTCTAGTATTACAAAAATTACCCAGAGACTCCTCTGCGGCAAGATTACGTAATAGATGTAATTTGACAGGTCGACCTCATGGTTTCTATCGCAAATTTGGTCTAAGTAGAAATATGCTTAGAGAAGCCACTATGCGTGGGGATGTGCCAGGCTTAACTAAAGCCAGTTGGTAATCGACTAGTTAGATATTTGGAGAATAAAATATGAGCATGACAGATCCAGTTGCAGACATGCTTACACGCATCAGAAATGGGCAGTCTGCAGGAAAAATAAACGTTAATATGCCATCATCTAAACTTAAGGTTGCAATAGCTAAAGTTTTGAAAGAAGAGGGTTATATAACAAATTTTTCAACTGAAACAAATGGAGCACATGTTTCCATGTCAGTTGAATTAAAATACTATAACGGTAAACCAGTCATAGAAAAGGTCAAGCGTATCAGTAGGCCTGGTTTGCGTGTATATAAATCAAAAGATGAATTGCCAAAAGTTCTTGGTGGTTTGGGTGTCGCCATTGTATCTACTTCAAAAGGTGTTATGACAGATCGCGCAGCGCGTGCAATCGGTCATGGCGGTGAAGTAATATGCACTGTCAGTTAATAATAGGGAGAATGTATGTCTAGAATAGCAAAAAGCCCTATTACTTTACCCGCAGGCGTAGAAGTAAAAGTTGATGGTTCAACTGTTTCAGTTAAAGGCTCTAAGGGTCTTTTAAATATGAGATTACATGATCTTGTGCAACTAGAGCAGTCTGATTCAACTATCAAAATAAAATGGGACCAGAACAATAAAAAAGCGATAGCTCAAGCAGGAACTGCGCGCGCGAATATTGCCAATATGGTTACAGGTGTTACAAGTGGTTTTGAAAAAAAATTAAACTTGGTTGGTGTCGGTTACAGAGCGCAAATTAAGGGTAAGGTTCTTAGTTTAAGCTTGGGCTTCTCTCATCCAGTTGAATTTTCAGCGCCTGAAGGAGTAGTTATTGAAGCGCCAAGTCAAACTGAAATAGTTGTTAAAGGTATTGATAAGCAACTTGTTGGTGCTGTATCAGCAGATATCCGAGCATATAGACCACCTGAACCGTATAAAGGTAAAGGTGTTAAATATGCTGATGAGCATATTGTTAGAAAAGACGCTAAGAAAAAATAGGCTAACAAAATGAATAAAAAAGCATCTCGAATGAAAAGAGCGTTAAAGCTTAGATCCAATATCAAAAGGCTTGGAGCTAATCGTTTATCCGTTCATAAAACATCGAAACATATATATGCTCAGGTAATTACTGAGAATGGAACAATTACAGTAGCAAGTGCCTCTACTACGCAGGCTGACATTAAGTCAGCTGTTAAGAGTACAGGTAACATTGAATCAGCGGTTTTAGTGGGTAAAGCAGTTGCTGATAAAGCAATTGCTGTTGGAATAACCGAAGTTTCTTTTGATCGTTCTGGTTTTAAATATCATGGTCGTGTAAAAGCATTAGCTGATGCTGCTCGCGAAGCTGGCTTGAAGTTCTAGGGGAAAATAATGGCAAATGCACCTCAACAAGCGAATTCAGATGGATTGCAGGAAAAATTAGTTTCTGTCCGTAGAGTCGCAAAAGTTGTAAAAGGCGGTAGGGTTTTTGGTTTTACTGCTCTAACTGTCGTGGGCGATGGTGATGGTAATGTAGGTTATGGCGTAAGCAAAGCAAAAGAAGTGCCTATAGCAATACAAAAATCACTGGAGCAAGCAAGAAAAAATATGCATAAAGTAGCTCTTAAAGGTGATACTTTACAATATTCAATAATGTCTGATGTTGGTGCTGCACGTGTTTTTATGCAGCCTGCGACTGAGGGTACAGGTATTATTGCTGGTGGTCCTATGCGTGCAGTGTTCGAAGCTGTAGGCGTACATAATGTGTTAGCTAAGTGTATCGGCACTAACAATCCTATTAATGTTGTTAGAGCAACGATTGATGGGCTTGCTAAAATGAACAATGCTGAACAGATTGCAGCTAAGCGTGGCTTATCAGTTGAAGAGATTACAGGGTAATTGACATGGCAGATAAAAAATTACGCGTCACAATGAACAAGAGCAGTATTGGTCGCTTAAAAAAACATAAAGCTTGTTTACAAGGTTTAGGGTTGCGACGTATCAATCATACGGTTGAAGTTATTGATACTGCTGAAAATAGAGGGATGATTAATAAAATCTCTTATATGGTTTCAGTAGAGGAAGTCTAAATGTATTTAAATACAATAAAACCTGCTGCAGGTTCCAGAAAGGGCCGTAAAAGAGTAGGTCGTGGTATTGGTTCGACGCTTGGAAAAACATGTGGTCGCGGTCATAAGGGTCAAAAATCTCGAAGTGGTGGATTTCATAAGGTTGGTTTTGAAGGTGGTCAGATGCCTTTGCAAAAGCGATTACCTAAAGTAGGATTTACTGCCAGAAAATCTAAATATACTTCAGAAGTTAGATTGAGTGAGATTCAGAACCTAGGCCTTGAATTAGTTACTCTGGATGATTTAATTAATGCAGACGTAGTGCCTGCTTTTACAAAAGTCGCCAAGCTTATAAAATCAGGTGAAATAACAGCCGCAGTAACCTTGAAAGGTATTAAGGTTACAAGTGGAGCAAAAGCAAGTATTGAAGCTGCTGGTGGAAAAGTAGAGGAATAAAAGTGAGTAGATCAAGCGCGGAAATGAAAAAGAAATTGGAAAAAACATCTGAATTGCGTTCAAGGCTATTATTCGTTCTAGGAGCATTTTTTGTTTACCGGGTTGGCGCACATATTCCTGTTCCAGGAATTGATCCACAAGCATTGGCTTTGATGTTTAAGCAGCAGGAAGGATCCATTTTTGATATGTTCAATATGTTTTCAGGGGGGGCGTTGAAAAGATTGAGTCTTTTTGCTCTGGGGATTATGCCCTACATCTCTGCATCTATTATTATGCAGTTAATGACGATTGTTATCCCTACATTGGAGCAAATTAAAAAAGAGGGTGAATCTGGACGGCGTAAAATCTCGCAATATACTCGGTATGGCACGGTTTTATTAGCAACTTTTCAGGCTGTCGGTGTCTCTGTCGCTCTACAAAACCAGACTGCAGGTGGCTTGTCAGTGGTGATTAATCCGGGAATACAGTTCATAGTTATTACAGCGATTACTCTAGTGGCTGGAACAATTTTCCTTATGTGGTTGGGCGAGCAAATCACTGAACGGGGACTTGGAAATGGTATTTCACTAATTATTTTTGCTGGTATCGTTTCAGGGTTGCCTTCTGCTATTGGTGGAACACTTGAGTTAGCTAGAACAGGTGAGCTAAATGGTGCTTTTATAGTCCTGTTGTTTCTATTAAGTATTGCGGTAACAGCGCTTGTTGTATTCGTAGAGCGTGGGCAAAGAAGAATTGTTATAAATTATCCTAAGCGCCAACAAGGAAAAAGAATGTATGCAGGGCAAAGTAGTTTTTTGCCATTGAAATTGAATATGGCAGGTGTTATTCCACCTATTTTTGCTTCAAGTATTATTTTATTCCCAGCGACTATTGCTGGTTGGTTTAGTAGTTCTGAAGGTATGGGTTGGTTGCAGGAAATTGCAACTTCAATTTCTCCGGGTCAGCCCTTATATGTCATGCTGTATACTGTAGCAATTGTGTTTTTCTGTTTCTTTTACACTGCATTAGTGTTTAATTCAAAAGAAACAGCAGATAATTTAAAAAAATCTGGTGCTTTTTTACCAGGAATCAGGCCAGGTGAGCAAACAGCGGTTTATATAGATAAAGTCATGACACGGTTGACGTTAATTGGTGCATTTTATATAACTTCAGTCTGTTTATTACCTGAGTTTTTAATTGTTTATTGGAATGTTCCATTTTATTTTGGTGGGACATCTTTACTGATTATTGTGGTGGTGGTTATGGACTTTGTTTCGCAAATGCAAACTCATCTTATGTCACAGCAGTATGATGGTTTAATGAACAAAGCAAATTTAAAAAGATAAATTAATTAAGGGGTGAGCTGTGAAAGTACGAGCTTCTGTAAAAAAAATATGCCGGAACTGCAAAGTTGTAAAAAGAGGCGGTGTAGTAAGGGTTATTTGTAAAGATGGGCGTCATAAACAACGCCAAGGTTAGAAATTTATATTGCTTTATAAAGTGTTAGTGCTATAATTGAGCGCTTAACTTTAGAATACTGTGAGGAGTATCTAGATGGCACGAATTGCCGGAATTAATGTACCAGATCATAAACATGCGGAAATAGCTTTAACTGCAGTTTATGGCATTGGTAAGCCAACTGCAATTAATATCTGTAAAGAAGTTGGTATAGAACGGACAATTAAAATTAAAGAACTAAGCGAAGAGCAGTTAGAGGCTATTCGTGGAGTTATTACAAAAATTGTTGTTGAAGGGGATCTAAGGCGCGAAGTGTCTATGAACATAAAGCGTTTAATGGATCTTGGTTGCTATCGTGGTATTCGTCATAGACGTGGACTACCATTGCGAGGTCAAAGAACGAGAACAAATGCTCGTACAAGAAAAGGACCACGTAAACCTATTAGAAAATAAGGTGTATTAAATATGGCTAGTTCAAACCGCACAAAGAAAAAAATTAAAAAGGAAATTGCTGACGGCATTGCGCACATTCATGCAACTTTCAATAATACTATTGTTACAATTACAGACCGCAAAGGTAACGCTTTAGCTTGGGCAACTTCTGGTGGTTCTGGTTTTAGAGGATCTAGAAAAAGTACCCCTTTTGCTGCGCAGGTTGCTGCAGAGCATGCTGGAAAAGTAGCACAAGAATATGGAATGAAAAACCTGGATGTCATGATAAAAGGACCTGGTCCTGGTCGTGAATCAGCCGTTAGATCATTCAATAACCTAGGGTTTAAAATTGGTAACATAGTAGATGTTACCCCAATTCCCCATAATGGTTGCCGCCCACCGAAAAAGCGCAGGGTATAGTAGGAGTTTATTATGGCTAGATATGTAGGACCAACTTGTAAATTAAGTCGTCGAGAAGGCACTGATCTGTTTTTGAAAAGCAGAGGGAAGTCGTTAGAAGGAAAGTGTAAGCTGGATCAACGCCCTGGGCAGCATGGTACAAAACGTGCTCGTGATTCCAATTATGCAACACAACTTAGAGCTAAACAACGTATCAGACGTATATATGGTGTTCTTGAAAAGCAATTTAGAAACTATTATAAGGCTGCTGATTTACAAAAAGGTGCAACAGGTTTAAATCTTTTAAATCTTTTAGAGTCTAGGCTGGATAACGTTGTTTATAGAATGGGATTTGCATCCACTAGAGCAGAGGCTAGGCAATTAGTAAGTCACAAGTCTATTTTGGTGAATGAAAGTATTTTAAATATACCTTCTGCTCAAGTTTCTATAGGCGATAAAATCTCAGTAAGAGAGAAGTCTAAAAAGCAAGTGCGCATTATTGATTCATTGACTGTTGCAGATCAGTATGGATTTCCGGCATGGATTGAAGTAAATCCTAAGGATTTCTCTGGTTCATTTAATTCACTACCTGATCGTTCTGATCTAGGTTCTGATATTAATGAGCAGCTTGTTGTTGAATTATATTCTAAATAGTATTGTTGAGGTTTTAAATGCATAGTGCTGTTACTGGTTTATTAAAGCCTCAATTAGTTGAGGTAGTAAGTAAATCAACTAATCATTCAAGGATCGTTATAGAGCCATTAGAGAGAGGTTTTGGACACTCACTTGGAAATGCGTTGAGAAGGGTGCTTCTATCGTCAATTCCTGGCTGCGCTGTTGTAAGCGCCGAAATTGAAAAGGCTGAACATGAGTATTCTGTTATTGATGGGGTACATGAAGACGTAATTGATATTTTACTAAATCTAAAACAATTAGCTGTTGTGTTGCATTCTGGGAACGAAGTAACATTAACGCTTAAGAAAGCTGGAGCAGGTCAGGTAACTGCTGCAGATATTGAATTACCGCATGATGTTGAAATCATAAATAATGACTTAGTTATTGCTAATTTAACGGCAGAAGGTGAGTTAGATATGAAGATCAATATCCAGCGTGGGCGTGGTTATGAGCCTTCAAACTTAAGGACGGAAGGTATTGGTGTTGGTGTTGTTGGCGCCTTGCAGGTGGATGCATCGTACACACCCATTTTGAAAGTAGCTTACAGTGTTGAATCAACACGTGTTGAGCAGCGTACCGATCTTGATAAACTTGTCATAGAGTTAGAAACAAATGGTACTGTTGACCCAGAAGAAACTATTAAGCTTGCTGCTACGATTTTACATGATCAGTTATCTGTTTTTGTTGATTTTGAAAAAGTAAATGAGAAAATAGCTGAAGAAGTTGTCGAACCTGTAGAGCAGATTGACCCTACACTTCTACGCCCAGTAGATGATTTAGAGCTTACAGTGAGGTCAGCAAATTGTTTAAAAGCCGAAAATATTTATTATATCGGCGATCTTATCCTGCGAACAGAATTTGAATTATTAAAAACACCTAATCTAGGTAGAAAGTCGTTAACTGAAATCAAAGACGTGTTAGCACTTAAGGGACTATCATTAGGAATGCGTCTAGAGAATTGGCCTCCTGAGAATCTGGCTGAGCAATCTCAAGCGATTTTATAACAAAATACAAGGTTTATTAGTATGAGACATCGTAAGTCTGGTAGACAACTTAATAGAAATAGTAGTCATAGAAAAGCTATGTTTAGCAATATGGCGAATTCTCTATTTGATAAAGAATTAATTAGAACTACTTTACCAAAAGCAAAAGAATTACGCTCTTTAGCTGAGCCTTTAATTACTTTATCTAAAAGTGATTCAGTCGCAAATCGCCGTATGGCATTTGCAAAATTAAGAGATCGTTCAATAGTGACAAAGTTATTTAACGAACTTGGTCCACGTTACCAAGAGCGTCCGGGGGGCTATTTACGTATTATGAAGTGTGGTTTCCGTACTGGAGACAAGGCACCAATGGCGTTTGTAGAATTAGTTGATCGTCCTGAGCTAGAAGTAGTAGAAGAGTAGTATCAATTTTCATCTAATAAAAAAACCAGCTGCGGCTGGTTTTTTTATGTCTGGAATATATTAGCTACATTCATTATAATAAAAAAAACTGATAATTTTTCTTAATCCGGTTAATACTGAATATATACAATTTTTAAATTAAGTATTTGTGGGTATTTGAATTCAGGCTGTTATTTTTTATCATTATTTTTGTTTAGATAATTGCAGATTTAAAATTTCACCGTTATTCATCGTAACTCAGCAATTCTAAATATAAGAGTTATACTCCCCC
>CAYZUM010000089.1:0-10353 GCA_964481455.1 uncultured Methylomonas sp. | reverse complement strand
CTATGCGCCTGTTACCGCGCCTTGAAGGCAAACAAAAATACTGCGTCATAATTCAATTCCCATTCCTAAGTAGGTAGTCAAACGTTTCTTAACAAAATGAATACATGTAATTTTGCACTTAATAATGCTAGTTTAAACAAAAAAATGTCCCTTTCTGCTTTTTGTGAGGGTAACGGATAAACTTCATCTCTAGAAATGTTAGATAACTTTTGGCTCATTGCTTACGAAAGAATCCTTGTATATCACGATTAAGGAATGGGAATTGAATAAGTTGTGCAATTCAATACCTTCGCCAATTTTGATTTGAGCCAAAAAAATCATTTCCCAATTTATATAAATCAATTGGTTGCAGATATAAAAATCACAAATATGAGTGGTTATTCATTTTGGCAAAGGTATAATTAAGAAGACGAACATAAAGACAGCAAGATGGGTGGGTTATTTGTTGCGAGTTACCTAAAGTAAAGAAATAGCTGTTTATTTGGCACTTGAAATGACAGGCATAATAAACAGATTCTACAGGATGAACATGCTTGGCTAAAAGAAAAAGTTTTGATTCTAGTTTAATTCTTCAGTGCCTAAGCGATATGTCGCCTAGACACTGACATTAAAAAAGCTTTAATGATTCAAATCATCAAGGTATTTATCTGCATCTAGTGCGGCCATGCAGCCTGCCCCAGCAGAAGTGACGGCTTGTTTGTATACTGAATCCATCACGTCGCCTGCTGCAAAAACGCCTGGTATACTGGTGGCAGTCGCATTACCTTCGATACCACTTTTAACGCGAATATAACCGTGGTCATCCATATCCAGCTGATCTTTAAAAATTTCAGTATTGGGGCGGTGTCCTATTGCGATAAAGACACCATGTACGTCAATATCTTTGGTATTGCCATCCAGTGTACTTTTAATACGCATGCCGGTGACACCCATGTCATCGCCTAAAACTTCTTCTAAAGTATGATTCCATTCGATCACAACATTGCCATTAGCTGCTTTTTCAATGAGCTTAGCAGATAATATTTTTTCGGAGCGAAATTTATCGCGGCGGTGAATGACTGTGACTTGTGAGGCGATATTAGATAAATACAAAGCCTCTTCAACAGCTGTATTTCCACCGCCAATGACGGCAACTGCTTTGTTTCGGTAGAAAAACCCATCACAGGTTGCACAGGCTGAAACACCTTTTCCAGCAAAGGCTTCTTCAGAATCAAGGCCTAAGTACATGGCAGAAGCACCCGTGGCAATAATTAATGCATCACAGGTATAACTACCCGCATCTCCCGTTAATTTGATCGGGCGTTGCGAGAGTTCAGCGGTGTGGATATGATCAAAAATAATTTCGGTATCAAAGCGCTCTGCATGCTTGCGCATTCTTTCCATTAATTCAGGGCCCTGTACACCTTCATCATCACCAGGCCAGTTATCAACATCTGTTGTCGTCGTTAATTGGCCTCCTTGTTGTAAGCCAGTGACCATGACGGGATTTAGGTTGGCTCTCGCTGCATAAACTGCAGCGGTATAGCCTGCAGGGCCAGAACCTAGAATTAACAGACGGCAGTGTTTTGATTCACTCATGAATTGTTTCCTTGAGATTGTAGAGTATGGTTTTTAAATATTATGCTAGTCATTAGGGAATACGTCGCTATTAAGGAACGTGCACGAAATAACTTGGGCAACTTGCTTGCCTTTTTATCTGTCTTCAGCGTTGTAGAAATAGTTACGTAGCTGGCTATGCGTCTGTTTCTACGGCCCCGTATCAAGTACAGGGCAGGCTTTGATGACAAACAAAAATCCTGCGCAATATGGGGAGTTTATTTATTTCGCGTTACCTTAGGTGTTATTTACAAAATGCTGGGTGACGTTATCTGCGCTATGCCGAGATAACGTCACCCAGCCTACGAATAATTGATGACGGAGGCCGCGTAATTATAAGGAGTTCTATTTTTGCGAGTTTCTTAGAATGATAAAAACATTATAAGTGATTGTAAAGGTTTAGATATTGTTCAGCACTTTTTTGCCATGAAAAATCTTTACGCATGGCATTTTTCTGTAATTGTTGCCAGGTTTTTTTGTTTGCATAAAGTAATAATGCACGTTTTATTGTCTCCAGCATAGCGCCCACAGAAGGCTCATCAAAGACAAAGCCAGATGCAGTTTTATCGTTGATTGATTCTGGTAAAGCATCTACGACTGTATCTGCTAAGCCTCCGGTTCTTCGAACAATCGGCAAGGTACCATAGCGTTGACTATACAATTGATTCAAACCACAGGGTTCAAAGCGTGAAGGCATCAGAAAAATATCTGCTCCTGCTTCAATTAAGTGAGCCAGATTTTCATCATAGCCGATCATCACAGAAATTTTATCAGGAAATAAATAACTCAAATTACGCAGACGATGTTCGAAGCCTTTATCACCTGAACCTAACAGGACAAATTGTACTTTATATTGAGCTAGGCTTTCTAAACAATCTAGCACTAGGTCAATTCCTTTTTGGTCAACTAGTCGACCAATTAACCCGATAAGAGGAACAGAGGGTTCTTCAGGTAATGAATATTTTTTTTGCAATGCTAGTTTATTGTCCGCCTTTTTAATCAGCGTAGTCAGTGTATAATTCTGTTCTATACGTGGGTCTGTTTCCGGATTCCATTGATTAGTATCTATACCATTAATAATACCATGTAGCTCATGTTGCCGCTGGTGTAATAACCCTTCCAGGCCATAACCATATTCCGCTGTTTGAATTTCCAGAGCATAATTTGGACTGACAGTGGTGACTTGGTCTGCACAGGCAATACCGCCTTTAATAAACGATAACATTTCATGAAATTCAAGCGCTTCCGGATTCCATAATTGCCCAGGTAAATTCAACGCACGATATTCTGCTTTAGAAAATAAGCCTTGATAAGCCATGTTATGAATCGTAAAGATCGTAGCAGGGCGATGGGGTTCTATGGTTAATAACGCAGGGACTAAGCCAGTTTGCCAATCATTGCAATGCACTACATCGGCTTTCCAGCCTAAATAGGCACGATCTTGAGAAATTTCAACAGCAACACGACAAAATAAGGCAAAGCGATGCGCACTGTCAGCCCAGGCATTTCCATATTCGTCGGTATAGGGGTTGCCAGGGTTGCCAAAATAGTCGGGGTAATCCACCAGCCAGACGATAACATCGGTATTAGGTAAGCGTGTTTCAAAAATATTGACATCACAATTATCGACATGCACCGTGCAACGGTATTCTACCTCTTCCCCAAGTTTAAGCGCATGATATTTTGGGATGACAATGCGCACTTCCTGGCCTAATTCAGTTAAGGCGATAGGCAGGCTACCCGCAACATCAGCAAGGCCTCCGGTTTTAATCAGGGGGTGTACTTCACTGCTCACAAAAAGTATTTTTTTCATAATCTTACAGCTTTAATACAATACCCGCTAAAGGCGGAATTGTGACATTGATTGACTGCTCTTGGTTCATCCACGGAGTGGGTTCGCTATATATCTGGCCATTTCCTGTATTCGTTCCCGCATAATATTCTGAGTCAGAATTAAAGATTTCAAAATAGGTGCCTGGATCTGGTACACCTATGCGGTAATTTTCACGTGGAACAGGCGTGAAATTTAAGATAATAACCAGTTTCTCATTTTCAGTCTTGCGTGTGTAGCTAATGATGGATTGTTCAGTGTCATGACAGTCAATCCATTCAAAACCTTGATTATCAAAGTCATGCTGAAATAGAGCAGGGTGTTTGACATACATATTGTTCAGGTCTTTAATTAATGTCAGCATACCCTTATGAAATGAATAATCCAGGATATACCAGTCGAGTGCCTGATTGAAATTCCACTCGGTTCCCTGAGCAAACTCGCAGCCCATAAAGAGTAATTTTTTACCTGGGTAGGTAAACATAAAGGTGTATAGCAAACGCAAATTAGCAAATTGTTGCCATTCATCGCCCGGCATTTTGTTTAACATTGAGCCTTTGCCATGCACTACTTCATCATGTGAAAAGGGCAGGACAAAGTTTTCGGTAAAAGCATACAGCATACCAAAAGTGAGTTGATCATGGTGATGGCGACGATGTACTGGATCTTGTTGCATATACGAGAGCATGTCGTGCATCCAACCCATATTCCATTTCATCGAAAATCCGAGACCTCCAGTCCATGTGGGTCGTGTTACCTGAGGCCATGAGGTAGACTCTTCTGCAATAACAACGGTACCAGGATGTTGCTCATGAGTGATGGTATTTAATTCACGTAAAAAGTCGATGGCTTCCAGGTTTTCATTGCCACCGTACATATTGGGAACCCAATCATCTTCTTCACGTGAATAATCCAGATACAGCATGGAGGCAACGGCATCAACGCGTAAGCCATCTAAATGAAATTCTTCAATCCAGAAATAGGCACTGGATAGCAAAAAGTTTCTCACTTCATTACGGCTGTAATTATAGATTAGGGTCCCCCAGTCACGGTGTTCACCTTTGCGTGGGTCTTCATGTTCATACAGTGATGTACCATCAAATCTCGCTAATGCAAATTCATCTTTGGGAAAATGAGCAGGAACCCAGTCTAGTATGACGCCGATATTATGCTGATGACAATAATCCATGAAATAACGAAAATCATCTGCGCTCCCATGACGGCTTGAGGGAGCAAAGTAACCTGTTGTTTGATAACCCCATGATGCGTCAAGAGGGTGTTCGGTGATGGGGAGCAGCTCAATATGTGTGAAGCCAAGGTATTCTATATATTCAACTAACTGGTGAGCTAAATCACGATAGTTCAGGAAATTTCCTTGCTCATCCCGTTTCCATGAGCCAAGATGGACTTCATAGATTGACATCGCTTCACTGAGCCAGTCGTGATTCGTTCGTTTATCGATCCACTGTTTGTCACCCCATTGATAATGCTCGTTATTAACGACAGATGATGCAGTTTGAGGGCGAAATTCAAACTGTTGTCCATAAGGGTCAGTTTTGGTTTGAATTTGTTGCGTATCACGACTCAGGATTTCGAATTTATATTGACAGCCTTCTCCAAGTCCCGGAAGAAAGATTTCCCAGATACCACTATCGCTTAAGATCCGCATCGGATGGCAGCGGCCATCCCAATTGTTAAAATCTGAGACGACACTTACACGCGCTGCATTAGGTGCCCAGACGGTAAATAAAACGCCGTCGATACCTTCAACATTCAGTAAATGTGCGCCCAGTTTTTTATAAATATGCCAGTGTCTTCCCTCGCCAAATAAATGCTGATCAAATTCTGGAAGTTGAGATCCAAAGGCATAAGGATCATAAATTTCAGAATGATTTCCCGTTTTATCAGTCACTTCAAATTGATAATATCTTTCCAGATCTTTGGGGACTATTTCAGTTTGAAAAAAATCAGAACCAGTGAGGCGTTTCATGGCTACTTTCTGACCAACAATACTGACTGTTTCAGCATTAGGCAAGTAGGCTGTTATTGTCGTTTTAGTCCCATTTGTATGTTGTCCGAGTACCGAAAAAGGGTCGTGATGCTTTGCCTCAGCTATTTTTATTAAATCAGTTGTAAGCGGATCTTTTTTTGCTGGCTTCTTCATATTTCAATGCCTCAGTGTGATAGAATGAGTTTTTCAGATTTAATAGTAACAAATAAAAGACGAAAAGTAATAGCCTATTTATAAAAAGAGGATATCAATGTCAAACTCAGAACCACAACATCACGACCGTTTTGTCAGCCATTTAACACGCAATGCCATCGCCTTAATTTTAGCTGGTGGGCGGGGTTCTAGATTAAAAAATATGACTGACTGGCGCGCAAAGCCTGCTGTTCCCTTTGGTGGAAAATTTCGGATTATCGATTTTCCACTATCTAATTGTATTAATTCAGGGATTCGCAAGGTTGGTGTTCTAACCCAATATAAATCAGATTCTCTGATTAAGCATTTACAGCAAGGTTGGGGATTTATGCGGGGTGAGTTTGGCGAATATGTTGATATTATGCCTGCACAGCAACGCTTGAGTGATGAGTCATGGTACAGAGGAACTGCTGATGCTATTTACCAGAACATAGATATTTTACGGGCTCGTGCGCCTGATCATGTTGTTATTTTAGCAGGTGATCATATTTATAAAATGGATTATGGAGCAATGCTTGGCGACCATGTTGAACAAAATGCAGATTTAACGATCGGTTGCCTTGAAGTTTCATTAGACGAAGCGAAAGATTTCGGAGTGATGCATGTTGATGAAAACAGACGTGTAAAAGCTTTTGTGGAAAAGCCTGAAAATCCGCCTACCATGCCTGGTAAAGATGATAGGGCTTTAGCCTCTATGGGCATTTACATTTTCAATACTGACTTTTTATTTGAACAGTTATTGAAAGATGCTGATACGCCAGGGTCTACCCATGATTTTGGACATGATATTATTCCATCAGTGATAGATAATTACAATGTCAATGCCTACCCCTTTTTAGATTTACAAAGTGGTGAGCAAAGTTACTGGCGTGATGTGGGTACGATAGATGCTTACTGGTCTGCCAATATGGAATTGATTGGGGTTAAACCTGACCTTAATCTATATGACCAGACCTGGCCTATCTGGACACATCAGGCACAGAATCCGCCTGCTAAATTTGTTTTTGACGACGACGATAGACGAGGCGAGGCAATAGACTCTATGGTCTCTGGTGGTTGTGTTATTTCCGGCGCAACAGTCAGACATTCACTGGTTTTTTCCAATGTCAGGGTTAACTCCTATAGCACCGTAACGGATTCTTTGCTTTTACCTGAAGTCAATATTGCCAGGCATTGTCGAATTACTAAAGCGATTATCGAAAAAGGTTGCCAGATCCCTGAAGGAACCATTATTGGAGAAAATCGTGAAGACGATGAAAAACGCTTTTTAGTGAGCTCTGGCGGGATTGTATTAGTGACGCCAGATATGTTGGGCCAAAAGAGACATTATGTCAGATAGCAAAAAAATCAAACTGGTACTATGCTGGCATATGCACCAGCCAGAATACCGCGATTTACAAACAGGTGAATTTCAGCTACCGTGGACTTATTTGCATGTCATCAAAGACTATGTAGACATGGTGGCTCATCTGGAAGCAGAACCAGAAGCTAAAGCAGTGATTAATTTTGCGCCAGTCTTATTGGAGCAAATTGAAGATTATGCACAGCAAGTTAATCATTATCTGCATGATAAATTTGCCATTAAAGACTCGTTATTAGCCGCTCTGGTGATGCCTGATATTCCTGCAGATGTGGAAGAAAGATTAGAACTCATTAGTCATTGCCTGCGTGCTAATCGAGAGCGACAAATTGACCGCTACCCTGCTTTTAGTCAGTTAGCCAATATGGCTGGATGGATGCAAGGTAATGGGGATGCTGTCAAATATGTCAATTCACAATTTATTGTTGATTTACTGGTTTGGTATCACCTTAGCTGGATGGGTGAAACAGTCAAGCTTACGGATACAAGAATCCAGCGATTAATCGCTAAAGGGGCCGATTATACTTTCCATGAGCGTATCGAGATGATAGAGATAATAGGTGAGTTATTATCAACAGTCATTCTTCGCTATAAAGCATTAGCTCAACAAGGACGTATTGAGATTTCATTTACGCCCTATGCCCATCCGATAATGCCATTAATGCTGGACATACGCTCAACTTTTGAGGCGATGCCTGATGCGCAGATGCCAGCACTAGAGACATACCCTGGTGGAGAAGAACGCGTTAAATGGCATATTAAGCAAGGGTTAGACACCTTTAAAGATTTTTTTGGTTTTACCCCACAAGGGTGCTGGCCTTCAGAAGGTGCGGTCAGCAAGGCCACTCTAAAATTACTTGGTGAAGCTGGTTTCAGTTGGACAGCAACAGGGGGGCAGGTACTCAAGAATAGCTTGTATATTTCCGGTGCTGCCCCTGAAACGAGTGTGCATCACCCCTTTCAATTGACAGAAACCACTATCCCTTGTTTCTTTCGGGATGATGGTTTATCAGATTTAATTGGCTTTAAATATTCTAAATGGCATGCCGATGATGCTTTGGATGATTTGATTCAGCATATTGAAAATATTGCATCAACTGAGTCTGCAGATAGTGTCATTTCTATTATTATGGATGGTGAAAATGCCTGGGAATATTTTCCGGAAAATGGTTATCACTTTTTAAGTGGCTTATATAAACGACTGGCTGAACATCCTGATATTGAAATGACGACCTTTTCTGAATGTCTGGAAAATAAAGTGGAAGTCAAACAACTGTCTAAACTGATGGCAGGAAGCTGGGTCTATGGTACTTTTTCAACATGGATTGGTGATATTGATAAAAACCGTGGCTGGGATATGTTAGGTGACGTAAAAAAGAGCTTTGATAAGGTGTTAGCAAGCAATCGCCTATCATCAGAGCAACAAACAGAAGCTGAATTTCAATTAGCTGTGTGTGAAGGGTCTGACTGGTTTTGGTGGTTTGGTGATTATAACCCAGATGAAGCGGTCAGCAGTTTTGAAGAGCAGTATCGGCTTAATTTAGCTAATTTATACCGATTACTCGGTGAACAACAGCCAGGACACTTGTCCTTGTCTTTTACACAAGGTTCAGGCGCTCCGGCGATGGGTGGAACAATGCGCGAAGGTACAGATTAATTTATGGAACAGCAGGAAGATAATTTATTAGCTCATCGACGTGCAGGCGTTTTATTACATATCACTTCATTACCGAATGAAAGAGGACAAGGGAATATAGGCCAGGAAGCCTATAACTTTGTTAATTTTCTTCAAAATACGGGTATAAAAGTTTGGCAGACCTTACCCTTAGGCGTTCCACATGGGGATGGGTCCCCCTATCAATGCTTATCGGCACATGCGGGCAACCCCGCTTTAATAAGCCTGGATGACCTAGTTAATAAAGGCTGGCTGCAGGAAGCAGAGCGCAGTAACAGCAGTCATCTGGAAGAAAATTATCTGGGCAGTTGTTTAATCGGTAAAGCGTTGACAGGGTTTAATAACTTAGCCAGTGTAGAAGAAAAACAGATCTTTAAGGATTACTGTACTGATAAAGCGAACTGGCTAGACGATTATGCATTATTTGTTGCCTTGCGCACTGAATTCTCTGCGCAATGCTGGAATCAGTGGCCTGAGCCCTTAAAAGAACGTGACATTAAAGCCATTAATAAAGCGCGTGTTCGCTTGGCTTTCGTCATTGAAATTATTAAATTTGAACAGTTTGTTTTTTATAGTCAATGGATGGCTTTAAAAAACTATGCAAATGAGCACGAGGTGTTATTATTTGGTGATATTCCCATTTTTGTTTCTTATGATAGCGCCGATGTTTGGGCGAATCGTAAAGTTTTCAAGCTTGATAAACAGGGTGAAATGTCTGTTGTTGCCGGAGTTCCTCCTGATTATTTTTCAGAAACGGGACAACGCTGGGGCAATCCGCATTATGACTGGAAGTCTTTAAAGAAATCAAAATTTGTCTGGTGGAATGACCGCATGCGCAGTCAACTGGAAATGTTTGATATTTTGCGTATTGATCATTTCAGAGGCCTTGAAGCCGCCTGGGAAATTCCTGCCAACGAAGACACCGCTATCAACGGTGAATGGGTGAAAGCACCTGGAAAAGCTTTATTGAGTGCATTGACAAAAGAATTTGGAAATATTCCACTGATTGCTGAAGATTTAGGGATTATTACCGCAGAGGTTGATGCACTTAGAACAGGTTTCAATTTACCAGGGATGAAAATTTTGCAGTTCGCCTTTGGTGATAATGATACCAATCCCTATTTACCGCATAATTATGATCATAATACCGTGGTTTATACCGGAACGCATGATAATGACACAACCTTAGGCTGGTATAATTCATTAAATGACCATGATAAGCACCGTGTCTACAGTTATTTAGGAAACTCACAAGTTTCCATGCCTTCTTTATTAATGGGAACGGCTTTTTCTTCAGTGGCTAATCTGGCTATAGTGCCTATGCAAGATATTTTAGAACTCGGCAGTGAAGACCGTATGAACACTCCAGGAACCATTGAAGGCAACTGGAAATGGAAATTTTTCTGGGAGCAATTAACAGAAGACAAAGTTGCGAGATTGAAGGGATTGGTTAATATGTTTTCTCGGTAGCTTTTACCAGATCGGGTGTGTGTGTTGTCTAAATAACATGTTCACATACTAGGAGGCTGTCCAAGAATAGAAGTTGTAGCGAGGGAAAGCCATTTTGAGTCAGGTTTTTCGATCATTTGAGGCGAAGTGTGTGCTCTTTAACGAAAAGGATCGGGAAAACTGGCCAAAAGGGCTTTTCCGCCGCTGAAAATCAGGGAAACGGAGCTTAGCGAAGTGAT
>CAYZUM010000088.1:0-10393 GCA_964481455.1 uncultured Methylomonas sp. | reverse complement strand
AAAAAGTTTTAGCCCTAATAACTCACTAGCTCAATAATAATAAAATATTAAAGGAAAATTCATGTTACTTCGTATACTCATTTTCGCTTGTTTTTTTTACACAACCCCTCTCTTAGCAGGAAGTACACAACCGTCTGTTGCGATCAAAGACCCAATAGTAGGTGATGGTATTGCAAATTACCTAAAAAAATTACTGGATATCAACCAGATTCGTTCAGAAATGGAAGCATCCTTTAGAGCAACTCGAAAATTTAGAGTATTAAGCCGTGATAAGGCGACACTCAATGCAATTTTAGAAGAACAAAACTTCGCTCAGTCAGATTTTGCTAAAGGTGATGCCGCCACAGCAGGTGAGCTAAGTAATGCCAATTACCTGATTATTCCAACCATCACCGATTTCGTCTTCTATCGCTCGCACAAAGCACTACCCAATTTTGATAGTAAATTTAAGCGCACTGATTCCGGGCGTTTATTAGTTAGCGCTCAAATGCTGGATACCTCCACAGGGCAAATTGTGACTACTTTTTCTTTAAAATCCACCTTTGCAACCGCGCCTAGTGTCGTCAATAGTAAAGGCGGAAGGCCCAGTCGTGTTTATTTTACAAAAATGGCCAAAGGCGTTGCTGCGCAATTAGCCACTCAGTTTGTTGCTCAGGTATATCCAATGAAGGTTATTAAGCGTACTGCCAACGGCCAGCTTATTATTAATCGCGGTCAGGATGGTGGCTTGAAAAAAGGAGATAAGTTAGCTGTTTTCTCAGCAGGAGAAGAATTGATAGACCCTGATACAGGTGAGTCACTCGGTTCTAGTGAAGAATATATAGGTGAAGTGAGGGTCACGCGCATCAACCCTAAAATCACATATGTAAAAATATTAAAAGAAGTAGATGCAACGAATATGCCAATGACCAGAGGCAGCATTTTAAGGCGACCTCAGTAGATATAGTTCTTGAGGCCACGGATGCAGTTGTGTAGGAGCGTGGCAATATAACTCGTACATTTGACTTGTCTTTTTGCCTGCCTTCTTTGTTGTGTAAATTGTCATGCAACACCGAAGATGAGAAAAAAGACAAGTAAAAGGTTAAATTAATTGCACCTGGGCATTAGGTAAGGCGCAATAAATAAACCACCCATATTGCGCAGGATTTTTGTTTGTCTTCCATTAGTAGAAATAGGCGTATAGCTGGCTATGAAACTTTTTCTACAACACTGAAGACGGACAAAAAGACAAGCAA
This sequence comes from uncultured Methylomonas sp., assembly GCA_964481455.1. Lineage (GTDB taxonomy): Bacteria > Pseudomonadota > Gammaproteobacteria > Methylococcales > Methylomonadaceae > Methyloprofundus. The sequence continues at coordinate 9,158 of CAYZUM010000088.1, read as the reverse complement.
GATGGGTGGGTTATTTATTGCGAGTTGCCTTAGTACACCGTGCGAATAAATTCGCACCTACTGTACACAGTTTATTTTCTGCATATTTCTAAGCAATAAATCTCGGAAAAATTGCACCGCCCTTTTTTCAACGCTGAAGACTTTGACGAAAAAAACAAAATGATCATTAAACGACTGAACATACACAACATTAAAGACATTGCCACACTTTTAGGGTTTTGCTTTTACCTATTGGCTTATCAACTGCATGCTGAACAAACAGGCGACTTGCCCGCTGCAAAAATTAAAATAGCGGTGTTAAGCACCAGTGACTTCTTCCCCGATAGAGCAGTACAACAGCGAATGGGCTTACCTGATGGGCTCGCTGCCAGAGTCGTCGAAAATTTAACCCTTAGCAAACGGTTTGATGTTTTAGAGCGTACCGCACTCAGAAAAATCATCAATGAACAGCAATTTGGCCAGAAAAGCAAACAAACTTTTTTAGATCGATCAATCAACGCAGCGACTGAGAATATAGCCGCTGCCAATGGTTTCACTGTTGCGGTGACGACTTCTGCAGCGGATGCCAATGACCTTATTAAAGAATATCAAAATCTAGGAAGCACGATGGGAGCTGATTTCCTGGTGTTTGCGGTACTTGAAAAAGCCGTTAAAACTTCGAAGACAGTTGCCATTCCTTACAGCGAGTCTAACAAGGCATTTACTAAAAATAAAGTCGATGCGCGCTTGAGACTACGCATCATTAACGCGAAAACAGGCGCCATAGAAGGCGCTGCAAGCTTTAGAACTCAAGTCAGTGAAGCACTATTAAGAGGCCAGGAATCAAAACAGGATTCGTTCTCGACCTTTGACCATTTAGGAAAATTAGCGGCTAATAAAATTCTGGATATTACCTTTCCTGCCAAAATTGTCAGTAATGACCCGTTAGTGATCAACAGAGGTAAAAATGACAGCTATACAGTAGGCTCAACATTCAAAGTTGTCCGTGAGGGCAAAGAAATTCTTGATTCATCAGGTATCTCAATCGGCAGGGTAAACAGTCCTGCAGGCACTATTAAGCTGACTCAGGTACAGGATACGCTAGCCGTCGTAGAGATAGTTGATGGCAATGTACAGGCAGGTGATTTACTAGAAATAAAGCAAATCGATGACAAAAGCACCCGCCCTGCCCCTGCAAGAACTGAGCATAAAAACGGCAAGCAAAAAGGCAAAATTACTTTGGCTGTGGGTAAAATCAGATTAAATCAGGCAGGAAAGAATAAAGCCTTAAATGCTGATTATCGAACTCGCGTGACGAATGACCTTTTAATTAAATTGACAAATACCAACCGCTTTGATGTCTTAGAGCGGCAGGAAATTGATCAGATTCTAGATGAAAAAGCCTTTGCAGCCTTGACCAGTGGTCAAAGCATTGAAGGCAAATTAAGCGAAATAACAGAGGCTGATTATTTAATTTTCACGGCAGTCAATGATTTTATGATAAAAACTGAGCGCAAATCTGTTGCCTATGTCGATGCCATTCAAATCAAACACTTTGGGATTATTGATGCGACATTGCGCATCGTCGATAGCCATACAGGAAAGTTATTAGCGGCGGATAAAATCAGGGTTAATAAACAATTAAAAAGTAACAGCCAAACTATTGATAACACTGTCTATGCAAATTTAGTAGATGAATTCACGACGATGCTCGTTAGCCGGATCGTACTCAGACTCTATCCAATCAAAATAATTGGTGTAATGTCGGAGACTGACTTTTACATAAACCGTGGTGCTGACGGGGGCTTACGTACTGGGGCTATTTTCAATGTCATGCGTGAAGGTCAGGAAATGATAGACCCTGATACCGGGATTTCATTTGGCAAAGTGGAGCGAAAAGTTGCTCAAGTGAAGGTTTCCAGCATAGAAACATCCCGTGCGATAGTCCAGCTAATCAGTGGTTCTGGTATACAAAGCGGCGATGTATTAAGGGCTGCACAGCAAGAAATTAAAAAAGTAGCGAAACCTAACATCAGAAGACCTAGTTTTTAATGATACTACACGCGCTCATAAATGTGGGCAACTGTGGGGAACATCTGTAGTCTGTTCACAGGAGTATGCATTAAAAAACTCGCAATAAATAAACTACCCATATTGCGCAGGGTTTTTGTTCATCTTCAAGGCGTAGAAATAGGCGCATAGCAGGCTACGTAACTATTTCTACAACACTGAATATGGACAAAAAGACAAGCAAGATGGGTGGGTTATATATTGCGAGTTGCCTAAGTTACTTTTTATGGCTAGGGTTGCTGGTTTAGGTGTTACGTATCATGCGAATGAATTCGCACCTACAGATGTACAGTTTATGTGGCGTTCGATCTCTAGGGTTTTGACACCAAATATATGAATTAGCAAGGGGGAGAAAGCCTGCAAGTTTTAAGTGAGCAATAAGGAACGAGAATGCAATAATACCCGAGTCTGAATTGTCTTTTGACTCCACAGCCGTGCTCCTAAGGGCAGTGGGGAATAATCATCATCCAGAATTGAAGTATGAATCTTTTTGGGGTGTTATCTGCTTTTTTATTGTTTGTATAAAATCATTAAAAATTTCATGCGTTTCTTTTGAGCATTGACTAGCATCTTTGGCCGTCATAGGCATTGTGCGTAGGGTGGAATAGCATTAGCGTTTTCCACCTTTGGTAAGGGGGTCACCAAGAAATGCCAGAAAACGCTAGCGCTATTCCAGCCTAAGATAAAGGAGCTGATACGACTGACAGGAATGGATAATTATTTTTTCCATGTCCCTAAGTGTTAAACCAATCAAGATAATTTGGCTACGAACTTAAGACGGGACATCTAAAAAATTGTAGGCTGGGTTACGCTATCGCTAACTCAGCCTACGCCTAGTCGCTTGTCCCGTCTTAAGTGCGTAGCCGATAATTTGAATTCAGAAATGTTTAAAACCTGAGCTGCTTTTTATTACTTTTCTAAAAAATGGTCGTTATTGTCTTTAACTGGATTAGAAAAAATTCATCAAAAGATTGCAGCTCTAAAAGCAGCCTGATATCACTCTATTATTACTTTAAGTTGAATATAACATTTCCCTAAGGTGTTGAATGAAAAAAATAATTTCACAGAAACTTCGTATTGGAGCTTTACTGAGCATCCTCATTTCTACAAGTGTTCAGGCCGATGGTTTCTCGGATATGATAAATCTTTTAGGAGGCATATTCAAGGAGGCAGGGGAACAATCGCAAGCCAATACCCAAGCTCAAGCCCGCCAAAAAGTATACCCAGCTGCACTCGCCAAAATAGAGGAACCTACCATAGATACAGTTGGCTACGGAAAAGAGTTCGAAAAAATAAAAGCGTTAATCAAGGCTGAGAAATTTGCCCAGGCTTACAAAATACAGCAGGATAAAATCAAACAGGAAGATCCCCCAGTTTTTCTAGACTCTAACGAAGCAGGCCTATTGGCACTGGACCTTAAAAACCCCGAAAATGCAATTGAACATTTCACAGCCGCTGAGCGTTATTTGAAAATCAATGCAGACAAATCCACTCTTGAAGGGGCAACAGGCACCTTTGGTGAGATAGGGATCGGTACGATACTTGGACTGGGGGAGTACGGAGACTATAACGGTGCGCCGTTTGAAAGAATTTTAATGTTAAATTATAAGTCGATTGCCTACTTACTTAACGGCGAACGCAAAGCTTATAATGTCACTCGGAGAGCAATAGACTGGCAGAATATAGAGCACAAAGAATTTGAAAAAAGTCTTGAAATTGCCAAACAGGAATTAGCAGAAGAAGGCGGCAAGAGTAGTGCTGCAGAGGCAGCCAGTGCTATCACTTCTGTGGCAAGTACAACATTAAACATGTTGATTCCTGGTGTTAAAAATATATTTGAAGAGCTTCAAAAGCCTTATAAAGACTCAGAAAATACAGCACTTAGTATCTCTAGCGCCTATGTCAATCCCTTTGGCTTTTATGTGGCAGGTATCGTTCAGGAATTTGACAGTTTTGAAGATAGGTCTTTACGTGATAATGCCAGAATATCCTATCAAAAAGCATTAAAACTAAATCCCAAAAGTAAAGTGATCAAACAAGCGCTAAGAGAAGTAAAAAGGGGAATAAGGCGCGGTAAACGTTTAGTGCAGGTGGTGATTGCAGATGGGTTTGCACCTGAGAAAAAGTCATTACACTTCAGCATCCCGACTCCAGGCGGCATTATACCCGTTAAATTACCGATATATCAGCCTGTCCTGTCGAAAGTGGCTCATATTAGAATATATTCAGGTAAGAAAAGATTAGCAACGGCGTCCCCTGTTGCAAATATTGAAGCGATAGTACTGAGACACCAATTGGATTCAATGCCATTTCAGCATACTATGGTGATCGCTTCTATCGTGAGAAGTTCCGCCGAAAGCGTCGGTTGGAGCCAGCTTGGAGGGCTGGGGGCGATTTTTCAGGTTGTTAGAGAGGAATATGCGAACCCTGATATGCGTAGCTGGATGTCATTACCAAAGCAATTATTAGCCGCTCGGTTTTATGTGTCTAAAAAATTAAAATCGATCACTCTTGTCAGCTACGATAAAAACTGGACAAGGCTGGCCACTCAAAAGGTCTTGCTTCCTAAAAATGAGCATAGTTTTATTTATGCAAGAACAATAGATACAATATTAACCGCAAATGTCAATAAAACACTATGGGTAAAAGCAAAATGAACATAAAAATGAAAATAGTCACGCTATTGCTGGCAACGGGTATGACTTATAACCTATCGGGCTGCGCACCAACGAAAGGCGCCAATATGAAATATAAAGTTCAACGCACTATTGATGATACCCATCCTCGTGCTGTGCTAATATTAGGGACAACGGACTTAGTCGATAATATACTGATTACCAATGTAAAAGTGGCTGAAATAGGCTTACTCAATAGAGCGGGGGTTGATGTGCAAAACCTAACAGATAATCGTTATACCTTAGAATATAAATTTGTCTGGAGTGATAAGCAAGGTTTCGAAGTAGATGCAGGAAATGTGTGGCATCGCTTTGTCCTCTCCCCACGAAAAATCAAAAGTTTCCAAAGTGTCGGTAAAACTCAAGAGGCTTACTCCGTACAATTTACCGTCAGATTTCCAGATGATTTATATATTGAAACAGATCGACTTGATAGAGAGGCGAAACCGTTTTTTGATTAACAATCAATCATTATAGTTAGACTGTCAGATAAATAACTTCCTAGATACGTATGGAATGTATTTATCTTAGAAACGATAGAAACGAACCACGGATGATGATGTCTTTAGATCCACACCTTCAACTAAAATAATTTTTTGACACTCAAGAGAAACCCATATGAAAAAAATAATATTATTAATCCTCCTCCCACTCACTCTGATTGGCTGTTCAAGCAGTCAATATGGCAGTCAGTCAAGAGTTTCTATACTTGATGAAAGTAGCCGGGCACATCTTTCTACAGAATTAACGATGGCTGACTATACCGCCTTTGCTGAGAAAGTAACCAATAAAATGCTACGTTCGAAGCTAGTGCAGTCATGGGGGAAAAAAAGACCTAAATTAGTCGTTGCTAAACTTAAAAATAATACCAATAATGACAGCATCCGTGTGCAGGATATTTATGACCGAATTACTGAAACTATTTTAAACTCTGGCTTAGTCAGATTAATGGATACTTCTGCCACCTCTTTTGACTATGTTGTACGCATAGAGTTATCAGAAACCAAACAATATGGTGGTCACGGCGAAGAACTCGTTTACTATAAACTGGAATTTAAATTATTTACGATAGACGGCGAAATGGTCGGACAATGGTCAGACGTACTCCCACTTGCCAAGGCACATCGTAAGTATCTGTAATATATCATGAATGAGACACAATAACATGTGCATTGACCACTCCCTACTTTCCTTGAGCTGCATATATTTACAAACTCTGTGTAGGTTGTGGGTGAGGTACGAACCCCAACATGATGCCGCTCGCTATCTATCTATCTTATGCCAGGGGTGTCACGCATGGGTTAAGCAACAGGGCTTTATGATTGTACTATCCCTTTTGTTGGGGTTCGTGCCTCACCCGCAACCTACCTTTAGGAATGGCCACGAAATAGGCTGAGCAACTGGTGCAGTTTTGTTCGTATCCAAGACGTACAAACAGGCACATAGCAAGCTACATAACTGTTTTCGCAACTGGAATGGACTGAAGTCCAAATGCATATGTTATTTTGTTCCACTCCATCACACTATATATATGACGATACAAACTGTCCTATGAAAAAATTAATCTTAATGACTTTGCCTCTTTTCTTGCTGGGTTGTTCCAGCTTGCCATTCGGGGGTGAAGGCAGCATTTCAAGCAACCCAGGCGATGGCGCTCATTTGGAGACTAACCTCACCATGGCTGACTATACTAAATTTGCAGAGAAAGTCACGGATAAAATGTTACGCTCCAAATTAGTCCAAAAATGGGGCACTAAAAAACCTCGCTTAGTCGTCAGTAAGTTGTTAAATAATACGGATGATGAAAATATTCGGATGCAGGATGTTTATGATCGTATTTCTGAAATAATATTAGCATCGGGACTGGTTAGAATAATGGACATACAAGCAACATCATTTGATTATGTCGTACGCTCGGAACTGTCTTCAACCAGACAATATGGTAAAGATGGCGAAGAGTTAGCATTCTACAAGTTGGAATTTAAAATCTATACACTCAGTGGGGAAATGAAAGGACAATGGTCAGCCCTTATCTCTCTAGGAAAGGCAAAACGGCGGTTTATTTAATTTAAACGCATAAAGTCAAAGGTCTTTTCGGTCTCATAGTCTGTCCCACGCTTTATGCTGGGACGGAAAACGTTACCCTATCAAGCTTGTAGCTCTTTAGTAATTATTAATAAGGTGTAAACTGGCAAAGGAAGGTTCCATAATTAAGGCTGAAATCTTGGGTAACTCGCTAACACTCGATGTTCCAGTTTTTGTAGTATGTTGATTTTATTATCTATTTTTGATTTCGATAAAATTAAGTTTACCTTTAAAATCAATGCACTAACTTTTATTGCAACAAAATCTAGGTGCCTTCAAGCCCAGATATAGCTGGAAACTGGAACATCGAGTAACAATAACCTACCCACTAAAATGAAAATCGCTAGCAGGGGTTGGGAACGAGAGTTGTTACGCATTCAGTCTAGTCTTAATCATTTTGGGTGGTTTATTTACTGCGCCTTACCTTGAAGAAGTAACATGCTAAAGCTATTTCCACAACAACAATAGCTCAAACCGTTGTATTCTCAGCCTTGATATTTTTAACAATCCGGAGGCCGCCTTAAAAACGGTAGCTCTAAAAATTTAACCTCATATAGTTTTTGATATTATTTTATTATCATCGCACATCAGGAAATGACAATGCGTACCTTAATATTTTTCACCCTGTCACTATTCATTTTGACTGTTTCAACCGCTTCCGCCAAAGAACCCACAGTTCCAAAAACGGCTCTGGTTATCGGTAATTCAGACTATAAACTCATGCCGTTAGCTAACCCTGCAAATGATGCAAGCGATATTGCTGCAAAGCTTAAGTCTATGGGCTTTGAGGTCATGCTTGCAATCAATAAAAGTAAATTAGAAACCAAAGCATTAATTCGAAAATTTGGTAATACACTTAAACAGCGTAGGGGAGTAGCAGTCTTCTTCTATGCAGGCCATGGTTTACAGATTGAGGGTGAAAACTACCTTGTCCCCACAGACTTTGATGCACAAGCCTCCTATGAAGTCATTGATGCAGCCGTCAATTTAAAGTCGATCACTGGCGCAATGGAAGAAGCGGCGAACCCACTGAATATCATTGTACTAGATGCTTGCCGAGATAACCCATTCCCTAGAATAAGTCGCTCTAGTGCTCGAGGGCTTGCGCGTATGTCTGTACCACGTAGCCGTAATATGAGTACTCTTATCGCCTATTCGACCAGTCCAGGAGATGTAGCAGCTGATGGAGATGGCCGCAACAGTCCTTATACTAAATTTCTGTTGAAACATATGGATACTCAAGGAATTCCTATTGAGCAAGTCTTCAAACGGGTAAGAAGAGATGTTGACGACGCGACTGAAGGCAAGCAAATGCCGTGGGAGAGCTCATCGCTAACACAAGAGTTTTATTTTAAGCCAGGTCAAGCCCAAGCCATCATTCCTAATAGACCAAGCCCCGTACCGCCGCCACCTACTCCACCGAGTAACACGGCAAAACTGACGATTTTTTCTAATCCGTCTGGGAGCACCATCAATTTACTCAATAGCGATGTAAAATACTCAAGAGGGGTATCGCTTGAGCCGGGAGATTATCAAGTAGCCGTGAGTAAAGAGGGCTATGTTACTAAAAAGAAATGGATCGTCATTGATAAGAATAATGTCGATATACAAATTACCTTAAGACCCGATTATTAATATTTTGAGACTGGGTATGTTCGTATCGTGCGAATGAATTCGCACAGCCAGGTGCGCTGTTTATTTCGTGTATGTTTTTACAGTGTGTACTTTAGGAATGAGAATCAAATAACGTGTGCATTCTGACGTGTCTTTTTGCTCGCCTTCTGCGTTGTGGAAACCGTTACGTCGCCAGCTATGCGCCTGTTACCGCGCCTTGAAGGCAAGCAAAAAGACTGCGCCATAATGACTTATTTAATTCTCATTCCTGTCATAACCATGTCAATACCTAATTTTAACTATTATGACTGTCCATTTTCCACATAGAATCCTTCCACCTGAAAGAGTACTTCAGCAGACTTGGTTTTTATGCGGCATTCATTGTCTTAAATCATCACTCGTTTCCGGGATAGAGCCTGGAGAAGTAAACTTAACCTGTCATATTGGATGTCCACCCGAAGTGGCATCGGTTCAGCTTCATTGAGTATTTTATTTTTCAGGGTATCCGTCAGAGCGCCTTAAAGACTTAGGGAGATGGAAACAAATAACCCATCTTGCTTGTCTTTTTGTCCACCTTCTGCGTTGTAAAAATAGTTGCGTAGCCAGCTATGCGCCTATTTCTATGCATTGAAGACGAACAAAAATCCTGCGCAATATGGGTAGGTTATTTATTGCGCGTTACCTTATACCTGGTCATTTTAATCAAAAAAATAACAAAATGGTTTCATCCTGAAA
>CAYZUM010000087.1:0-10928 GCA_964481455.1 uncultured Methylomonas sp. | reverse complement strand
TGAAGGTGACAGGAGTCCCTGAATTTCACGAAGTAGCATGGCGCGCCTGAGCTTTAGATATTGCTAGGCTCGGAAAAAGCTAAAGTTTTTTTACTCCTGTGTCTGGTTGAGTTTTTATAGATGGAAACTACTATTAAACAAAATTAAATGGTGCTTAAAATAGCAAACGTTTATTACTTTTCAAAAAAATGGACGTTAATCAAATTAACTAATGACGTTAAATGTCCATAAAGGAAAACTAATGAACACTTTAAGTATAGCTCCCTTTGTAAAACACTATGACAAGCGATATGAAACTGACCAGAAAATGTTGCAAAGAGTCGCAATGAAGTTCGCGCTTATTTTTTTTGTGATCGTTATGTTTGACCCGTTACTGGATTGGACGATAAGTGCATTCTACCTTGTTATGCACTTGGTTCATTTTATGATTGAAGCAATCGAATATTCGTTTGTGTTACTCTTTGCACAAATTTTTCAAACTAGCTCTCACCTAAGTGAAATAATACTTGTCAATGGGGTGATTGTGATTGCTCTTTGGTTTGCTTATCGTTCAATAAGTGCTGCACCAGTGTGGTACAAACATTTGAAGAGAGATTTATGAGCTTCCTGGCTGAGACGAATTAAACGAGAATCATCTTATTGGCGTGCGACAACGTTAGATCACAAAATAAAATGCATTAGTGCTTATGGTGTTGGTACTACTTGTCTTTTGATGGTTGTCGGTTGATGCTATCTCTGCAATAATCTGGTGGATCCGATGCGGGAGGGTCTGTTGCTTGGCCCTTCTTAAATGGACTCGAAATTTACCCCCCTTTATGGTTTTCCCTTAACTCCTGTAGCTAATTGCTTAAGCAAAACAAATCCCAAGAATAGCAAAAAGCCAAAAGCAACAAAAATCAGTATTTTAATAATGGGTATGCCCACTAAAAATAAAAACCGTTGGGTATTGTTTTGGCTGGATTCTAGTGAGTCTATCTGTGTGCGACTAGCCTGTAGTTTAATTTCCAAGGCATAAAGGCCTATTTTAGGGAAGTTATATTGAATAGATGCACTATCCGATGTTTGGCTGAGAAGCTGATTAAACGCATTGTCATTGTCAAAAATCACATCCCAATAAGTTTCCGTCGCTAAAAACTTCAAGTTCATGTGTTTGTACAGTTGATCAATGATGTCTTGCTCAAAGGTAAAAATGACTGTTCCGGTGGCTGGAAATAGATGACAATAATGTTTACCACCTCCCATTTTGTCTTCAGACTGAAAACCTCCCAGGCGCAATTGGTATCCTCCGATTGCGACAAAACAATTATCACCATGGTCAACGCCAGCATGGGCAAAAATCTGTGAAACATAGCTAAGGTTTAAGCTAATAGTGGTTAATAACAGGAAAAAAAATTGCTTAGGCATGAGGGAGTCTAATGAAATCAAAAAGAAAATATTCTATCGTCTTTTGTAAATACAGCGTGTGTTTTTTTATATATCATCAGGTCATGATATAATATACGGTTACTTTGTACTTAAACGTATTGAATGAATCCACATTTATCGCAATTACACCCTTATCCATTTGAGAAGTTAGGGGTATTAAAACAAGGCATTAACCCACCAGCTGAGAAAGTCCATATAGCCCTGTCTATTGGTGAGCCGAAACATGCAACGCCTGCATTGATTAAAAATGCATTGCTGCATAATATTGGAGCTCTGGGGAAATATCCTACCACCAAGGGGATGCCTGAATTAAGAGAGGTAATTAGTGAGTGGATAGCAAGGCGATTTCAAGTTGAAATAGAACCTGAATCACAGGTGTTACCTGTAAACGGTACACGTGAGGCCTTGTTTGCCTTTGCGCAATGTGTTGTGGATGCGCGTGAAAATGCATTGGTATTGATGCCCAACCCTTTTTATCAGATTTATGAAGGCGCGGCTTTATTGGCAGGTGCAGAACCGTACTATCTGAATACATTGGAAGAAAACCAGTATTTACCAGATTTTGATAGTGTTTCTGCAGCAACCTGGCAACGATGTCAGTTACTTTATATTTGTTCACCTGGAAATCCTTCGGGCGCAATTATAGACCAGACTACGCATGAAAAATTGATTAATCTGGCATTGAAATATGACTTTGTTATTGCCTCGGATGAATGCTATAGCGAAATCTATAGGGACGAAGCATGTCCACCACAGGGGTTGCTGCAGTCCGCGCAAGCAATAGGACATAGTAGTTTTAAAAACTGTGTGATATTCCATAGTTTATCAAAACGTTCAAATGCACCGGGTTTAAGATCTGGCTTTGTCGCAGGTGATGCAGATATTCTGTCCAGGTTTTTGCAATATCGTACCTATCATGGTTCCGCGATGCCTGTGCCCACACAGTATGCGAGTATCGCTGGCTGGCAGGATGAGCAACATGTGTTGCAAAACAGGCAGCTTTATCGTGAAAAATTCTCGGCAGTAACAAGTATATTAGCGGATGTGTGTGATGTTACTCAGCCACCTGCAAGCTTTTATTTATGGATGAAAACGCCTATAGACGAGACTGCATTTGCGCAAAAACTGTTTGCTCAGGAAAATGTGACGGTTTTACCGGGTAGCTTTTTATCGCGTGATGTGAAGAGGACTAATCCAGGCAAAAACCATGTGCGCATGGCATTAGTTGCCTCTGTTCCTGAGTGCATAGAAGCCGCACATCGCATTAAAAAATTTATTAACACTTTATAAAAAATAGTATGAATCAATTAGAACAAATCATTAACGAAGCCTTTGATAATCGTGCCGATATCTCACCAACGACTGTGTCTGCAGAAGTCCGTGCAGCGGTTAAAGAATCTATTAACTTACTGGATTCAGGTGAAGCCCGGGTTGCAGATAAAAACAGTGGCGAATGGGTGGTTAATCAATGGTTGAAAAAAGCGGTTTTATTATCTTTTCGAATTAATGAAAATCGTGTCATGGAGGGCGGTGCAACACGTTATTACGATAAAGTGGAAACTAAATTTGCCTCTTATACACCTGAAGATTTTGCTGAAGCAGGGGTGCGTGTTGTACCGAATGCTGTTGCACGTCATGGGTCTTATGTTGCACCTGGTGCGATTTTAATGCCCTCTTATGTCAATATCGGTGCCTATGTGGGGAGCGGTACGATGGTTGATACCTGGGTGACGGTTGGTTCGTGCGCGCAAATTGGTAACAATGTACATTTATCGGGTGGTGTTGGTATTGGGGGTGTTCTAGAGCCACTTCAGGCGGGTCCTACCATTATTGAAGATAATTGTTTTATCGGTGCACGATCTGAGATTGTTGAAGGTGTTGTCGTTGAAGAAGGTTCGGTGATTTCCATGGGAGTTTATATTGGCCAAAGCACTAAAATCTTTAATCGTATGACGGGGGAAATTACCTACGGTCGTGTTCCGGCAGGTTCTGTCGTTGTGTCTGGAAATTTACCATCAAAAGATGGTAGTCATAGTTTATATTGTGCGGTGATTATTAAGCACGTAGATGAAAAAACACGTAGTAAAACAGGGATTAATGAATTGTTGCGCGATTAAATTAAAAAACAGTGCTGGTGGGACAAAGCAAACACGGGTCCATCAGCTGAAAGAGAATAATTAACTTCCCAGTTATCAAAGATGGGCATGCTATCGCTTTGCCCATCCTACGGTTGCCGATTTGTTGTGTACATAGCATTTAGGGGTCTGGAAATAAATAAGCGTCCAATATTGGGCAGTATTTTTGTTCGTATTCAAGGCGTAGTAACAGGCGCATAGCAGGCTACGCAACGGTTACTACAACGTAGAAGACGGATAAAAAGACCCGCAATCTTGGATGATTATTTGTTTCCATCTCCCTTAGTCAGCCGGATCTGTGATTAAGTAAATGTCGAACTGGTTTGTCATTGGTTCGACTTTTTTATTTTTAGGAAACCGATATGTCAGATACACTTTCTAGTAATGCCGTTATCTATGCAATTCTTGCCTTAAATAGTGAAGTGGCTTTACAAAAAGAATACCTGGATTCACCAGATGTATTGCCTGATGAACGTGAAAATGAAGAAGGTATTTTAGATGATTTAGAGCAGGCTTTTATGGAGTTTGTTGCCTTTTATAAAAACTGTCGTAAGCAGGACAGTTCTTTGCCTGAGTTGGATGAATTAATCAATAGTCCTTTGTAGGTCTTATTAAGATTTAAATATGCGTTATTTAAAAGAAATGCTTGTTAGCATAGGTCTGTTGTTGAGCCTTTCAGTCTTTGCGGCCGGTAAGGTGTCACAAAATCCAGCTGACTTACTGTTAAGCACCGAAGAGCAGACTTATTTAAAGGGCAAGCAACAGCTTAAAATGTGTATTGACCCAGACTGGATGCCCTTTGAAAAAATAGAAAAGGGTCAGCATATTGGGATGAGTGCAGATTTTATGCGTCTGTTTGCCGAGAAAATTAAGATACCTATCGTTTTAGTACCTTCTGACACCTGGATGGAGTCTTTGGCATTAGGCAGGCAACGGCAATGTGATCTTTTTGCTTTAGCCATGAAAACCCCTGAGCGAGAGAAATTTCTCAATTTTTCAGAGCCTTATATTGGTTTTCCACTGGTGATTGTAACGCGGTATGAGCAAATATTTATTAACGATATAACCAGTATACTTGATAAAAAAATGGGCGTTCAAAAGGGCTATGCTTACTCAGAATTACTGCGCTTGAAATTCCCATCAATTAATTTAATTGTAGTAGAAAATTTAGGGGATGGGCTGGAGCAGGTCAGAAATAATCAATTATTCGGTATGATAGGGAATTTGCCTAGTATTGCTTTCGTTTTCCAGAATAAATATTTAGGTGAGTTGAAGATATCGGGGAAACTCGATAATATTTCGCATATAGGTATGGCAATGCGTAATGATGAGCCTTTATTAGTCAGTATTTTTAATAAGGCAATTGCAACCGTCGATAAACAACAACGTATCAGAATTACCAGCTATTGGCTGACAACACGTTATCAGTTGGGGGCTGATTACAAGAGATTGGTGAATATATTATCTGTGATGACATTATTGTTTGCCCTGTTTTTATATCATTATTCAAAACTTAGAAAACATAACCGCCTGCTAAAACATTTATCAATTACGGATAAATTAACCAGCATTTATAACCGTATCAAGCTGGATGAACAGATAGATACGTTATTGTCCTTGGCAGAGCGTTATCAAACACCCTTTAGCTTAATTTTATTAGATTTGGATTATTTTAAGGCTATCAATGATTTCCATGGACATCTGATGGGGGATTATGTGTTAAAAAACATTGCCAAGGTACTTAAGGAAAACATACGTACTGTTGATATTGTGGGTCGCTGGGGAGGAGAAGAGTTTTTGATTATCTGCCCTGAACAAACAGCCGAAGGGGCGAAAATACTGGCTGAGAAACTGCGACTCTTGATTGCTGAATACCCTTTCAAGTCTGGGTTAACATTGACTTCCAGCTTTGGAGTAACGTGTTATCAGGCTTTAGATAGTGGCGAAACGCTCATTCAAAGAGCGGATGATGCACTTTATATGGCAAAAGAAATAGGGCGTAATTGTGTTGCTGTAGGCTAGCAATGTACACGAAATTAACTGTATTTCTAGCGGTGGAAATTCATTTTCATTGTTTAACTCGATGTTCCAGTTTTCAGCTATAACTGGGCTTGAAGGACCTCGTATTTTGTTGAAATAAAAGTTAAAGTATTGATCTTAAAGGAAAACATAATTTAATCGAAATTAAAAATAGATAATAAAATCAACGCACTACAAAAACTGGAACATCGAGTTTAAGGTAACGCGCAATAAATAAACTACCCATATTGCGCAGGGTTTTTGTTTGTCTTCCATTAGTAGAAATAGTTACGTGGCCTGCTATGCGCCTATTTCGCCTTGAAGACGAACAAAAATCCTGCGCAATATGGGTAGTTTATTTATTGCGAGTTACCTTAGCAGAAAAGACGTGTTCTCTTGTTTAGGGTTGAGGGGGCGAATATCAGCTAATGTAAACTTAGGAATGGGAATGTTATAACGTGCACATTTTTGTGTCTTTTTGTCCGTCTTCTTTGTTGCGTAAATAATTACGTAGCCTACTATGCGCTTATTGACGCGCCTCGAAGGCGAACAAAAATCCTGCGTTAAAAATGCACAAGTTATTTTATTCCCATTCCTGAAGATTGAACGTATGGAGGAGAATAGGCTTTAGCCTGCATGTGTGAGCTGTATCTAAAAACAAATGACGACTCCCTACTCCCTTCTGAGCTGACTTGTCAAAATTCTAACCTAGATTAAGAGTACACAGGTATTGAGTCCCAAATTATAAATAAGGGTAAGTAATGAATGTTTTATACGGTATAAAAAATTGTGATAGTGTCAAAAAAACACGGCTTTGGCTTGATAGTAACGAAGTTGAGTATCAGTTTCATGATTTTCGTCGCGATGGTTTATCAATGGAGCAAGTGCAGGACTTTATCGCTAAGGGGCGTTGGGAAAGGGTGTTAAACAAACGGAGTACCAGCTGGCGACAGCTAGATGATAAACAAAAAACAGATTTAAATGCAGATAAAGTAGCAGGCCTATTGTTAGAGCATCCGACTTTGATAAAGCGCCCTATCCTTATCGCAGATAAGCACTTTTTTATTGGCTTTAGTCAGCAGACCTATCAGGCATTATTATGAATGACACCTTAGTTTTACTGAAACAATTGATAAGTCGTGAATCAGTTACACCTGAAGATGCTGGTTGCCAGAATCTGTTAACGCAACGACTCGAAAAAATTGGCTTTATTGCCGAACAAATAGATTTTGATGATACTAAAAACCTCTGGCTAAAACGTGGTACAGCCAAACCTTTGTTTGTATTTTTAGGGCACACCGATGTTGTGCCAACAGGTCCCTTGGAGCAATGGAACTCTCCTCCTTTTGAGCCAACGATTCGAGAGGGGCGTTTGTATGGTCGTGGTGCGGCAGATATGAAGGGCGGGATTGCCTGTTTTGTGACTGCAGTTGAGCGTTTTATTGCTCAATATCCTCAGCACAAAGGGGCTATAGCCATGCTGATTACCAGTGATGAAGAAGGGCCAGCAACAAATGGTGTGGTAAAAGTTGTCGAAGTACTAGAGCAGCGCAATGAAAAAATTGACTGGTGTTTAGTGGGTGAGCCTTCCAGCGATCAGCGTATTGCGGATGTTATTCGTGTCGGTAGACGTGGTTCTTTGTGTGCGAAACTCACTGTAAAAGGTGTGCAAGGTCATGTGGCGTATCCAGATATAGCAGATAATCCGATTCATCGTTTTGCACCTGCTTTAAAAGCGTTAACGGATGAAGTCTGGGATGAAGGGAATGAGTTTTTCCCACCGACTAGCTTGCAAGTTTCTAATATTAATGGCGGGACAGGCGCTGAAAATATCATACCAGGGGAACTTGAGCTGTTATTTAATTTACGCTTTTGCACCGAATTAGATGAAGTCACTATCAAACAACGGGTACATAGTCTATTTGACCAATTTGGTCTAGATTATGAAATTAGTTGGCGTTTATCAGGCAATCCTTTTTTAACTTTATCGGGAGTGTTAATTGACGCTACGCATATTGCGATTAAAAAAGTGATTGGCTTAGAGACACTGGATGATACCGGTGGGGGAACGTCAGATGGTCGATTTATTGCGCCTACCGGAGCTCAAGTCGTTGAACTAGGGCCTATTAATGAAAGTATTCATAAAATTAATGAAAATGTAGCGGTTGCAGATTTACAACCTTTATCAGAAATTTATGAGCAAATATTGATTGAATTACTAGTGGAAAAGTTGGAGACACCTATAGACTTTCAGAAAAATAATTCCCCGGATACCATCCCTTGAAGGGATGGTATCCGTAATACATATGGAACTTATTTATCTGAGAAGCTATATAATACGAGATAGGTTCTCTCTATGATGGGCATGAGGGTATGGAAGGAAAAGATTAAACCCTTCATTTTATTGATGTTCTTCAGGGTAATAAATAATCATCCCCCCCTCCTAGGTCTATATTCCCTGTTGTTCCATCTTAAACGGAGATCCGATAAGCAACCTTTATGACATAAATTGAAGCACTTTTTAAGTTCTGCTTTGTCGTTTTGACACAACTTACCGTGCGAATGAATTCGTACCTAATGGTTCAGTTTGTTTGTTGCGCGTTACCTAAGGTATCAAAATGGTGGCCTTTGGTTGAATATTTATTTAGCATTTTAGCTTTTTCAATACTTGGAAAAACAGTCAGTTTTTATTTTTTATGAACCTTAAGCAAATTACTCTACTCCTTAGCGCTTTTTTAGTCTGTGTGCCAGCGGTGGCCGAGGAAATACACTTTATCAATGGCGATACTTTAGACGTTATGTTGATAAAGCAATCCAGTTCAACGATTACCTTTTCCCATCCAGCCTTGGGAGAAATAACGATTAATAAGGTTAAAATTAGTAATTTACAATCCTTGAATCTTGATCATCTAAAAAAAGATATACAAGCACCTGAACAAAAAACCGATGTTGCTGTTACGGATATTGTCGCTGTAGATGATGCACAGTTTGAGGCTGAAATTAAAGCAGCAGAAGTGCAAGTCATCGCTGCGAAAGAAAGCGTTGATATTGCTCATCAGCAACTAAAAATTGCAGAGATCAGTGCGCAAGCGGCCGAGGTCGAGTATATCGATGTCACTGGACATGCCGTCAAAATTGCGACAGCTAATGTCAAGTCAGCTGAAGCTGCACTTGTCGCTGCTGTTGATAATATTGACGCGATTCGGGAAAACACGGTTGTTGCCAAGAAAGTAAACGCAGCCAATAGAGAACTAACAGCCGCTCGGGAAGAAGTCAAAGTCGCGCAAACGGAACTTTTAGCGGCTAGCGAAGCAGTGAGGGTTGCTAAAAAAGATGTCAGAATTGCCCAGAAGGCAGGTGGCGATAAGATGGAGGAGAGCATTTTTGTCGCTAAAGAAAAAGTCGAAGTCGCGGATGCAAGTGTTCAATTAGCAGAAGAGGAGGTGACAACAGCAGAGGAAAAAGTTCAAGTTGCTGAAGATAATGTCAAGCTTGCAAACGGTGAAAAAGTCAATAATGGATTTATGGGAACTGGATGGTTTAAAGATTGGGATAGTAGCATAGAACTTGGTTTGAGAGGGTCTTCTGGATCATCGGTTAATGCTAATTTTCGTGGGGCTATCAATACTCGATATGAGGATGCAGATCACCGCTGGGATTTTAAGTCTTTTTATTTATCTGCTTCGGAGGATAATATTTCGAGTGAGAATAGAGTCAATGCTCTCTTGGTTAAAGACTGGTTCTTTGTCGATACTAAATGGTTTGCTTTTGCATCAACCATGTATGACTGGGATGAATTTAAGGACTTTGATCATCGAGTACAGATATCAGTGGGGCCAGGTTATCAATTTATTAAAACTGAGGAATGGGAGCTTTCAGGCAGGGTTGCAGGTACGGGGCTTTTTGAATTTGATAAAACTCAATTTGATGCTGTTGGAAATCCCATAATAGATGCTAACGGAAAGGTAGAAAAAAAGGATGTTTTAGGCTTTGAAGCAATGATAGGGGGGGATTTAACCTGGCATATCACCGCAAAACAACACTTTACGCTTTCTAATTATTTTTATCCAAGTTTGACTGACTCAGGAGCGTTTCGTAATCTGACAAACATTACCTGGTTACATAGTATAGACTGGTTTGAAGGTTTGGCGATTAAATTTGGGATACGTAATGAATATGACACGTCCGAATCAATTAAAAATGATTTCAACTATAATTTTTCATTACTTTGGGGGTTCTAATAGAATTAATCTCTAATATTTCCAGTGTTATAATCAATAAGCGGGAATGTGCACGAAATCGACTGCGCATCTGTAGGTGCGAATTCATTCGCATGATAGATATTGCATTTTCTATTTCGTGGCTGAAGACCGCTCCTAAGGAATGGGAATTGAATCAGTTGTGCCATTATGACGCAGTATTTTTGTTTGCCTTCAATGCGCGGTAACAGGCGCATAGCTAGCTACGTAACTGTTTCCGTAACGCAGAAGGCGAATAAAAAGACACGTCAGAATGCACACGTTATTTGATTCCCATTCCTAAGTGAAACAAGGTACAGTTCCTTCTTTAATTGGTGTCCGATAGTTGTATTAATTATTGTGTGCTCGTTTCTGATTTATTTAATGAATTGCTCTCAAACCTCTGCTTTTGATTGTGCCCAGCCAGGCTTGGCAGATTGCAATGATGATAGAGGCATCCCTCACGAACATATCAGTTTATGTGTTTTTAATTAAAGGTAATAGAAAATGAAATACAGTGAAAAACACACAGGGCTACGCATTTTTGCAGGCTGCTTATTCATTCTAAGTACAAGTGCTTGTTCTGTTTTTACATCAGAAAAGCCAGAAATGAGCGATTCTGAAGCATGTATACAATTAAATAGGTTAATGAGTGATCATAGTAATCATTTTAAGCAGTTTAGGAATGGGCGTTTAAGTTCTAGTCGCATTAACTATATACAGATCTGGAATGCGAAGCGTGTATTTCCGTTAGCAAAAAACTGTCAAGTCTGGGAGTGGAGCACTGGCTTAACAAATTATTATTGCGCGTGGCAAGAAGCGGGAGAGGCTCAAGCTAAAGCAAGTTACGAGCAAGGTGTCGGCATTGTGGGACAATGCTTAGGCAAGCAATGGCAAAGTAAGTTTAATAAAACTAGCAGTGGTGGTAGTGCTTTATTCTCTCAAAAAGGCAATAAAACCTTTGTTTCAGTTCGCTATTTTAAAGAATCACGGACTATTTTGGAAAACTGGAGAACGGCTTTATATGTCGGTGATGAAAGTAATTTAGACGCAAAGCTTCAATCGCTGAAAATCAGGGAAACGGAGCTTAGCGAAGTGATGATTTTTAGTC
>CAYZUM010000086.1:0-10996 GCA_964481455.1 uncultured Methylomonas sp. | reverse complement strand
TTCGGGCCGTTCAAAATGCACTTTTAACAGGAACGTCTTTGCAGTCCTTTATGAGATTTCTTGTGGCGAGGTTAGTGCCACGGGTAGAGTTAATAGGTGAACACTGATGACCCACTAAGGAATGTGACAATATAACTTGCACATTTGACGTGTCTTTACTGTCCGTCTTCATGGTTACGGAAACAATTACGTAGCGGGTTATGCGGTTATTTCCCCGCCTCGAAGACGAACAAA
Source organism: uncultured Methylomonas sp. (assembly GCA_964481455.1). Lineage (GTDB taxonomy): Bacteria > Pseudomonadota > Gammaproteobacteria > Methylococcales > Methylomonadaceae > Methyloprofundus. The sequence goes on along the minus strand of CAYZUM010000086.1, from coordinate 10,762 downwards.
AATCCTACGTCAATTGCCCATAACAACATTCTCAGTCCTAAATCATCAACAATAAACCAAAAGAGCCAAAGTAAGTCAATATAAAATACAACACTGACAAAGCAGTACTTGTCTTCCAGTTAAAATCAAAAAGCCCTTTTAGTAAAAAAGCAATAATAACGACTGACCATACCATTAGTGCCATCCCAGTATAGATTGGATAATGAGCCATAGTACTACCCTTAGCTAAAATATACCAAAACAGGATGGGCAGTCCAAGTGCGTAGACAAAATTCTCACAAACCAGTATCGCGGTCAAAAAACGTTCGAAATTATAGGCACTACCCTCTTTTACCAAGAGTGCAGTAATAAAAAGAAGTGTAATCACAACTTCTATCAAAATTTGCACAAACGCCTCTACAGGGTCACTAATATTTCCCTGAATAAATAAACCTAGCAATAAATAAAAAATTAAATTAACCCATAAAAAATTTCTGTCGGTCGGTAAATCTTCAGGGTAACCACTCAGCCAGCAAAGCTGAAAATAATCTTTAAACATAAGCATTCAATCACAATAAAAATTCAGAATATTTAGCGTTCCCTCTGGTGAATAATCTATAAACAGAGTACAAAGACGCCTTGTGTGTTTCAAACACATCCAGAATTAGCTAATATTAGCAACCCAGGATGTTATAAGGTACTATTCTTCTCGATTCAGCACCCGCCTCGAACCGTTCCCTTCCGGTTCGCTAACAATATGTTCTTCTTCCATTTTGTCTATCATTCGCGCAGCACGGTTATAACCTACTTTAAACCTACGTTGCACACTTGAAATTGACGCTCTGCCAGTTTCCAGTACAAATCTGACTGCATCCTGATATAGCTCATCCTCTTCCTCTGCATTGCCGGAACTAGCAGCTGTTTCAGTTATTTCTTCCTGGGTAATTTCAGTTAAATAGTTTGTAGCACCCTGAGTTTTTAAATAATCCACCACCGAGTGTACCTCAGCGTCTTCAACAAAAGCACCATGACAACGAGTAGGTACACTGGTTCCTGATGGCAGGAATAGCATATCACCATTACCGAGCAAGGCTTCAGCACCCCCTTGATCTAGAATAGTACGAGAATCAATACGCGATGAAACCTGAAATGAAATCCGTGTCGGTACATTGGCTTTAATCAAGCCGGTTAATACATCAACTGAAGGCCTTTGCGTTGCAAGAATAAGGTGAATCCCTGCAGCCCGAGCCTTTTGTGCCAATCGAGCGATGAGCTCCTCTACCTTTTTACCTACAATCATCATCATATCGGCTAACTCATCAATCACAATCACAATACTTGGTAAAGTCGATAACACAGGAAATGTTTCACCTTCTTGCAGAGGGTCTATTAACTGAAACAAAGGGTCACGAATAGTTTCCTCTCTCGCAGCGGCATCTTCTATTTTTTGATTAAACCCCTCCAGGTTTCTAACACCTACTTTTGACATTAGCTTATAACGTCGTTCCATTTCTGCCACTGCCCAGCGCAAAGCATTTTGCGCTTCTTTCATATCGGTCACGACGGGCGTTAATAAATGCGGGATCCCTTCATAAACCGATAACTCAAGCATTTTTGGATCCACCATAATCATGCGTACTTGTTCAGGCGTTGCCTTATACAGCATACTGAGAATCATGGTATTGATCGCGACAGACTTACCTGAACCTGTCGTTCCTGCAACCAATAAGTGTGGCATTTTAGCTAAATCAGAAACCACCGCCTGCCCAGAAACATCTTTTCCTAACGCTAAAGTAATAGGTGATGCAGCTTGCTGAAATTTTTCGGATGCAATAATTTCACGAAAAGAAACCATCTCTCGCTCCTGATTTGGAATTTCTAATCCTATATAAGGTGTACCTTCGATAATTTCAACAACCCGTACACTGGTGACCAGCATGGCACGCGCCAGGTCTTTTGCTAGGCCGCTAACACGACTGACCTTTACGCCAGGTGCCAAGGATAATTCAAAGCGTGTTATGATAGGCCCTGGATATGCACCAACCACTTCTGTAATCACTTTATAATCTTTCAGTACTCGTTCTACTGAGCGCGACATTTCATCTAATTGGGTACTTGAATACGATTTGACTGAACGTTGATGTACTTGTAATAAGTCAATTGATGGTAAATGATACTCTGTCTCCTTTTGGACATTGAAAGACTGAGCCAGTTTTTCTGAAAAAGAAGAAAGAAGATTGGTCGCGGCCTGTTCTGCCTGAGATAACATTGAAGAATACAGCGGCGGGTTTTTTGACTCATCTACAGTTGTGCTGTCTTGATCTTGAGTATTAATGGGTCTGGCAATGACTTTATCAACAGCATCCAGCATTTGACTCATATTAGTGTTCGTATCCTCTTCGCCTTTATTGTCAGAAACTTTTTTTTCTGCTTCTTCAATGATTGATTGGATACTTAAGTTAAATCTATCTTCTGGCAAGATTGGTTCGCTACCAGGTTCTTCTGCTGCTTCGGTCTTATCGGCACCTTGCTGCAAATCCTGGTTTCCTTGAAATAAGGATTTTATTTCAAGCTCAACTTCATCAATAGCGAGTTCTGGCACAAGCGTCGATAAAATATCTTCCTTGCCAATATCTTGATTTTTATTGACTTTCCCCTCTATATCATCCTTAAAAAAAGAATGCTTGTCGATTTGATCTTTTATCTTGTTAGGCGTCGTAATCGTTTGACTATTAAGTTCTTCAGCAGGGGGGACTAGTGCCATATTATTGATCGTTAAATCCACTTCTTTGCTGACATCTAATGATTTATCATCAACTTTAATATCATTAGAATTAAAGGCAGATTGGCTATCAATGGCTTCACCCAAAACAGTGGTAGAGGGTGCCGCCTCTACTAAATCAGCGTTTTCTAAAATTGATTTCTCAGCGATAAACTCAGAGACAACGGGCTGCCCATCACTCGGAAATTCAGAGAATATTTGTGGTTTGAATTGATGAGAGTCTAGTGATGGATCATTAGCGTCTATCGCTGTAAAATCCAGTTTTGGTTCAGCAGCTTGTATTTCTGTTTCTATAGGGATGTTGTTAAAAAGATCAGAGCAGTTTTGCGTATTATCCTGCCGAGATACCGGTTGACGCGCAACTTTAGTGTCTATTCCAAGCACATTTTGAACACTCAAAGTGACCCAGCCACACAGTAATAATGTATTTTTCCCAACCCATTCCACGCCACGTAAGCAAGAAATTCCCGCTAATTTTTCCAATCCGGAAAAGACAATCACTAAAATAACCAAAGGAATAGCAACCAGACTAAACACACCCAAAAGGGCCGAAGCATCCATCGCGATACTGATAAAAATAAACCAGCACACTAAAATAGCGCTTCCACCCGCGACTAAATAAGAACTCATTCGCACAATTCTGGATCCAAATAATAAGGATAAATAATTTTTCTTGGGCGGTATTCTTCTATTCACTGTTAATCCGTTGTACTGATAAAAGTTGGCGATAGTGTGTCGATAAAATTACTGCTTCCAGCGATTCATTTGCTGCATACATAACTGGTTTAATGCTTTTGCTCTATTATAACTGTTTGCTTCTGTATAACACCGTAATTCGGGCGCGTTACCTGAGGCACGGATATGGACTACTTCTTCATTTGCCAGGCTGATACGGATACCATCAGTGGTATCAAAATTCACAGCCGGATCTGTCATTCCCGAAAAAAGACGATCAAAAACAGCCGCATCCTTTTCCTGTTGTCCTGATTGCATTTCCAGCAAAATCGACTGGCTCAGTTCAGTTGGAAAATTTTTAATCCGGTCACTATAAGTATAGCGTTCAGGCAGGGTTTTTAGCAATTGTGAAACTGTACAGGCCTGCTGTTTCGCCTGGAATAAAATACACAGAGGCACTATCACTGCATCTCGGGTCGGTAAAGCAGTGAGTTGTTTATCCCTTAAATTGACAACCGTATTTAATAAAAAGCCTCCATTTGCCTCATACCCAACGACTATTTTCTGGTCAGTCACTGCTTGCATAGCTGCAATGACAAAAGGCGATCCAATTTTAGTACGCACCGTCCGGGAAAATTTTTGGCTTTTTTCCAAAGCGCTATTACTACTAACAGGCGTGACGACTGCATTAGCTTGTAAAAAATTAGCGACTAAAATACCTGCTACATCTCCCCGCAACCATTCACCATGTTCATCGCTGACCAAAGGTCTATCAGCATCACCATCCGTGGAAACAATACAGTCCAATCCATATTGTTCTGACCATTGCTTTGCTAACACGACATCCTCAGGACGAATGGCTTCGGTATCAACAGAAATAAACTGATCAGAGCGTCCTAGAGCCATTATCTCAGCGCCTAATCCTGATAAAATTGTTTTGAATAGATCACGCGCGACTGATGAATGTTCATAGACTCCAATTTTAAAGCCTGATAAAGCATTATCAGGAAAAAAGTCCAAGTATCGAGTGATGTATTGCTGTTCAGCCTGCTTATCAATAGCCGGTAAATAATCATTTTTCAGCAAACTCTGGCCTGTGAATAATATGTTATTTAGCTCAGGCTCCTGTGCAAGAATACCTTGCTCATCCTGTTTCAATACTTCACCGTCAGGCTTATTAAATTTAATGCCATTGCGGTCGTCAGGAATATGGCTACCAGTGACCATAATCGTCGGTATATTATGACTAATCCCATAAAGTGTTAGTGCCGGAGTTGGTAACAAGCCACAATTAACGACCTTATAACCTGAATCAAAAACCGCGGCAGCAACCGCATTCATAATTTGAGGTGTACTTGAGCGTAGATCACCTCCAATACCAACAGTATGCCCATCCGTTATTGCATCTATAGACGTTAAATATTCTAAAAATGACAGCGTGTACGCATAACACACTTTGTCTGTCATATCACTGACTAAACCACGAATACCACTGGTCCCAAACTTTACTTTCTTTTTCATTTTTCTCGCTAAAAATACCTGGTAAACCTCAACCCCTGCTGGATGGAAAAGCAAATAACACCCCCACCAACCTACGAATACAGCTTAACTTTTCTTCTGCTTAGCTTCAATTTCTAGTTTACGCTGAACCTGAGCAACTTTATCTAACACGCCATTCACATAACGGTGACTGCCATCAGCGCCAAAGCACTTAGCAAGCTCTATCCCTTCATTGATCACGACACGATAAGGAACCTCAGGTTTTTTTAATAACTCAAAAACACCAATACGCAAAATAGCACGTTCGACTGGGTCAATTTTTTCGATATCACGATCAACAAATTCACTCATGGACGAATCAATGTTTTCCAGATACTTAGGGACACCATGAAATAAATCAGCAAAGTAACTTTTCTGTGCATTTTTTAAACGCTGATCGTTTCTAAACTCCTGCTCAATGGCGGACAAATTTTTTCCGGTCATTTGCCATTGATACAAGGCTTGTACAGCACAGTGTCTAGCTTTAGATTTTGCCGAACTCATTAAGCTTCCAGGTTATTAAATAAACTAACCATCTCAATCGCTGATAATGCAGCTGATGCGCCTGCATTGCCCGCTTTAGTCCCAGCTCGTTCAATGGCCTGCTCAAGACTATCAACAGTTAATACTCCAAAACTAACGGGAACATCAAATTGCAGGGAAACCTGCGCAATACCTTTAACACACTCATTCGAAACATATTCAAAATGTGGAGTCGCACCACGAATCACCGCCCCTACTGCGATAATGGCATCGTATTTTTTTGTCGCAGCAATACGTTGAACCACCATGGGTAATTCAAATGCACCAGGTGCTTTAACCAGTGTAATATCATTTTTATCAACTCCGTGACGTACCAGCGCATCAATCGCTCCTCCCTCTAATTGCTCGACAATAAAGCTATTAAAACGGGAAGCAACCACACAAAATTTACCTCCCTGCGCTGAAAAAGTACCTTCTATTGTTTTTACTGCAGACATTTTTTTCCTCTTCTTTAAATATAATAACGATTAAACGGGAGCAACATCAACTAGCTCTAAATTGAAACCAGATAAACCAAAATAGGTTTTATGCGCACCTAAAACTTTTATCTTATGCACCCCTAGATCTGCAAGTATTTGCGAACCTGTTCCAGTAGTACGCCATGCATCTGATTTTTCTACAATTTCTGGCTTGTTAACGCCGTTATCTTGTAGCTGATATTGATGAATTAACTCTGCCAGAGCCTTATTATTTTCTTCCTGACGTATTAAAACAAGCACTCCCCGGCCAGCCGTTGCTATCAACTTCATGGCTGCACGCACAGGCATTTTGCAATCACTACGCGTTGAAGAAAGCACATCATCCATAATATTTCGCGCATGAACACGCACGAGTACCGGCTCATCATGACACACATCCCCCATCACCAACGCCAGATGTACATTGCCATCATTTCGATCCTGATAAGCAAATAAGCGAAATTCACCGAATTCAGTCGGTAAGGCACACTCGTTTATACGCTCTAATGTACTTTCGTTTTCAGTGCGATAGTGAATTAAATCAGCTATCGTGCCAATTTTAAGACCATGTTCTTTAGCAAAGATTTCTAATTCTGGCCTTCTCGCCATTGAACCATCATCATTTAATATTTCAACGATCACAGCGGCGGGCTCAGCCCCCGCTAACCGGGCTAAATCACAGCCCGCTTCAGTATGCCCTGCCCGGTTTAAGACCCCCCCATCGCGAGCCCGAATGGGGAAAATATGGCCTGGCTGAACGATATCCTCAGGTTTTGCATCTTTAGCCACAGCACTGAGTACGGTTTTAGCTCTATCCGAAGCTGATATGCCGGTCGTTACACCTACTGCTGCCTCTATAGAAACAGTAAAATTGGTCGAAAATGCCGCATTATTATCACTGACCATTAACGGCAGACGCAATTGCTGACAACGCTCTCCTGTAATTGTTAAGCACACCAGGCCACGCCCAAACTTCGCCATAAAATTAATGTCTTCGGGGCGAACATACTCCGCAGCCATTATTAAATCACCTTCGTTTTCACGGTCTTCATCATCCATGATAATGACCATTTTTCCCTGGCGTAAATCTTCAATTATTTCTTCAGTTGTATTCATACCACTTACAAAAACCCACTTTCTTTTAATAAATTTTCTGTTATGCCTGCTGGGCAAGTGGCCGCAGCGTCACCTTTCATTAAACGTTCCATGTACCGCGCTAATAAATCGACTTCCAGATTGACCTTATCACCCACAGATGCAAACCCTAAACTTGTTTCTGTTAAGGTATGCGGCACAATATTAACGTTAAAAACAGCCCCTTCAACAGTATTAACCGTTAAACTAATACCATTAACGCAAATTGAGCCTTTTTCGGCAATATATTTAGCCAGCTGATTAGGCGCTTTAAATTTAAATTGAATGGATCGCCCATCCGGCTTCTTTTCCAGCAAAATTGCCAAGCCATCAACATGCCCACTAACAATATGCCCCCCCATACGAGTCTGAGGTGTTAAAGCGAGCTCCAGATTAACCACTGTACCCGAAGTCGCCTGTTTTAAATTGGTTCGGGATAAGGTCTCATTCGACACATCAGCGACAAAGCCATGTTCACTTAATGCAACCGCGGTTAAACATATCCCGTTGACGGCAATACTATCGCCTAAGTTTGCATCGGCTAAGGACAGCTCTCCTGTATCAATTGACAAGCGTACATCACCTGCTTTTTTTTCAATTTGTGTTATTTTGCCAACGGCTAAAATAATGCCTGTAAACATAATAAATATTTAATATTAATTAAGGGTAAATACTACTCTACTAATACAGTAGTGTCTGCTACTGGATGGGTATTTACCCCGTCCATAACGTTTATTGTGACTCACACATAAGAAATAAGCCCTATTATTGGATGCGTTATTCGTCCCATCAATAACTCATCAACTCCCTGTAAAATAAAAAAACTGCGTGCATCACAATGATAAAGGTTTGAAACGGGGTGAGTACCCCATCCCGCATCGGTGGGGTATTAAATATCATAGCGGTCACGCCACTCTCTTTGCACCTGATATTGCAATCTCAAATCCACGCCTACTTTACGCACATCCAGTAAGCGTAATTGCTTCTTGTCCGCCATCAGCGAAATATTGGGCATTGTAAACAAGCCACGCCCACTTGATCCTAAAATACTAGGTGCCATATAAATAACGCACTCGTCAATCAGGCCTTGCTCCATTAAAGCACCATTTAAGACACTTCCTGCTTCAACTAAGACATCATTTATCTGTTGCTTAGCCAAAAAAATCAATACTGCCTCTAGATTAATACGTCCCTGTTGATTCATTGCCAGCCTGAAAACCTCAGCCCCCGCTTGCTGTAAAGCCTGACGTTTCTTTTCATCCTCAGAGCCTGTTAATACAATTGTTCTCCCCGGTAAGGCTAACAACTTTGCTGTCGTCGGCATTCTTAATCTCGAATCCAGAACAACCCGTACAGGTTGTTCTACATCAATCTCTTCCATGCGTACATTAAGCCCCGGATCATCCGCTAAAACAGTTTCAACGCCTGTCAGTATTGCACCCGTTTCAGCGCGTAATTTTTGCACATCTTGCCGTGCATGAGGCGAAGTAATCCATTTACTTTCTCCCGAAGCCATCGCAGTTCGACCATCAAGACTCATTGCTAATTTACTCAATACATAAGGCTTACCAGTCTGCATCCGAGTGATAAAGCCTTTATTTAATTTTTTTGCATCTTCTTGCATCACACCACAAACCACATGTATACCGGCTTGCTCAAGCAAGGCTATCCCTTTACCAGCAACTAATGGGTTTGGATCTTGCATCGCCACAACCACTCTTGCGACGCCAGCTTTAATTAACGCGACTGCACAAGGAGGCGTTCGACCATAATGACTACAAGGCTCCAAAGTGACATAAGCTGTTGCTCCCTGTGCATTCTGGGTATTTTTTAACGCCTCGACTTCTGCATGCCCCTGTCCAGCACGTACATGCCAGCCTTCTGCAATTATTTTATGATTGATGACTAATATGCAACCCACTCGCGGATTAGGTTTAGTGGTATAACTCCCTCGCCTGGCCAGTTGTAAAGCACGTAACATATACTCACTATCTTGCAGTGATAGCGAATTAGTCATTTTTTTGTTTTTCCTGTAAGTCAGCAATCATATCGGTGAATTCACTGACATCCTGAAAACTTCGATAAACTGAAGCAAAGCGGACAAAAGCCACATGGTCTAAAGCACTTAGTTCATGCATCACCTGCTCACCAATTTCTAGCGCGGCGATTTCCCGATCACCCATTGCCATTAGACGCTTTTTAATCCGGGTAACAGCCGCCTCAATCTGGTCGCTACTGACAGGACGTTTTTCCAGTGCGCGTAAAATTCCCGCGCGCAATTTAGCCTCATTAAAAGGTTCACGTAGGCCATCACGCTTAATCACCCGGGGTAAATTGAACTCAGTTGCTTCATAAGTGGTAAATCGCTCTTTACACTCTACACATTCACGACGACGACGCACCTGATCACCTTCATTCGCTAATCGAGAGTCAATCACTCGCGTATCTTGGGCAGTACAGAATGGACAACGCATAAAAATATCTTACAATTGTTAGGATATTAAAGAATCAGGCAACATTACAAAACAGTCAATTTTACAATAAATTAGCACTAAAAGCTGAGTTAATTAACATTAGGCAGATGGAAACAAATAATCATCCAAGATTACTGGTCTTTTTGTCCGTCTTCTTCGTTGTAGTAACAGTTGCGTAGCCTGCTATGCGCCTGTTACTACGCCTTGAATACGAACAAAAATACTGCCCAATATTGGACGTTTATTTATTTCCAGCTCCCTTAATACACGACAAGTCATTATGCAAGAAACCGAAGGCGTTATTAAATACCATTTACATCATAAAACCACACAGACAAATACCTCTTGGGATATTGCTGATATGAATACCTGGCGCACATTGCTTTATCAATTAGAGCTTATTGGCCAACATGTGGATCGTTATAAGGGATACGGCTATGGCAATATAAGCCAACGTTACAAAAATGAGCAATTTATTATCAGTGGCACACAAACCGGAGGTATTAAAGAATTAGCGGCAGAAGATTATTGCTTAGTTGAAACGAGCAATTTAATAAAAAATAGTTTGCAATCCTCTGGCCCCTGCAAACCGTCTTCCGAAGCACTCAGCCATGCAAGTGTCTATGCGCAAGATCAAAATATTCAGTGTATTATCCATGCTCATAACCCTGATATATGGCATGCCACTGAAGCATTAACATTAGCCTATACTGCAAAGAATGTAGCCTATGGTACTCCTGATATGGCTTATGCTATCAGACAACTTTTTCAGCCTGGCCAACTAGAGCAGCAAAAGATATTTACAATGTTAGGTCATGAAGATGGGGTGATTTCATTTGGTGAAAATTTTCAGGAAGCGGCATTTGCGATGATTAAAACTCTGGCGATGGCAAGAATGAAAACTCAAACACTTAGAAGTCAGGATTAATTTAATATTTTGCCCCATTTGGATCATGTGTTTTGTTTCCAGATGGTGTAGTCTTGCCGTATACCTTTTTACAAGCTGGTGTTTAACAATTGCAAACCATTAATGCGCATGGAATGTAGTGTCGAATCTACAGCCAAAACGTTAACAAAGTTGTTCACGTTATTGCGTGCATACCTCTCACTAAACACTGGAAAACACACAGGCGCGCCATGCTACTTCGTGAAATTCAGGGACTCCTGTCACCTTCATT
>CAYZUM010000085.1:0-11032 GCA_964481455.1 uncultured Methylomonas sp. | reverse complement strand
TATCAGGGACTAAAAATCATCACTTCGCTAAGCTCCGTTTCCTTGATTTTCAGCGCTGGACAGGCACTATTTTTGCAACGATATCGCTGTATATCTTGGGCATTCTTACCTGATTTCAGGAGAGTGCTACAGCGACAATTTGAGCAACTTACTTCTTGATAACATTTCATCCGAGGAATTATGATGTAAAATTTTTACTTCTCCTAATTATTTAAGTGCCATCACAGATTTAACCCACCACCAGCCATTGTTGTTGGTACTTTTTACGAAAACACATCGAGTTTACCCATGCCTTATTACATATAAATTTATTAAACAATTTTTTTCAAACTCTGGAATTAATCCCTTACGCTCTACACAAGCAACCGGACAATACTCAAATAGTGTCGAGTATTTAACATTAATGACAGCGAACCTCTAAATTAACTGAATACGGGAATGTTAATTACCCAAAACTCCACCATTGATCACGGCGGAGCAACAATACATACCCTCCAAGAATGATTCGCAACAAAAGGCCATTTATGTAAAAAGCAAACAACAACCTAACTATCAAATAAAGCAACTTTCAAGCCATTCACTATTCCAATTATATTTTTCTACTTTTTTATCGTGCTGCGAGCATACCTATATCTCTGCAGGTAACTCTGAAGTAACACTAAACACAAGAGATATAGCAATTAAAATTTTAATATTTCTCTAATTTCAACATATTTCTCTCCTACTTAGTGCCTGCACGGAAATTCGGAAAGCCTTGCCGGCTAAGGGTTTCAGAAAAAATAATGAGTTGAAGTTTTTTTAAAATTAGAGCGTAAGCCCTTGATTTTCTCTTAGTCATTCAGGTTTAAAGGATTTCTTCAAAAACTTCAAACAAAATAAATTGCTGTATCCCTTTCGTATCAATGCTTCTAGCTTTTCCGTTCAGACACTACTTAGTTCTAAATTAACTTTTACCATTAGTTTCTGAAAAGTTATCCATTAAATTAAGAAAATACGCCATATGCCCTCTTAATCAGGCCATATCACACACTACTTTAAATTTTAAACACTATTTCCAGAAGAATCAACGTGAAGAAATTAAAATAAAGGCTATAGAACAGACACTCTCCACTCTTTATGAGTACGCAAACTAATTGATAGGCATACTTATTGCTTTACATAACAATTGATAACTAAAAGCTGCTAACCAGCTCTTTAAAAGTCATCTAGCAAAGGTATTCTGCTCAAGCACCTACCTTACAACAATTACAATTACCCTTTCAGGTGAAAATATGAAATATTCTGGTCTAATGTTCACATCATTGGCGCTGTGTAGCGCAGCTGGCAATGCTGCTGAACAAGCCACCTTTTCAGGCGATACTCTCCACATCTATCACGTTCAATATAGGGAGGCCATGTATGATGTAAAAATGAAATTCAAGGCACCAGATAAACTAGTATTAGTTTCAGCGGAACCTTTATCGTCCATGCCTGACTCACCTGCTGTAAAAGTTTCTGAAGAGCTTGGCTTTAAAATCACTGATATTAAGGTGGGTGATTTGCTCTTCAGAGCAGTTATTGCGTCTATTGGCGGTCTCGAATTTCAAGCCTCTGGTATTGCACTTGCCACTCACGGAAAAATGATTAAGGGCGAGAACATTACTAATCTGGGAGTACTTGCAGAAGGCTCGTTCTCATATGCTTACGGTATTAGCGATGATAGTAGTGCCATTTCCGGCCGCTCACGTGATGCTGATAGAGTCACCTTACCTGTTCGCTTTCATTACGATCATGGACATATTGAAGCACTAGGTGGACTAGGTGGGGGACGCGCAGAAGGACGCGCCATCAATAACAGCGGCACAATTGCTGGTCATGACACTATCCCAACAGATGATAGCACTCGTGTATACCATGCTATTTACAATGTCAATGGCTCTGAAACGCAGGAAGTCGGCATACTAGGCGAAGGCAAACAATCAAGAGCCTATGGAATCAATAATGCTGGCATGATAGTTGGCTGGTCTTCCACCCTTGCAGATGATACCGACCATGTTGCTTATAGCTTTGATAGCACTAATGGAACCTTAAATCCCCTTGATGGTGAAATCTTAGGAGGAGCACGCTCATATGCTTTTGATATCAATGATGAAGGTCAAATAGCGGGCGTTGCTACGACGGCTGGCGGTTCAGGACTTGCCTTCATCTACAAAGATGGCGTGGCAACTAATTTGGGATCCCTAGATGACTCTGGCTACTCTGAAGCAAGAGCGATCAACGATAAAGGACAAGCAACAGGATGGTCACTCAATGCAGCTGGCCAATACGCTGCCTTTATTTCAGAGGGAAGTTCTATGCAAGCTATTCCTGGTCTAGGTGGAGATACTAAAGCTTATGATATCAACACTCATGGGCATGTAGTGGGTGATGCACGTGATGCAGAAGATGGCAGGCATGCATTTTTATATAAAGACGGTGAATTACATGATCTTTACGAAATGCTACCGGCAGCCGATAAAGAAAAATGGGAAGAATTACGCGAGGCATACAGCATCAGTGATGATGGTGTCATTGTAGGTAGAGGTCGTTACTGGACAGATAAAGAAAACGAAAAGAGCGCGTCCACTGCCTTTAGAATTCAGCTATAAATTAACACTTCCTTATCTTAAAAGGTCTGCTCTGAAATTCATTAATGACACATAATTAATTATTCAAGCAGGCGCACTGATAATAATTTACAACGCCTGAAATAAGGCAATCAATAGCAATTGCTAATGATATTTTGGAGAACAGAATGACAAAACTATTTACGCCGGCAATAGCCTTGGCTTCAGCATTAGCCTGCGCTAATGTTAGCGCGGAACAAATCCTTATCAGTGACTTTAACGACGGAACCACTCAAGGGTGGGGTAAAGGTGGCGTTGCAGAAAAGCCTTTAACAGCAGAAACAGAAGCGGATGGAAATGTTTATTTACGGCTTATTTCTGAAGGGGAGAGTTCAACTGCCCCAGATAAAAAAATTACTTTCCAAAATGCCTCAGGTCAATGGCGCGGAAATTACAATACTAAAGGCGTCAAATCGATAACAGCTCGCTTCAAAAATATGGGGCCTGATGATGTTGAGTTACACGCTGCTTTTGGGAATACTCTAGCCGATTTAAGAACTCGCTGGGTCTCAAAGGGCGTAGTCATACCAAATGACGGCGAATGGCATGATGCCTTTTTTTCGTTCGTACCTGCAGAGCTCATTATGGTTCCATTAGGGGGACACGGCAAATCCAACGCATCATTTACAGTGGTGGAAACATTAGGAAACGTCAATACCGTACGTTTCAGCCAAGGCACTTTAGGCGACGAAACCGGTCAAGGGCATTCAGTAGATGGGATCTACACAGGCTGGAATGGTGGCCCTGAAGTTGAAGCAGATCTCTGGATTGATGATATCGCTCTTTCGACAGATCAATGCCCAGAAGGACAGCATTTTATAGAAGATATGGGACATTGCATGGCTAACTAATAGCGTAATATAATCCAAGAAGACTTCTCCAGGAATGGGAATCAAATAGCTTGTACATTCTGGCTTCTCTTTTTGTTCGCCTTCTGAGTTGCGGCAACAGTTACGTAGCCTGCTATGCGCCTGTTTCCACGCTTTGAAGGCAAACAAAAAAAACACTGCGTCATAATTGCACAACTTATTCAATTCCTATTCCCTAGGAGTCTGTCCAAGAATAGAAGTCGTCGCGAGGAAAATCCATTTTGAGTCAGATTTTTCGATCATTTGAGGCGAAGTGTGTGCTCTTTAACAAAAATGATCGGAAAAACTGGCCAAAAGGGCTTTTCCGCAGTAGGTTTTCTATTCTTGGACAGCCTCCTCGTTACTGTTGCTTGAAGTTTTGTTAGTTCAAACCGCTTTATACTAAGGTAACGCGCAATAAATAAACTCCCCATATTGCGCAGGATTTTTGTTTGTCTTCCATGAGTAGAAATAGGCGCATAGCTGGCGACGAAACTTTTTCTACAACGCTGAAGACGAACAAAAAGACTAGCAAGATGGGTGGGTGGGTGTTGCGAGTTACCTAAGAAGCCATGGAAGGCACAAGCTAGTGCTGTTCATTCAATGAGCCCCCCTTTCAAAGAGTGAACATTCAAGCTGAATACATATGGATAAATCAAAGCGGAAATTCGCACTATGCGAATTTATTATGGCGACAGGATGTCCTATAATTTTCTAGTAGCATGCAATCTAAAGCCTGCTCTTAAAAAGCGACCAACTCTTCAGCAGATGGTTAAGATGGATTTAATTTTTTATCAATACGGCAACTGTAACGCTGCTTTTTAGGGTTCAGTTGCCGCCATAAATACCCAAAGGCATGCTACGCATTATCATACTATTTCCCTTAAAAAAACACATTGCAATCCGCCAGTGTGACTGGCACTAATATATTCTACAATATTAGAATACACACTATAACACTCTATAAAGTTCAGCCGGTTGTATCCCATCTCTATTGAATACACGAAGTTATCTCTTAACCTATCTTCGTGGCTACCATCCATCAACATAGGCCAAGACAGCATACAACAACAGACTGCAATTGTAACATGACAGCCTCCCAGGCTAGTCACCGAGAGGTTTCTGAAGAAACATTTCCTGAATAAAAGAAAAGGGTAACGGTTTGCCAAAGAAATAGCCCTGAACAACATCACATTCATATTGCTTCACAAAGTCATACTGGAGCTGTGTTTCAACACCTTCCGCAACGACTTTTAAATTCAGGTTATGTGCCATGGTAATAATACTACGGACGATAGCTTCATCAGCCAACTCCTTGCCTAAATCACGCACAAATGACTGGTCAATCTTTAAAGTATGCAATGGCAACTGCTTTAAGCGACTTAGTGACGAATAGGCCGTCCCAAAATCATCTATGCTTATCTGAATGTCCTGCTTGCAAAGGTGTTCTAAAATAACACAGGGGTCATTTCCTCCGGGGCCAAACAGCGATTCAGTAATTTCCAGCTCAAGGAGGTGACCAGGGAACCCTGTTCTTTGTAGAATTCTTGCCACCACTTCATGTAAATCTTCACGAATGAACTGAGCCGCCGATAAATTCACCGCCAAACGTAACGTTGAATTAACCTGCGCCTCTAGCTCAAGCATCTCTCTACAAGCCCTCTCCAATACCCATTCATCAACCCTGGCAATGAGTCCACATTCTTCTGCCAAAGGTATAAATTCACTAGGAGCTATCGCGCCTTCTTCGGCATCATTCCACCGAACCAGTGCTTCAACCCCAATAATTTTTAGAGTGCGGGTATCGAATTGCGGCTGATAATAGACGGTTAATAGATCTTCACTTAAGGCATGATGCAATTTGTTTTCTAGCATCAATCGCCGTATTGCTTTTGCATTCATATCAGCAGAAAAGAATGAAAACTGATTGCGTCCCTGATCTTTAGAGCGATACATTGCGGCATCTGCATTTTTAACGATAATTTCCGCAAGATTTCCATCACCAGGGTACTGACTGATCCCAATACTGACCGTAATATGCAGGCTATACCCTTCGACAGCGATTGGCCTCCCTATAATAGTGATCAGTTTTCTGGCAACGTCTGCGGCTGCAGTCGCGCTCTTTGTATGGGGCAATAAAACGGCAAACTCATCCCCGCCCAGGCGAGCTAAGGTGTCACTGCCTCTTAAGCAGCCTGAAAAGCGTCGTGAAACTTCAATCAATAATTTATCACCAATGGCGTGCCCTAAAGTATCATTAATAACCTTAAACCGGTCAAGATCAAGAAACAGTACGGCGAGTTTATGATCACCTCGACGGGCAAGATCAATTGCAAGCCTCAAATGATCATCAAAAGTCCCCCTGTTAGCTAAGCCAGTCAAAGTATCATGATAGGCCTGATGCTCAAGTTGCTTTGTCAACTCAGTGAGTTCTATTGTTCGTGCATGAACTTTATCCTCCAACTCAGTGCGAGCTGTTAACAGCTCCTGATCGCGCAGTTGAACCTGAAATAACATATCATTAAAATCATCCACCAATGTACCGATTTCATCAGTCGATATTTTTTCTGCACGCAAGCTATAATCCTGTGTTTCAGAGATATGTCGTGCGGTTTTTGCAAGCTCTAAGATAGGCTCTGAAATTGTGTGTTGTAGACGCTTTGACAGAAATAGTGTGACCACAAATGACAAGATTAAAACGCAAAATGCAATTAATAGATGGTTAATCTGACGCAGTTGCCAATTATTATAGTCAGAGATTAACAGTATATGCCCTAAGGTCTCTCCGTTATCTTCAATCGAATCAATGATAAATTGATTGCCGTCGGGCATATCTTTTTGCAAGCCGTGAATTTGCAAAGGTATTACGTTTGCTTCTCGCTCGTAAAATGCAAATAATTCCCCTTTGCTTGAGTATAAAGCAGCGCCAAGAATATCAGCATCCATTTCCAGTGTCTGCAGTGTCTCTGTAGCAGATCTATGGTCACTAAATGCAATCGCAGCACTGGTATTGTAAGCAATGATACTTGCCTGGGTATGTAGATGGTCAAACATGACCTGCCGCAGTGATAATCTATCATTTATTGCAAAACCAAGTGCAGAGAGTAATAACGCACTACAACTAGTCAATAATACAAAATTAGAGAGTTTTTTACTGATGGATGATTTACCAACAATTGATTTCATTCACTCCCTCCAACAATAGTTGCAAGCTTCAGTAGCTTGGAACTCATCCACAACCCTGCCTCACGGGATTTGTTTAGATTGATCTGAAAACCAATTCGCGATCCCTTACGAATCAATGCAACTAGAACATCACCTTGCTGAGTAAGTGATGCTTCACTCTCTGTCAAATCAACCATGGTTAGCATTGGCCTATTGGTATTAAGGGGCATTTCTTTGACAAAATGATCTATAGAGTCATTTGCGATAACGAGAATATGGCAGGAATGGCTTTCCGCCAAAGTATTAACATGCCTAACTTGAATTGTACGCCCCTTTGATTTTTTACCATGAATATTTGCCAAGGCGCGATTGAGTGAATCGTCGTGGTACAGGCAGAGTACTAGAAACTCACTTTTTACTTCTTCTGACTCCTCAGGCCAGGAGACAAATCGAATGATATTTACAATAAATGCTGCTTTAATCTGGTCAATGCGGCCAAAGGTTAATTCCGCGTTGGCATTGCCCCCCCATACTAAGCCTACTGCCAGCGTTATGACAGCCACTAGATTTGAAATGCGTCTATTGTTAAAAATCAACATGCCGATCAATCCGGGCTGCCAAAGAGCGTTGGCTCTGATTAATTGCCGATTGTTCAAAGGTCAAAACTCAATGTCAACCGCCCCCAGATTTCACGCTCGGTTCGCTCGGTATTATATTGTTCCCCAAAATCAGCCGCGGGATCGTAGACCCTACTATCCAATAAATTATCAACACCCAATGCATAAGACAAGTAATGTGTAATTTCACCAGAAGCAAAAATATTAGTGATTAAAAATGCATTGGGGGCATCCTCACTAAAGGCGTTTGTATCTTGACGAGAATCATTATAAACCAAGGAAAAACCTATGTGATGGCTAGCATAAAAGTTGTAATCTGTTATTAAACTTCCCGTCCAGCTTGCCAGATAAGGTAAGCTGCCAACACCTTTTTCTTCTGCATCCAGATACGACCCAGTCAAGCGAATATCAAAATCATTAAATAAGCCGAATTGCAAAGCCCCTTCAACGCCTCTAAGGCGCCAGAGGTTCTCACTATTTGCGAAATATTCATCGGCCCCATTCGGGGTAGGGGCAACATGAATATAGTCATTCACCTCGTTATGAAATAAAGTGATGTTAAACTTAACATCTTTCCATTGAAACAGATAGCCAAACTCCAGAGACTGAATTCTTTCAGCCTTTAGAACCTGGGGGACAAAATTAGTTCCTTGTAATACCTTTAAGTATTCACGCCAAGTAGGTGTCCGGATTCCCGTGCCATACATTAATTTTAAGGTATGATGCTGATAAGGCGAGAAAACCAGCGCAACACGATAGTTGAAATAGCCACCATACTGTTCGAAATGGTCATAGCGACCATTTAAGGTTAACTCTAGCTCGGGGATAATACTCCAGACTTCTTGTGCATAAACAGCAAAGTCATCATAACTGACATTTGGGTCAAGCAATAATGAGCCTGTTTCAGGCGAGTCAAGAAAGCCAGCTCTAAAATGAAAACGGCGTTCATAATCCATATTGATCGCTTCTGTGTGCATCCAGTTAAAACCAATCGCCAGTATATGATCATCGAAAAGGCGCATAAACCCAGTCATCGTGCTACCCGCAATAATGGCGTTCTGATTTTCCGTATACCCTAAACTTTGGGTTTTCTGTTCAATCTCATATTCCCTGCGTTTGTCCCAGGTAAAGTACACATTACCCTGAAATTTACCGCTATCAAGATCCCCAGACTCATATGATGCCGATAAAGTCAGGCTTTCTGCTTCAATAAAGGCATTCTGGGTAGGCGTAATAAAAACAAAGGGGGGCTCGTTACGATAATAATCAGCGGAAATGATCAAACCGTCGATAGGGGATGCTTTAAAGAAGAAGTTTCCAAACTGTTCATCCAGAGGCTGTAAGGTCTCACTGCCTCTAAAGCTTTTGCGGTCCTCACGAAAGGGAGCATCCTGAGATATATAACTGCCAAATAATTGGATTGACTCACTATTATAAGTTAATGTCCCTTTTCCTCGGCTGTTACTCCCGCCTTCGCCAGTTGCTTCTATAGACTGATTGTCAGAAAAATCTCGAGTTGTAACAGAAATTATGCCACCAAATGCATTACTCCCATACAAGCTGGAAGCGGGCCCCATGATAATTTCTACTTTTTCAATTTTTTCGAGTGGGAAGTTATCGCCTAAAGAAAAATGCCCATAATACGCATGTTGCCGTCGTACTCCATCAACCAATAGAATCAATTTATCGTTGTATAAATCCAGTAATCCACGCGCCCAGATTGAGCGGTGTCGTTTACGAAATTGATTGACTTGAAAACCAGGAACAAATGCAAGAACATCATCCAGCCGACGTATTCCCATACGCACAAAGTCTTGCCTATTAAAGCTGTAAACCGTTCCTGGCGCTTTTGCCTCTTCAGTCGGCAGCAAATTGGCAACACTAAAGACCTCCAGCTGAGTCAATTCTTCTAACGATAATTCGGCAAACTCGGTTTTATTTTCCTGAATAACTCCGTCAGCATAGACACTTCTAAACAACAATAGCAATGCCATCGTAATAAAACACAACAGTTGAATTTTATTTTTTCTTTCAACATTGCATTTGGTGTATTGAGAATAACTAATCATTAAATAATGATGGATTTAATAGCATTCTCTACCTGACTGCATTTAATTTCCCATATGGGGAAACACAATGTGTTGAGTGCAATGAAAGTGTGCATTGTTATCCTGATAATTTTGACTGATGCCTCGCACCGGCACGTAAATAAGCGCATAGCAGGCTACGTAACTATTTACGCAACAAAGAAGACGAACAAAAAGACAAGTTAAATGAGCACGTTATAAAATCTCCATTCCTATGTAGCTCTTGAGTCTCAGTGCATACCTGTTAATTAAAAAAAAACAAATTCACAATTTACACCCAGAATACTAATAAAGATACAATGTAAAATCGGTAGTGGGTCAAACCTGTGATTATTGTTTAGTGACAAGTTATGCAATAGTCCGAGATATAAGGGGTTAACGTAATAGGGAGAATATTAAAACCACAGGTTTGACCCACTACCGTAAAATCTTGTTAACCTAAATTGACAAACTATATTCAATGCATCATTAAAAGATAGCACAATTTAAAATATAAGCTACCAGCCATTCATACCTTTTATCAATATATTGTTTTGTACGCTTCACACGGCTACGGATACGAATTTCTAGGAGCCGATTTTAGCTCATAGTGGTAGCCTGCTATACGCTATTTTAAGCGACTCCGCATCTAGAGTGCGCCCCCATATCCTCGATTTGCTTACCTTGTTCTATCCATTTTTCCGTTGTATGTACCGAGCTCAAGGTATATGAAATGGTTCCTTGCGCATGTGCATCCGTCTTTAAGACTGCTTTGACAGCATGTTCAATATTACGCATATCGTTCATTGCATCAAAAATACGAAAGACATCTATCCCATTGACGACACATCGCTCTACAAACTTATCGACAACATCATCAGCATAATGCCGATAGCCTAAAATATTTTGCCCACGAAATAACATTTGCTGTGGAGTATTGGGCATAGCAGCCTTTAATAAGCGTAACCTTTCCCAAGGATCCTCCCCTAGATAACGAATACATGAATCAAATGTTGCGCCGCCCCAAGATTCAATCGACCAATACCCGATTTGATCTAGTTTTTCACATATAGGTAACATGTCTTCAATGCGTAGACGTGTCGCTAAAATGGATTGATGCGCATCTCTTAGGACAACTTCAGTGATGCCTACAGACCTATTATTCTGTATCATTTTTATATTCCTATGACTTCTTTACATCGTGGATAATTTTACCTTGTGAGTCAGTAATTAGTTTTAAAACCTTTTGAGCAATAAAACAAACTGGATTAAGACTAGCGTTATTTATGCTTTGCTCTATGCTGATGCACCGCTGCTGTTATTACCGCAGCAACTGTTGGTGTCACGCCATTAGCAGAAGGAGCCTGACGCGGTGACATACTGGTATGAGCTACTTCAACTTCTGGAAGGAAGGTCGATACACAGTATGCCATTAACTTTACTGCACCAATTAACATCACCAGAAAAAGGAAAACAATGCCCATGCCTGTGAGCATTAATTCAACCCCTTGCGTCATCTCTGCATTCATAATGACTAACCATTGTTATTAAATTGATTGCATTATCGCTAATAATTGAGTATTTCACAAATTCTGTCCGCTTTAAACTCGTTCAAAATTCCTTTATTTATATCAGTATTCAAGCAGCAATTATAAATGTGTATTGAGAATCATTACTATCTAGTAAAATAT
>CAYZUM010000084.1:0-11090 GCA_964481455.1 uncultured Methylomonas sp. | reverse complement strand
TGTGAAGCAGCCATCAGAGAATATGAAGAGTTCAATTACCTCTATGGCTGTCTTATCAATGAACTTAACATTTTTGATAACAAAGGCTGCCTACGCTCTAAACAACAGGCAGAAGAAGTGATTAGAACAGGGCTTCAGTTAATCGAAGAATTAGACAATACAGGTACACGCAAAGCGGCACAGAAAGTAATGAAAATTTTTTGACAGCCATTGCAAGCTTTATTTTAAATTGCTTATTATTTTTTTGCGCCACTGACTAAGCCTCTCTTTACCATTTTGGCGCATTAAATTCAAAAAAATGGGAATATTTGCGTGGTGCTTTCCTCGCGTGGGTTGTCGATGACTTTATTTAGGCATCCCTTCTCTCAATGGAAACACTGATGTTAGCGATTGATGATACTTATATTGGGTACCACTATAATATTCCCTTACCGGCTGCACTGTTTGCCGACTTTGAAATGCCCACGAGAAATAAACTGAATAAGTTATTTCCCTTACATCAAAAACTTATCAATAATTTCACAAGATAACGTGCACCAAATAAACTGTGCATCTATAGGTGTAAATTCATTCGCACGAGACGGCATGCCATAACCCGAAAATCCAGCCTGAAAAGTTGCTCCTTTATTTAGACTCGTTCCCGCATTCATTACATAGTATGCGTAGAGCGCTCAGAACCCGTAGTACCCGCCAGATAGGTTTCAATCTTATTTCTAGCCAGCCCGCCATCCTGGTCACTAAATTGCACCCCGATTCCTGCCGTTTTATATCCTTCCGCACCAATAGGAGTTACCCAGACCACGACTCCTGCAATAGGTAGCCGCTCTGTTTCTTCCATTAAATTTAGTAACATAAACACTTCTTGCCCCATTTTATAGATGCGTTTTGTTGGAATAAATAAACCACCATTTTCTACAAAGGGCATATAAGCGGTATAAAGTGCATGTTTTTCTTTTATAGACAAAGACAAAATTCCTTGCCGTGTTGACGATTCAGACATAATTAATTCTTTACTGTAGATTGAGACCAGGTAATTAAGACTTCCTCATAAAGAAGCTGCTTATTGAGTTGCGTTTCAAATCTATAACGACCGTTAAGTAGTAAATTATAAAATTCAAATACTAACTTTAAGTCTAGTCGTTTCGCTAAGACATTCAAGTGCTTTACTAAGTCTTCATTAGATAAAAGTTTAGGTTCAACAATAAAGTGACACTTGATAATATCTTCGACCCAGCTAATTAGCCAGTGAATTAACATTTCTGCAGGTAGTTTCTGCCATTTGTCCGCCAGACTGACGGGGCAAGCATAGCGCAATAAAATATTTTGCCAATCCTCAAAACATTGCTGACGTAGCTCTAATAAATTTTCTTTAGCATATGCCAGAGCTTGCAGGGGAGCACCTTGTGCTAAATTGAGTAATAATGCCTGCTGTTCAATCGCAACCCCTTTTTCGTTTAACCAACGACTGACACTTTCTGCTTCAGGCGACACTAATAACAGTTTTTGGCAGCGACTGAGAATGGTTGCAGGAAGTTGTTGCATATGCTCAGTAAGTAGCAGAAAAACTGTACGCTCCGGTGGTTCTTCAAGACACTTAAGGAAAGCATTTGCAGAGTTAGTATTCATTTTATCTGCAGGCTTTATCAGCACAACACGAAGGCCGCTATATTGAGGCTTTAACATTAACGTTGCGATCAGTTGCCTGATTAAATCCACACCTATCGCTTTACCCGGCTCTTCCGGCTCCAGAAAAACAAAGTCGGGGTGCGTCTTCGCCATTAACAGCTTACAACTGGAACAATGCCCACAGGCTGCTTTTTCTTGCCTGTCTGTACAGATTAAATATTCAGCAAAATGCAAAGCCAGTTGCTGCTTTCCCAGACCTGCGATTCCATTGATCAATAGTGCCTGGGGTATGCGTTCCTGTTTTACATAAGCCGCTAAATGCTTCCAGTCCCCGTCATTCCAGGGGTAAATTTCATTCAGCATGGGTAAAGGGTACGATTATTTGGTGAATTTGTAACTGCACTTTTTCCAGACTAACCCTTGCATCAATGATTTTCACTCTTTGGGGCTGTTGCTCTGCAATCCTTAAATAGGCTTGACGAACCTGTTCAAAAAAAGCCATTTTTTCTGACTCAAAGCGATCTAGCTGACCTCGCTGCCCAGCTCTTTCCATACCAATCTGGATAGGTGCATCAAATAACAGGGTTAAATCTGGACGCAAGTTTCCCTGCACAAAATTTTCTAACCAGTTAATTGCAGAAAAATCCATTTTTCTCCCGCCTCCCTGATAGGCATAAGTTGCATCCGTAAATCGGTCACATAAAACCCAGGTACCCTGCTCTAAAGCAGGTTTTATAACATGTTTTATATGCTGTGCACGCGCGGCAAACATCATTAATAACTCGGTCTGCTCTGCAATCTCCTCTTGGTTCTTATCTAATAACAGCTCTCGCATCGCTTCAGCGAGTACTGTTCCTCCCGGCTCACGAGTTAACAATACAGGGATATTTTTTTCCTCTAACAAGGATTGAATAAAGGTAATATTGCTTGTTTTACCAACCCCTTCCCCGCCTTCCAGAGTCATAAATAAGCCAGTCATTATTGACGCTTCCTCTGGAAAGAATTCACTGCCTGATTATGTGCCTTCAGAGTGGCTGAGAAAATATGACTGCCATCACCTTTTGCGACAAAATACAAACTATTGCCTGTTGCTGGATGCAACACTGCATTGATCGCTAATTCCCCAGGCATTGCTATCGGCGTGGGTGGTAAGCCTTTAATTCGATAGGTATTGTAAGCCGTCATTTCGCGCAAGTCTCTTTTCCGTATATTCCCCTGATAGGTTTCGCCCATGCCATAAATCACGGTAGGATCTGTTTGCAGACGCATACCCTTTTCTAATCTCCGGATAAAAACACCCGCAATAATAGGGCGCTCTGCCGGGGCTCCCGTTTCTTTCTCTACAATGGAAGCCAATATTAAGGCTTGATAGGCATCTTTGAATGGCAAGCCTGTACTTTTATCTGCCCATTGCGATGCTAATACATGCTGCATTTTTTGATAGGCACGCTGCAAGATACTGATATCTGTCGTATCTTTTTCAAACTGGTAACTATCAGGAAAGAATAAACCCTCAGGATGAGCTTGATTCACTCCCATTTTACTCAGAATTTCTCTATCACTCAGCCCCTTGAGCGTCTGTTTTAGTTGAGTATTAATAGCCATTTCCTGACGCATTTCTTTAAAGTTCCAGCCTTCTGGAAACGTTATCGTATGTTGACGTACCTTCCCCTGACTGAGTAGTAATAAAAATGCATTCGGTGTCATATCAACAGGCAACTCATACTCACCCGCCTTTAATTGGTTAATTAACCCCTTCCGATAAGCAAATATCTTAAACCAGTATTGATTAACCGGGAGTTGTTGTTCTTGCAGAACCTGTATGATGCGACTAAAAGAACTCCCCTTTTTAATATCAATAATCAATGAGTTCTTAGTCACTATCGGCTGGCTGATAAAGGCATCATAATCTAACCATGCCCAAGCTATTACAACACTAAACGCTAATGATATAACAGCCAAAATACGCAAAATCACTTTAAATCCGCCGCTTTATAGGCCATTAAAAAAGACTTTATTTTTTGAGTAAGCTCTCCTACGGGATAGGACTTATTTTCCAGAAAATTAATTGGCCAGATTCCCATCACCGAATTAGTCAGAAATAGCTCATCAGCGACTAAAACAAACTCACGAGATAATTCAGCTTCTTGAAATACTATCTGATTTTGTCTGGCAATATCAATCATTATCTGGCGTATCACACCTTTAATCCCCGACAACTTAATCTCAGGAGTATAAAGCACCTGATCTTTAATGATAAATAAGTTACTCATTGTACCTTCTATCACATGCTCATTTAAATTAAGCATTAAGCCTTCCTGAAATTCATCATTCCATTCAGCACGTGCGAGTACTTGTTCTAAGCGGTTATTATGCTTTAGACCTGCAAATACTGGATTAAGTCCTAAACGTAACTGACAAAAACGAGCTTTAATACCCTGTGTAGTATAGCTATTGGGGTATTCAGGAAAAGGGTATAAGGCGATAATTCGTGTTACTTGTACAATATCAGGCTGTCTATAGCCACGCCCACCAGGTCCACGTGTGAGCATAACTTTTACAACACCATGCTCAACATTATGACAAGTTTGGGAAATTTCATCCCGTAAAAGAGTCTCTACTGGATAAGGGATTTTTAATATCTGACAGCCTGTTTTTAATCGTGCAAGATGCTGCGTTAAAAAAACAGGCTGTTGCTGAATGACTTCGATTGTTTCAAACAGTCCGTCGCCATATTGTAGGCCACGATCTGTTGTATCAATTGCTGTCTGTTGTTCGCCATTGATTAACATCATCAGCAAACCCACTACGTTATTCGTAACGCTTAAACACTAATGTGCCGTTGGTACCGCCAAAACCAAATGAATTTGACATCGCTATATCAATTTTCATATCACGCGCCGTATTTGCAACAAAGTCAAGATCACACTCAGGGTCTTGATTGTCAAGATTAATCGTTGGAGGAGCAATCTGGTTTTTAATACTAAGGGCTGAAAATATTGCTTCAACCCCCCCAGCTGCACCCAATAAATGTCCAATCATTGATTTAGTAGAGCTAATAGCAACTTTATAAGCGTGATCCCCTAATGCTGCCTTCATCGCTTGCGTTTCACCTAAATCACCTGCTGGCGTTGAAGTGCCATGGGCATTTATATAATCTACATCCGTGGCATTTAAGCCGGCATCACGTAGAGCATTTTTCATACAACGCGCAGCACCTTCACCACCGACTGATGGTGTTGTTATATGGTAAGCGTCGCCACTCATACCATAGCCAATAACTTCAGCATAAATTTTAGCACCTCGCGCCTTGGCATGTTCCAGTTCTTCCAGCACAACCACACCAGAGCCATCGCTTAAAACAAATCCATCACGGTCTTTATCCCAGGGGCGGCTTGCAGCTTGTGGATCATCATTACGGCGTGAAAGAGCTCTGGCAGAAGCAAAACCTCCCATAGCCGTGGGAGACGTTGTGCAGCGCTCTGCGCCTCCAGCAATCATAACATCCGCATCACCATACTTAATCAGCCGTGACGCATCACCTATATTATGCGTCCCTGTCGTACAGGCCGTCACAATAGAAAAATTGGGGCCTTTCATACCATATTTAATGGACAGATTACCCGAAATCATATTAATGATATTACCTGGTACAAAAAAGGGTGATATACGCCGAGGGCCACTTTTTGCGTAGGTCGCATAACATTCTTCAATACCCGTTACTCCACCGATACCCGCACCAATGGCAACACCGATTCTTTCAGCATTTTCTTCTGTTATTTCTAGCTCAGAATCTTCAATCGCCTGGCATCCCGCAGCAAGACCGTATTGAATAAAACCATCCATTCGCTTTGCATCTTTTGCCGGAATATATTCCGTTATATCAAGGCCTCTAATCACGCCACCAAAAGTTGATGCAAAAGGAGAAATATCAAAAGAATCAATTGGGCTGATACCACTTTTACCATTAATAATACCATCCCATGTTTCTGAAACAGTGTTTGCAAGAGGCGTCACTGCGCCTAACCCTGTAATAACAACGCGTCGTGTACTCAATATGGGGATACCTAAGAAAAAGTGAGTTGAAAAAGAAGGGGGGGGGGAATTAATGGGCGATATGATGATCACCCATTAAAGATAACGCATTACGAAATTAGCCGTTAGCGTTTACGTAATCTATAGCTTGTTGTACAGTCGTGATTTTTTCAGCATCGTCATCAGGAATTTCACATTCGAATTCTTCTTCCAAAGCCATGACCAACTCTACTGTATCAAGAGAATCAGCGCCTAGATCATCTACGAATGACGCATCATTAGCAATATCTTCTTTAACACCTAATTGCTCAGCAACAATCTTTTTTACACGTTCTTCAATGTTACTCATAATTTTTTTCCTTAATCGATGCTGGTTTACTCTAAACAACATCATTTTTATTATTAATCTGGTTCAGCTTATAGAAAATTTCTACAAGCTGGGCAATTATACTTTAAAATTATGCAAATAACATAATTTTAGGCCATAAACATACCGCCATTGACATGTAAGGTTTCCCCAGTAATGTAAGAGGCCCCATCAGATGCTAAAAATGCAACTGCATTCGCGATTTCTTTAGCATCACCTAAACGCGCCAAAGGAATACCTGATAGCAACGCCTGCTTAAGCTCGTCTGCTAATTCACGCGTCATATCGGTATCAATAAAGCCTGGTGCGACAGTATTCACGGTGATACCGCGCGAGCCTACTTCTTTAGCCATTGATTTGGCAAAACCGAGCATTCCTGCCTTAGCGGCAGCATAGTTTGCTTGTCCTGCATTTCCCGTAGACCCTACGACAGAGGCAATATTGATAACCCGGCCAGACCTGGCTTTCATCATCCCTCTTAATACTGCTTTACTCATTCTAAAGACAGAGGTTAGATTGGTATTGATAATATCATCCCATTCATCATCCTTCATACGCATCAACAAGTTATCTCGTGTAATACCCGCATTATTCACTAATACCGCAGGAGTGCCATGCTCGTTCGCAATGACTTTTATCACCTCTGCGATGGAATCAGGATCTGCAACATTTAGTTTCATCCCCTGTCCATTGTCAGACAAATAAGCCGAAATGGCTTCTGCGCCACCATCAGAGGTTGCAGTACCAATTACAAAAAAACCATCTTCAGTTAATTTTTCTGCAATAGCACGACCA
Source organism: uncultured Methylomonas sp. (assembly GCA_964481455.1). Lineage (GTDB taxonomy): Bacteria > Pseudomonadota > Gammaproteobacteria > Methylococcales > Methylomonadaceae > Methyloprofundus. Next base: position 4,267 of record CAYZUM010000084.1, on the reverse strand, counting down.
ATTCCACGACTTGCACCTGTGACTAAGGCTACCTTTTTAGTCATTTGATAAATGCTCCAATAATTTAGTTAAAGTATCAGGATTATTAACAGTAAAATGATCTGCAGCTTTTACGATACGCTTATTTAATCCCATTAAGACTTTGCCAGGCCCCATTTCAACAAGCGTGCTAGCACCTTGTTCAAACAGAACATTTACAGTATCCACCCAACGCACCGGCATAAATAACTGCTGCTTTAATGCCTGGCGAATTTCTCCAGCCTCTTTATGCACGCTAACATCAACATTATGTAATAAAGTGACATCAGGTTTTGCAAAATGAATATCCTGCATTTTCGCATATAATTTATCAGCTGCTGGCTGCATCAATGCACAATGTGATGGCACACTGACAGACAGTTTAAGCGCCCGCTTTGCACCCGCATCTTTCGCAGTGACCATTGCTCTGTCAATTGCTGTACTATTACCGGCTATAACCACCTGCCCTGGCGAGTTGAAATTGACTGCCGAACAGACTTCTCCTTGTGCAGCTTCAGCACAAACCTGTAATACCTGCTCATCCTTTAAACCTAAGATGGCCGCCATCGCCCCTATTCCTTCAGGCACTGCTTGCTGCATAAACCGACCTCTCTCGGCAACCAGAGCAACTGCATCGGCAAAACTTAAGACTCCGGAACATACCAAAGCAGTGTATTCACCTAGGCTGTGCCCCGCCATAAAAGCCGGGCGCACTTCAGACTGTGCACACCAGACCTTCCATATTGCCACCCCAGCTGCTAGCATCGCTGGCTGTGTATTATGTGTTTGGTTTAATTCTTCTACCGAACCGTCAGAGACCATAGACCACAAATCGAAATCTAAAACATCTGATGCCTGAACAAACGTCTCTTTAATCTCTGGAAACGTTTTTGCCATATCAGTCAGCATACCGACCGCTTGAGAACCCTGCCCCGGAAAAACAAAGGCGAGTTGATTATTTTGTGTACTCATATACCCCTTCTAATACTTAATAAGTGCAGAACCCCATGTAAATCCTGCACCAAATGCTTCCAATAAAACAATATGTCCGCGTTGAATACGACCATCCCTGACCGCTTCGTTAAAGGCGAGTAAAACAGAGGCCGATGAAGTATTACCTTGATCCTGTAAAGTCAAGACCACATGATCCATCGACATTTTTAATTTTTTAGCAGTCGCTGCAATAATACGGCTGTTCGCCTGATGCGGGACTAACCAGTCTACATCCGTTTTCTGCATATTATTGGCCTCAAGTGTTTCATCAACAATTCGCCCTAGCGTATTGACTGCGACTTTAAAGACTTCGTTGCCTTTCATTGAAATATAGCCTGCCGTATCATCTCCAGCTGAAGCCTGAGGATTCGGGCAATACAGCAAATCCTCAAAGCGACCATCAGAATGAATATGTGTCGATAAAATTCCTGCTTCATCAGCCACCCGCAGTAATACAGCGCCTGCGCCATCACCAAAAAGAATACAGGTACCTCGATCTGTCCAGTCAACAATACGCGAACATATTTCCGAACCAACGACCAGAACGGTTTTAGCAGCACCTGACTTGATATATTGATTGGCCATATCCAGACCAAATATTGAGCCTGAACAAGCTGCCTGAATATCAAAGGCAACACAATCTTTTATACCTAAGCGATGCTGTAACATACAACCCGTGCTAGGATAAATATTATCGGGAGTCCCTGTGGCGACAATAATCAAATCGATTTCTTTAGGCTCAATATCTGCCATTTCTATGGCTTGTCTGGCTGCAATTTCAGCCATGCTGGAGGCGGTTTCATCGTCAGCAGCAATACGCCGGCTTTTTATCCCGGTACGTTCAAAAATCCAGCTATCCGAGGTATCAACCGTCTGCGAAATATCCTCATTAGTCTTGATCTCCGATGGCAGATAGCCCCCAGTGCCAATTACCCTTGCATACGCTGTCATGTCCCTTCTCTCCTGCTTAAAGCAAGCTCTACTTGCTCACTAATTTTTTGAATCACATTCTTTTCTGCTTCAACTTCAGCGACTTGTATTGCCGTCTTGAAAGCCAAGGCGTCCGCACCACCATGACTTTTTATCACTAAACCTTTCAAACCCAGAAAGCTAGCTCCATTATGCAACCGTGGGTCAATACGCTCTTTAATGGCAGTCAATATTGGATAAGCAATCAATGCAGCCAATTTAGTCAATACGTTTTTAGAAAATGATTCTTTCATCACAGAAGAAATCATTTTCGCTGCCCCTTCAATAGATTTTAACGCCACATTACCAACAAAACCATCACAGACTATTAAATCGACTTTTTCCTCACCTGCATTTAGCGAGTTTCCTTCTACATATCCAATATAATTTAAGTCAGAATTTTCCAGTAATTTCGCGGCAGCTTTAACTTGCACATTGCCTTTGGTATCTTCTTCGCCAATATTGAGTAACCCCACCTTTGGGTCAGAAATATTTTCTAGTGCTTTAACAACTTCTGCTCCCATGATGGCAAATTGAAACAAACTTTCTGCTGGACTGTCCACATTTGCACCTAAATCCAGCACATGTGTATGCCCAAAAATAGAAGGCATAGTGGAAATAATGGCAGGTCTATCAATTCCTGGGATCATTTTCAAAACAAACCTGGCTGTTGCCATTAGCGCGCCTGTATTACCTGCACTAACACAGGCAACTGCCTTTCCATCACGCACCAAATTAATGGCGACACGCATAGAGGAGTCTTTTTTATTTTTCAACGCCTTGGCAGGAGACTCATCCATTGCAACACATTGTGATGCGTGCTGAATTGTCAAGCGCCCTTCAAACTCAAGTATAGCTTGCTCTAACAAGGGGCCGATCACTTGCTCATCTCCGACTAGAATAAGCTGCAATTCAGGGTTATTTCGCAAACAATCCAGTGAAGCAGGAATAGTAGAATCAGGGCCATGATCACCGCCCATAGCATCAATTGAAATTATTAGACTCACGCAAACAAAACTCCAGAAGTTGATATAAAAAAGCCGGACATAAAGCCCGGCTTTCAAAACTAATTAAACTAGCATTGTACAATGATGCACAAGCAAATATCACTTAGTCTTCTTCAGGCACAACAATTTGACGACCTTTAAAGTAACCATCAGGTGTAACATGGTGACGCAGGTGTGTTTCACCCGTTGCCGGATCTTTCGCCAGTGTTTGACTTGTTAGTGAGTCGTGCGAACGACGCTGCCCACGTCGAGAACGAGTTACTTTACTTTTTTGTACGGCCATTAGGGTCTCCAGTAATATTAAGTGTCGCTAAAACAGCAAAAGGGTTGTCAGGTTCCGGCTTTATCTCAGGTTCAACTAGCTTTTCAGCTGGCGGGTATTTTAAACACTCATTCTCATGCCTTGGATAATCGGGCAAAGAGATAAGCACTTCATCTTCAACAATACCTGACAGCGACATTTTATTATCTGCAACCATCATTGGCTCAAACTCTTCAGCCAATCGATCAGCCTGCTCAATTGTCTGAACCATACCTATCTTAACAGGCTTATTCACAACCCATTCTAGTGCATGCAAACAACTTTGGCATGTTAAAATCAAATGACCTTCGATACGCCCTTCGATAACAGGAACTTTACCTTCTTTATAAAATTGCAAATCAACCTTCAACTCCCCTTTCTTATCAAAAAGGAAATCAGCAAGACGATCTAAACGTTGCACACTTAAATGCCCGAGCAAATGACTTTGCCGCTCAGCAAATACAACTGGATTTATAAGTTCAGGTAATTGGTCTAACATAACTGTACAATAATAGCGGTAATGACCATATCCTGTCAATTAAATTCTTATGAAAACCAATAGCCTAGTCCTTGCATCAAGCTCTGTATACCATAAACAACTTTTAGAAAAGTTGCAATTTTATTTTACCTGCGCCCACTCAGGCATTGATGAGAGCAAAAAAACAGGTGAATCTGCAACTTTACTGGCTTTAAGATTAGCCGCAGAAAAAGTGACATCTCTTGCAAGATCTTAGCCTCAAAATTATATCACTGCTTCATATCAAGTTGCCATGCTGGGCCATTCCCAGCTAACAAAACCGGGCAACTACTCAAGCAAAATTGATTTAACCTCTTTGAAAAAGTATAAAATCTCCAATTTTTTAGTGTATTTTTTGGAAATTTGAATATATTTTTACAAAAAAATAGAAAATATTAACTAAAATAATTACAGGCGCGCCATGCTACTTCGTGAAATTCAGGGACTCCTGTCACCTTCATT
>CAYZUM010000083.1:0-11122 GCA_964481455.1 uncultured Methylomonas sp. | reverse complement strand
GTGAATGAAGGTGACAGGAGTCCCTGAATTTCACGAAGTAGCATGGCGCGCCTGCTTCTTCTTTCTTCAAGAGTGTGCCGTAAGCATTGATATTATTCGGCAAGAGGAGCGGGAAGAAATGAAATTATGAGCCACTAATCACTCTACATATTCTTGTTTAATCCAATAAGATTGGTGCACTTTTAAAATGCCAGTATTTGACATCTTCACGAAACCACTGACAATACTTTATGCTATAAGAACTTCTGGGCAGAAATGACTATAGTCTCTCAGGTAAATAAATTTTATGTGTCTTATGAATGACATATTTTTGAGGAAGGGTATCCAAGACGTTATTTTTCTGGAAAGTCTATAGGAGGCAGGAGAGGTGAAATTTATATGACTAGGTTTTTCAGAAATAAAAGGAACTGTGAAGCGTTTGGCTTTTTTTTGGTTAAGTGATTCACATACTTACGATGCGCGGAATTTTTGAGGACTAGTTAACATCATCCCGTGCATAGCTATGATTTAATGACAGCCAGTCTCGGAGTTAAGCATGACAATAGCAGTAGGACAAAAAGTACAAGTACAAGGTTTTTCATTAGTAGAAGTGCTTGTTGCAATGGTTATTTTTGCAATTGGCATGTTAGGTATTGCTGGTATGCAAGGGATTGCCTTGAAAGATAATAATGATGCCTATATGCGATCATTGGCAGTATTTTTTGCCTACGATATGGGGGATAGGATCAGGGCAAACCCAGCCTATTGGGACGTTGCTATTCTTCAGCTAGGAGGGGGGGCTGCTACTCTGGCGGCTGACCAGGCTACTGTGGAAGCCTTTGGTGCATATCCTTTTTGCAATGCTGATGATCCGCCTGCCGCGGCGGCAGGTGCAGCTCCAGATCCGGCGGTAGATTGTATAAATAGTCAGCAATTAGCACAATATGACTGGTATAGGGTTCGGGAAGATATTTTAGAAGTGTTACCAAACGGAGATTTAACAATTACCAAGTTAGCCGTAGGAGCGGTCGTAGCTGCTGGTGAACCTGCTGTGGCGGGAAGTATGGCGGTTATTCGGGTAAAAGTCACATGGGATTTGACCAGTGCCAACGCTAATAATATTGCTCCTTATTTTACATTCGATGTCAGCCCATGAACAAAACTAAGACAACTAGCTCAGGTTTTACCTTGATAGAGCTGATGATTGGATTGCTACTAACCAGCCTGTTTGTCGGCGGGATGGGGCGGGTCTTTTTCAGTGTTTCGGATAATTTCAAAATACAAAAGTCGTTGAGCTATATGATGGAAGATGCCCGCTTCACGCTGGATAAGCTAAACAGTGAATTCAGACGTACGGGTTATTTAGCCAATAAATCGTTGACTGGCTGGGACAAAAACGCCATTTATCATGACAAGTTGGCACTTGATTATGCAGGGGGGGTTTATACTATTAGAAATAATGGGGACATCGTGCCCGGTACTGTACTCGATATGGGAAATGAAGAAGTGATCGGTGGTTTTACTGACTTGGCTGGATTAAATTCAGATACCGTTATTATCCGGTATCAGTTAGAAGGTGGTGCGGAATTAGACAATAATCAATATTCCCCCTGTACTGACGGCTTTAGTTTTTTGCCAGGAGAGCCAAACCCGCCAAATCTGGCAAATCCGCAAAGACATATTGTTGTCATAGTTTTTTATATGGAATTTGATGCGGGTGAGGGGTCCAATGTTTTATATTGCCGAGCGTTTAGGGAGAATTTAGATCTCGTCCCTGCTCTCAATTTTGAGTTACTGTCGGCTGTGCCATTAATCTCCAATGTAGAAAAGCTACGGGTGCTCTATGGGCAGACTAATGCGGCAGCTGACCCGACGACTGTTTATAGAACAGTCGATCAAGTCAGTGCTTGGGGAGATGTGAAGTCGGTACGTATCAGTATAGTCTTACGCAGTGACACAATCAATCTTTCTGTTGGTGTGCCTGGAAATTATACTATCAACGGCAAGCTCTCGTTTGCCCCGACTAACGCTGCAGAAAGACGTTTGTACCGGGTTTTTTCAACCACAGCAGCTTTCCGCAATGAATTATTATAAGGGGAAAGGCAAGATGATGAAAAATACACAGCAAGGAGTTGCATTGATTATGGTCATGGTCTTTTTGCTATTGATGACCTTAATTAGTGCCACTGCGATACAACAGAATACTCTGCAATTTGCCATGATTGGTAATACGCAGGAGCAAAGCCAGGCGTTTAGCAGCGCAGAGAATATTTTAAATGCAGTTGAACCAGCAATTGATACAAATCGCTGGAGTGTGATTCGAACAGGAAATATAGCGGGTGCAGGAAACGATAACTGGAAGTGTCAGAATGCCATGGGAAGCTATAGTCTTATTGCCCCAGGAACTACTTTCAACTTAGGTAGTTATACCGCAGTCGTGCAAAGCTGGTGGTGTGAAAACAACCCTGATACGACATTAGACGCAATAGGCGCAATAGATCAAAATGGTGATGGAATTATCGACGCTGTTGATGCAGGATATGGGCGGCCAGCAAGTTGTGTTATGAATGAGGTGTGTCCGATAATTCCGACGAACGGTTTTGCGCCGTATAAAGCAGGTGTTGCAAATAAAGGAATCGATTTTTCAGCGATTGGATGTGGGACAGAATTGTATACCATCAGAGTGACTGTTGCGCAACAGAATGCAAGTGGTGCCGAGCGGGTTGTTGAATCAAAATATGCAGTTCGGTGTGAGAGGCCAGAGTAGAAGGAGAGTGATAACTTATAAATTTAAAGTGTTCTTATCAGTTAATCTCTTATTTTTAGAGTGAATCTATTCATAAAATTTGAGCATCAAGGAATGGCAATGTTGTAGTGTGCATTTGACGCAGGATTTTTGTTCGTCTTTCGAGGCGAGGAAATAGGCGCATAGCTGGCTACGTAACTGTTTGCATGACGCAGAAGGCGAGCAAAAAAAACACGTCAGAATGCACAAGTTATTTGACTCTCATTGCCTAATAGTCGATGGCTTTCTCTCGCCAAGCTACTGAAAAATATATAAATAATAGTTTCTATACTACGTAACTATTTTACAACGCAGAAGACAAGCAAAATGGTTGGATTATTTAGGGTGAGTTGTTTAAGCAAAGAACATGATTATAAATGGGCACGAAAAGATGATAACACAAAATTTAGAATATACGGTAAGAATGGCGTTCTAGCAAGCTACTTTCGATATTGCAACGGAGCTGGAATGAATTAAAGGAGCGGAAGAAAAATTAATGAACAGTGTCATAATTTGGAGGAAAAATAATGATTTGGAATCATGCTTAAGCGTATAATTAATTAATACAAAGAGATATAGCGTCAAAAAATCAAAATAAATACCAGCATTACTTTTTTCTGAAAAATATAACTATTTGATTGAAAGGTATTTATTGCTTGCTGAGGCAAGTCTCCTAAAATATATAGGAAGGAAGTTAAATGAAAGTTTTAAAAAATAAAGAAATATTTGGGTATCTAGGTCTAGCCATGCTTAGTGGCCTAGCAATGACATCTGGCAGTGCTTTTGCAGCAGCAGAGCATGACATAACCATCTGTCATTACCCAGGCGGCATGAGTAATGAGCCGCAAACCATTTCTATTGCTAGGAGTGAGTGGGCTGCTTACCGGGCAAATGGGGCTATTCCTGGAGCATGTGGCCTGTTGTCTGAAAGTGAAGGTGGTTGTTTTGCCGAAAGCTTTACCATTTATGGTATGAATGATGATTATGATGGTGTCGCAGTTTACAGACTTGATAGTGCAGAAGTGCTTGAATTAACACCTGCCATAGTATTCCCGCTTGAACTCGAAAACCTGACAGGATCTCAAAGTGGTACATACTATGCTATTCAGGCGAATTCAGGCGGGAGCCAGGGATTTTATGAAATTACTTTGACGGAAAACACCGATGGAACTTTTAGCGGTGATTACTGGAAAATAACCGATATGGCAGGGGGAGATTACGACGCACTGGAATTAATTGATGGAGATTTTATTGCACCGCATAATGATGATAATAAATGGGTTAAATTCAGTCTGGATGGCACTATCCTTGCCGAAAGGTCTTTCGCGGATGCCATGGGTAATATCGTTTTTCCTTCGGGGAAGGGATATTATATAAATAAAGATATTGAAGATACTGCCTATGACCCAGTCAATAAGATACTTTATGCTTCTCATGTGTGGAGAACTTACCAAAATTCGTATAGTCATTTATATGCTTTTGACCTCTCTAATGGTTTTGAAAACATGGTGGCTGTTGATCTGGGGGCAATGTATTGGGAAAAAGTTGAAGGCTTACTGTATAGAAACGGTGAACTATATGGGGCATCGGATCATGATAATAAACTCTTCAAAATTCTTCTTGATGCAAATGGATATATTCTTGGAGATGGCAAAGGAGAGGATGTACCTGGCTGGGATAGTAGTATGTCCTCCGACATTGAGGGTCTAGCGAACGCTTTTTTAACTCAGGATTGTCCTGAGAGTGAGGTTCCGTCAGTAGCGCCCGTCTTCGGAGAATCAGGTCGCTTTAATGTTCACGAGGTTAACGAAATTAAAACCACTGGTGATCAAGGTGACGGTGGCGCGGTGCAATAGCATTCGGCACATTTTTTGCATGAAACTTTAAGTTATTGAATTTTAAATACAATAATAAGTTAAAAAAATGCCTATAACTCGATGTTCCAGTTTTCAACTATAACTGGGCTTGAAGGCACCTAGATTTTGTTGCAATAAAAGTTAATCAATTGATTTTAAAGGTAATCTTAATTTTACCGAAATAAAAAAAAGATAATAAAATCAACATGCTACAAAAACTGGAACATCGAGTATAAATTCTTTTGTTATTCCCGAACGAGTAATGATTAGCTTATCTTGCTGATTTAAAATAGTATATAAAATATTAAGCACAAACCATGCCGAACGCTATTGGCCGCGGTGAGTCCTTAGTTCCCGGGAGATGTCTTTTGCAAAAAAGACTAGATGCAACCTTGATGGTGGGCAAAAAAACTGCCCACCCTACTTGTTTTGCCCGAGATCTGTCCCGCTTTAAGTTGGTAGTCGTAGTTGATAAGTGAAAGCTATTCTGGCGTAAAAATGAAAGGTGTCTGATTTTAAAACAACGGGAACTCTCTATAGACATTCAGAAAAATAATTTCCCAAGAGACCATCCCTTAAAGGAAAGTTATGTGTAATATTCCAATAGCGTTCGGCACATTTTTTGCTTGAAACTTTAAGTTATTGAATTTTAAATACAATAATAAGTTAAAAAAATCCCTATAAATTCTTTTGTTATTCTCAAACAAGTAATAATTAGTTTATCTTGCTGATTTAAAATAGTATATAAAATATTAAGCACAAACCATGCCGAACGCTATTGGTAATATTCATAGAATTAATATATCTGAGAAACGATAGGTTGTTTCACTGACAGTTTTTGCGTGGCATAATATTAAAATTCTCAGGACTAATCTTCGGGAGTGATCATTTAGAATTCAATGTTGTATGTCGCGGTTTGCATTATCAAGGTAGGTAGGCATTATTTTTTGCAAAACTCATAGCCTACAAAATAGACTATATTTTGGGGGATATTTTTAGGCAAGAGATTGAAGCGCTTGCAATAAACAAAGTCAATAATCTTGTAGTGGCTTGGAGGGCCAGGTTTTGAGCAAAACAAAATGAAAATACTCAATAAATCAAAGAAAAAGAAAATTTGCCAGAAAGGTTTTACTTTACTAGAGTTGCTGGTTGTTGTTGCGCTGATTGGCATTATTTCAAGCATTGCGTTTCCAACCTTTATAGGTTTTATCAACCGTCAAAAATTGACTGCCCAGGCGAATGATATGATTGCTTCATTAAATCTGGCGCGTAGCACATCAATCAAGCGTCGGCAAGCCATCACCATTAGAAGCAAGGGAGCTCAGTGGAGTAATGGTTGGAGAATATTTGTTGATGACAACGACAATGGTATTAGAAATGCGGGCGAGCAAGTGTTAAAAAATTACCCTGCCTACTCGGGCGGTGTGAGTATTACAGGCAATAATTTTTCTAGCTTTATTACTTACCACCCACATGGTCGAGCGAATAATTTAGGGAATTTTGAATTTTGTCCACCGGCGGGTGTTGACAGCTCTCGTAAAATTGTTATCGCTGGGTCTGGGCGAATGCGTACTGAGAAAGGTAGCTATGCTGCAAACTGTCCTTAGTCATCCCTATGGATCAAAGTATTATGATGTATCGCAAATGGTATTCAGGTTTGCCAGTTTATTAAGGGGAGAGGCCAAGAATGGTACCTTTCAGTTTGCATTATGGCGTTAGAGAATTTTATGTAGAATGCCCCTACACCTTGTCTTGCATTTTTTTATGATATGGCAAAAGTATAAACTACTATCAGGGAAAAGGGTGAGTACCCTAATACTCGATGTTCCAGTTTTTGTAGTGCGTTGATTTTATTATCTATTTTTAATTTCGATTAAATTATGTTTTCCTTTAAGATCAATACTTTAACTTTTATTTCAACAAAATACGAGGTCCTTCAAGCCCAGTTATAGCTGAAAACTGGAACATCGAGTAATAGCTTTTTTGGTAAGGTAGTTCGCCATTAGATGTAAGGTAAAATAACAGGTAGGTTGACTACCGTCCCCTTACTTTGAGCTTCAAATATACATAAACTCTACTAATAGTATTGGGGGAGGAGCTCAATATTTTCCGCTATAGACTTTCAGAAAAATAATTTCCCAGATACCAACTCTTATACTCGATGTTCCAGTTTTCAGCTATCACTGGCCTTGAAGGCCTCGTATTTTATTGTAATAAATGTTATATCATTGATTTTAAAGGAAAATAAAATTTCATCGAAATCAAAAATAGATAATAAAATGAACGTACTACAAAAACTGGAACACCGAGTTATAGGGATATTATCTGTAATGCACATGTAATTTATTTATCTGAGAAGCTATATATCACTGATGCCAGAGGTGTCATCATATGATAGGCAACAGGATTTTGTGATTATGGCTATCCCTTTTTTTGTTTTGTGTCTCACCCGCAACACACTGATAGTAATGGCTTGAATGACCTGAATTCTAAATGAGCAAGCTATATTGCCACATTTCTCGATAACTCACGCCACTAAAATATAAATAGGCTATAAACTATAGCCGGGTAGGAAAAAGACCTTTGTCAAATCCTGCTTTGTCCATATTATTTCGTGCATGTTCCTTGGCTAGGGTATAGGCCGCAATGAGAGAATTAAAATGAAAAAAAATAGACTTGGCTTTACTTTAGTAGAGCTTATGATCGTGGTTGCTGTGATTGGCATTTTGTCAGCGATTGCCTATCCTTCTTATCTTCAGCACTTGCAAAAGGGGCGAAGAGTCATCGCTCAAGGCGAATTGTTAGCCTATACCAGTGCCATGGAACAATACTATGTGCAAAATGGTTCAAGTTATCTTGATGCGGGCGGGGGTGCACCTAATGTATATTCAAATACGATCACGGTTGGTGGTGTGGCTCTGTACAATATAACCATTCCTGCTATTACAGCTTCTACCTATACCCTTAGGGCTACCCCCATTACTGGGACAGTGCAAGCAGGAAATGGTTGGATACGAATTACGAGTACAGGCGCAAAGGTGTGGAGTTCGCCGGGTGGTAACGTTAGCTGGTAGTATTTTTGCATAAACGCAAGTCATTTAAGTCAGTACTTTTCTTTGAATTTTGATAGGCCTTTGTGCTGAGGAGTGGCGCACAATAAGTTGTGCATTGCCACGCAGCTTTTTTGTTTGTCTTCACTCGTGTAGCAACAGGCCACGTAACTGTTGCTACACGAGTGAAGGTGAAAAAATGAGAATGCGCAAGTTATTTAGTTCTCATTCCTTAGCGCGCTTGTTACTTATTTTCAATAAACAAGTTCAGGTCGGGTGCAATACAAAATAGTAACACTTATTGAGCGAGATATTCATCCCACAGCTGACGTGTAAAGCTCTGATCAATGTAGATACTCTCTTAAAACGCAAGTGTTAAATTGGAAAATATCAACCAAATTTAAAATATAATATCAATATTCTCTTTTCAAATGGGGGCCAGCCCTAGGCTGTCGAAGCCCCATGCTTTATATTGTAGGCATTGTTTATATTCAATGCCTTATGATATTTTAAAACGCAAAATATCGTACAAAACATGCTCTTCAACCCCCATTTATTTTACCATTTAACCGACAATCAATAGCTTAGCTACAAATTGCAAAGATGAAAGGTTCGTAATTGCTCATCAAAACGAATTTTTATTTTCTCGACTTACGGATTCAAAATTATCAGGAAGTATGCTATAAATATGCTCCCGTTCAACTCATGATTTTGTCATACCATGGCCCAGATATCAAAAGCATTAAAATGAGTTCCGATTGAAGACATTGGTGTTTGATCTCTAAAGTGGACCCTATTGTCAAGACCATTTTTTCCAAATAATAAGGAGAAATATCTAAAACATTCATAAAAAATGTACTTCACTTGGTGTTTGATAATCCAAACTTTGATGCAACCGCTCTTGGTTATAAAATTTAAAGTAACGTTTTAATCCAGACCTTAGGTAACTCGCAACACCCACCCATCTTGCTAGTCTTTTAGTTCGTCTTCTGCGTTGTAGAAACAGTTTCGTCGCCAGCTATGCGCCTATTTCGGCTACCAACTTAAGACGGGACAGTTTCCATAGCTTTTTTACTGAAATAATGCGTAGAAAGCCAGTATAGCGTAGAGTCTCTCCAGAAGCTTATTTTACTGGTGTCCCGTCTTAAGTTGGTAGCCCCTATTTCTACTAATGGAAGACAAACAAAAATCCTGCGCAATATGGGTAGTTTATTTATTGCGAGTTACCTAAGTTCCTAAACTAATATAATCTGCTTATCAATAAACTGTTCTAATGCCTGCTTAGCCAAATGTTGAAGTGATTCACTTGGGTTGCCAGATAAGATAGTTGTTAAACAGTCGCTAATACTCATTGGTTGCTGATTTTGTATTGTTTGTAATAGATGAAAACTCATCGGAGAAAGCTCTATAAATTTAACCTCATCTGTATTGTCACGGTAAACGACAAGGTAACTGGTTTGATCAGGCACCTTCATAGGTAAGTAGTCTGGTGAAATTTTATGAACCGGGAACTGGTAGGCTAGTGGCCAAGCGAGAGGAGATATACGTATTCTTTGCTTAAAGCCAGATGTTTTCTTAGTGTCAGGCGTTTGTTCCAGGCTAATGGATATAGCCATTTCTACCCATTCATAATGAGCAAGTTCTAGCATGAACGGATAGTCGGCTTGGTTAGCTTTTCTTTCGTTTTGCAGGTAAATGATAAACTCTTCAGGGATCTCTGAAAAAAATGGAGAGGTACACGGGTGATTGGCAAAAAAATCTTGTACAAGCTGGTGCCATTGTGAGTCGTTTGAAATTTTCCGTAAAACCGGGAAGTTACTGGATAAGAAGCTTTCAACGTTATTATAAAATAACTCACGGTATACCTGCATTCGCTTAGGCGCCACATCACTTGGGCAGGTGTTAGCAGCAGGATCACGAATATAGGCAGAAAACTCTGCTTGCCTGGTTTTAAAGTCGACCTTAAGCGGAAAGTTGCTCATTTTGAGTATGCCATGCAGTTTGAATTGATTGAATAGTGCTTACTTCTCGCTGTAGCTCAGCCATGCTAGGGATATTAAAATCCCTTTCCAGTAAGGTGGGGAAAACACCGTATAATTCATAAGCTTTACTTAGCAATTTCCAGACCGGGTCTATCACTTCGGCGCCATGGGTATCAACTAAAAAATCTTCTGCTTCGACATAATGTCCAGCAATATGCGCATAGCTGATTCGGTGTGCCGGTATGGCGCGAAGAAATTGTTCAGCATCGTAGCTATGATTAACGCTATTCACATAGATATTGTTAATATCCAGCAGTACATCACAATCTGCTTCTGCAATAACGGCATTAAAAAAATCAATTTCTGTCATTTCCTGGCCTGGTGCTGCATAGTAGGAAGCGTTTTCAATAGCAATCTTTTGTTCAAGGATGTCTTGAACTCTTTGTATGCGCCTAGCGACATGCTGAACGGCTTCTTGCGTAAATGGAATGGGCATTAAATCGTAGAGGTGACCTTCGTGACTGCAGTAGCTTAGGTGTTCACTATATAACTTGATTTTATGGACACGCATAAAGTGTTTTAAGTCGTATACAAAGTCTTCATCTAGTGGGTCAGTGCTACCGATAGAGAGGGATAGACCGTGACAGATAAAAGGGTAGCGCTCTGTCATAGCTCTAAACTGTTTGCCAAGCTTGCCGCCGAGAGTCATCCAGTTTTCAGGAGCCACTTCATAAAAGCTAACGTTTTTTAGGGGAGTCGCTATGGCTTGTTCAATAAAAGACCGGCGTAAACCAAGTCCTGCGTCATGAACTAGATTTTGTGTATGTTGCATGGTTTTCCCTTCGCTAAATAATGTGAATGATTATAATCTTTCCTGTTTTAAAAGGGCAGGCTTATTTACTGAGTGTTTTCAACTTTGTTAATAACATGCTTTATCTTTTCCTTATGCCTAGGGCTAAGGGAGCTGGAGATAAAATAACGTCCAATATTGGACAGTATTTTTGTTCATATTCAAGGCGTAGTAACAGGCGCATAGCAGGCTATATAATTTAATTATTTCCATTAAAAAACTCTATAGACATTCAGGTATTTAATTTCCAAGCCTTGTTTTATAAGATGCTGAAAATAAAGATACTTATTTTTAAAAATGGAAATTATTTATCTGAGAACCTATATTTTTTGTAAAAATATATTCATATTTGCCTAAATTACATTAGATTTTAAATTTTTTTAAACTCTTAATAAAAAGGTTAAATTAATTTTGCGTGAGTACTTATGTTATTGGCTAAACGGGCAGGGACATCGGAAACGCCGAAACAGCCAAGCCTATGTCTAAGGTTGCGCGCTTCATTTCTACCCCGACCGCCTATTTATACGCCTTGAAGACAAACAAAAATCCTGCGCAATATGGGGTATTTACAGCGATTCAGAGCATTTAATGCTGCCCAAGCAAATCAATAGGATAGAGAA
>CAYZUM010000082.1:0-11215 GCA_964481455.1 uncultured Methylomonas sp. | reverse complement strand
AGACGGACAAAAAAACAAGCAAGGTGGGTGGGTTATTTGTTGCGAGTTACCTTAGTTAATGCTCAAAAGAAACGCATGCAATTTTTGTATAATTTTATACAAGCCATAAAATAGCAGATAACAACCCAAAAAGATTCACTCTAATCCTAGATGAGGATTATTTTCCACTTCCCTAATACTTTCACCTAATAGTTAAAGAATACATTATCAACATAGTAAATTTTAGTTTCTAAATTCATAGGCTTGCATGTTTAAATTGACTTACTTCACGCTTGACTGATTTACCTAAGGCAATCAAATGCAGGAGCAAAAAAACGTTATTTTTTATGATACCTGAAAATAGTGTCACCATTACACTCCAATTAAAATTGGAATCTACAAGAGAAGGGCGTCAGAACCAGACAAAAAAAAGGGAGGCAAACACCTCCCTTTTTTACATAGACTTCGCGCAGTCAAGATGGGACTGTGGTTTTTGTCGAGAGCAAGGCAATAAAATAGGCGCTCAGCAGATGACGTAACCGTTTCTGCAATGTAGCTATCGGCTAAAATCGGCCGCTGGAAGTATAAACTGAGTCTAACGATTAAAACCTGATCGAAACTTTCGTTGAAGTCCGTATACCTTCAATCACAGCCTCATAATCAGACTGCCCTAATGCTTTTGCAATATTTACTTCAGCAAGTTTTGCTTTTTCTTTATCTGCAATTGTTTGACGACCCTCGGTAACACTTAATAAATTAACGACAGTTTGATCACCTATGGGAGAATCCACGACGATAACAGTTGTTTTTCCAGCAATAGGCTTAGCTGCTTTAAAAGCCGCCTGATTAACGGCCCAAGACACCTCTTTACTATCTCTACGAAGATCAGCCATTGTTTCAACTGATACGCCCGCCTCTTTCATTGTACTGCCAGCCATTAAAGCTTGTTTAATCGCATCAGCTTCCTGTTTAGCATTTTCTTTAGCCTGCTGACTTTGAATCGCTGCTACGATAATGTTCTGCACATCTGCCAAAGGCTTTGTTTCAGCAGGCTGACGCTCTAACAATCGTAACACAACTAAACGATCTTCACCTAACTCAACTGGCTCACTATTATTACCTTGTAAAACAGCCTCAGAAAAGGCAATGTTTCTAATAGCTTCTTCGCTAGCGATCTCTAATCCAGTGTCTTGCGTAAACAATTCTGTTTGCTCAATTTTTAGACCTAAATCATCAGAGACTGCCAACAAATTATCTGAATGTTCAAAGCTTAATTCCGTCAAAGACTCCCCTAATTCATAAAAAATTGTTTCTGCTTCAGCTCTTTTAACTGCCTCTATAACATCAGCTTTAACATCAGCTATCTTTTTTGTTTCAGCGGGTACAAGTTCTGTGACTGTTATTAGATGATAGCCAAAAGCAGATTTGACAGGTTGTGATATTTCTCCTAACGATAAACTTGATGCCACCTTTTCAAATTCGGGCACCATTCCCCCCTCTTCAAACAATCCTAGATCACCACCTTTTTTTGCAGTCAGTGTATCATCGGATAATTCGAGTGCTAACGCAGCAAAAGCTTCCTGAGCGACTAAGCGTTGTTCAGCTGCCTGAGCTTTTTGTAGAGCCTGTTCCTCAGTGGTATCTTTAGTTTTAGCAAATAGAATATGGCTAATTTTACGCCGCTCTTTGCTCGAATAAAGTTCAATATTATCCTGATAATAACTTACTATCTGTTCCTCAGTAGGGTCAATATCTCTCATCAACTCAGGTAAAGAAAGCTCCACATACTCAATAGATATTTGCTCGGCAGTCTGAAAAGTCGTTACATTTTGTTGATAGTAAGTATTAATATCTTCAACTGACGGCGTTGTCGTAACAGGTACTAGTTTAATGGTTGCGTATTCAATTTTCCGGCTCTGATTCTGAATTTTGAAAAACCGTTCGATTGCTTGTTTTGAAACAAAGCTGGTATCAGTGACAGCTTTCTGATATTGCTCCATGAGCAATGCTTTTCGAATACGGTTAACAAATTGTGCCGAGGACATCCCTTGCTGCCCCAACATAGTTTCATATTGTTTTTTATCAAACTTTCCATTAACCTGAAAATAAGGCAGAGAAGCAATAAATTTGCGCACCGTCCCATCAGTTACTGAAAGATTTTCTGCTGTAACATGTTGCAATAAAAGTTCATCACGAATCAATTTTTCGACTGCCTGTTTTTTTAACATTTCTTCAGGCACTTGCATTTCGGCATACTGCTGTTTAAATTGAGCATAAGCCTGACTCACATCACGCTGAACAAATTCTTTGTCTCCAACTATAACGACAGCACTTTCCTGACCACCCTCGGTATAATTTTGCAAACCCCACAGCGCAAAGGGTACACAAATTAATATCAAAATTACCCAGGCAAAAGTACCTTGTGTTTTTTCTCTTATTTCTGTCAGCATCAAATTAGCCTTACTTTATTGATTGTCTTAGGGTCAACGTACATCGATTAAAAAGAGAAGTATACCCTAATAAGTTCACAATTTAACCAAATATATATTCTATACTTCCTGCGGTCTCAGGTGCGGCCGTATAGCGAGTTTTTTGTCGATAGCACAATGCACGCTCTGTACTTGATACAGCGCTTAAATATGCGCAGAGCAACCTAAGTTAAAGTTTCAGTAGCCAGCAACCCACAATCGTGGTCATCCGAAGTATAAATAAGCAGAACGTCTATAACAAACTTAATCCTTGTCACAGCTACTCCCTATCTTGCTAGCCCCTGCCTACCGTAGAAAGAGCGCTCTACATCCGCACCCAATGACCAGCTGTAGATATAATTACATCGCGTGGTATGCACTTAAATCTTGATTTAGGTGTCCTCTCAAATGCCCACAGACCTTGAACAAAAGTATAGAGTGGGTTAAAGAGCGTGGTTGAAATAACTTGAGTGACTTTTTAACGCTAGGCCTGCAGGTTTAAGCCGTATCGTACGAGTGAATTCGCCCCTACAGATGCGTAGTATATTTCGTGTAGCCCTAAATATGGGTAAACGTCTATAGCCAGCCGCCTTAAACTGTATACAAATAATTTAAATAAAAAAAAACCCCGAACCAAAAGGTCGGGGTTTTTTAATATGGCGGAGCGGACGGGATTCGAACCCGCGACCTCCGGCGTGACAGGCCAGCATTCTAACCAGCTGAACTACCGCTCCAAGTCTGTGGTGGGTGCTGAGGGGTTCGAACCCCCGACCCTCGCCTTGTAAGGGCGATGCTCTCCCAGCTGAGCTAAGCACCCGACTAAAGAGATTCTATTATAATATCATTTTAAAATTTTGCAACACTTTCTTTAAAGGTGTTCTACTTTTTTAACCGTTAACGCTATCTTTCAATCCCTTACCCGCTTTAAACGAAGGAATTCGAGCTGCTTTAATGGTAATTTCAGCACCCGTTTGTGGATTACGTCCTTTACGCTCTGCTCTATCTTTTACAGAAAATGTGCCGAAACCCACTAATGCGACTGAGTCATTCTCTTTTAATGCATTAGTGACGGAAGACATAAAGGCATCAAGTGCACGCCCTGCATCTGCCTTAGTTAATTCTGAAGCATCTGCCATTGCATCGATAAGTTCTGATTTGTTCATTTATTCTACTCCATAGGAAATATTTACAGCACACAATTATGCCAGCTAGCGAAAATATAAAATCAATGTGAAAACATGATTTAAACGAGTGTATTTATATCAACTCCATCCAAGTCATGTCAAGCAATACAGAACTTTAGCATGAAATTAATGTGCTCGAACAGCGTTTTCATCTGTTTTTTGCACATTTTTTTTAACCGCTTCGGTAACTTTTTTCAGTGGTTCTGGCTGATATTGTAAAGCAATATCCAGCACTTGATCTATCCAGCGCACGGGCTTAATAATTAAATTTTGTGTTACATTATCAGGGATTTCCGTTAAATCCTTTTTGTTTTCTTCAGGAATAATAACGGTTTTAATACCTCCTCGATGAGCCGCCAACAATTTTTCTTTTAAGCCGCCAATAGCAAGCACTTCCCCTCTCAGCGTAATTTCTCCTGTCATCGCAACATCAGCCCTTACTGGAACGCCTGTCAAGGCTGAAATAGTTGCTGTACACATCCCAACTCCAGCGCTTGGACCATCTTTTGGAGTGGCACCTTCTGGTACATGAATATGCAAGTCTTGCTTTTGAAAAGAGTCATCGCTTATGCCAAGCACCTCCGCACGCGCACGTACGACCGTTATCGCTGCCTCAATGGACTCTTTCATGACATCGCCTAACTTTCCTGTAGAGACTTGCTTACCCTTGCCAGGCATCACCACAGCTTCAATCGTCAACAATTCACCTCCCACTTCAGTCCAGGCTAAACCGGTCACTTGCCCCACCTGATCCTGCTCTTCTGCAAGACCATAACTAAATCGACGTACGCCAAGATAGTCCGACACTATAGCAGAACTAATGCTGACTTTAGGCTTTTGCTCTTTTAATAATAATTGTTTAACAACTTTACGGCAAATTTTAGAAATTTCTCGTTCTAAACTACGCACACCTGCTTCACGGGTGTAATAGCGAATGATATCTCTGATAACTTCTTCTTTAACCTCTACTTCTGAGACTAATAGACCATTATTTTTAAGTTGCTTCGGCAATAAATAACGCATCGCAATATTTATTTTTTCATCTTCCGTATAACCCGCCAGACGAATAACCTCCATTCTATCCAGCAACGGCCCTGGTATATTCATCGTGTTTGCAGTCGCCACAAACATCACATCGGATAAATCAAAATCAACTTCTAAATAATGATCTGCAAACGCTTTATTTTGCTCAGGGTCTAGGACCTCTAAAAGGGCCGAAGCTGGATCACCTCGAAAATCACCCGACATTTTATCTATCTCATCCAGTAAAAAAAGAGGATTACGTACCTTTACCTTGGACAGACTTTGTAAAATCTTACCTGGCATTGAGCCTATATAAGTACGCCGATGCCCACGTATCTCAGCTTCATCACGCACCCCCCCCAAAGCCATGCGCACATACTTTCTATTAGTTGCTCGAGCAATTGACTCACCTAAAGAGGTTTTACCGACACCAGGAGGCCCGACTAAACATAAAATAGGCCCATTAAGTGATTTAACACGCTGCTGCACAGCCAAATACTCTAAAATACGTTCCTTAACCTTTTCCAGACCATAGTGATCTGTATCCAGAATTTCTTCAGCCAGCTTCAAATCGTGGCGTACCTTGGTTTTCTTTTTCCAGGGCACATTCAACATCCAGTCTATATAATTACGCACTACCGAGGCTTCTGCCGACATCGGAGACATCATTTTAAGTTTATTGACTTCAACTTCGGCTTTTTCCTTGGCTTCTTTAGACATCCCGGCTTTCGCTATTTTTTGCTCCAGCTCCTCTACTTCACTAACAGCCTCCTCCATATCTCCCAGCTCTTTTTGAATGGCTTTCATCTGCTCATTCAAATAATACTCACGCTGATTTTTTTCCATTTGCTGCTTAACCCGGACACGAATGTTTTTTTCCAGCTCAAACAAGTCCGCCTCACTTTCCATCAACAGCATTAGCTTTTCAAGGCGCTTGGCAATATCTGCCATTTCCAGTAATTCCTGTTTTGCAGAAACTTTCAGGCTCATATGCGCTGCCATAGTATCTGCCAGACGTCCATTCTCCTCAATGCCCGATAAAGCATTTAATACTTCGGGAGGAATTTTGCTATTAAGCTTTACATATTTACTAAATGAGTCCATAACAGCCCGAACAAGTATATCCATTTCGGCATCAGCTAACGAAATTTCATCACTTATCCCACTAACTTGCGCAAAAATACATCCATCTTGCTCCTGATAATGAAGCACTTTACTGCGTTGCTCACCCTCCACTAAAACTTTTACCGTACCATCAGGAAGTTTCAATAATTGCAAGATATTAGCAAGCGTCCCTACTGTATGAAGCTCATCAAAAACGGGGTCATCCAACTCTGCTTCTTTTTGTGAAACCAGTAAAATCTGTTTATCTTCCTGCATTGCTTTATCCAATGCTTCAATAGACTTTTCCCGCCCCACAAATAAAGGAATGACCATATGTGGATAAACAACAACATCTCGCAAAGGCAATACCGGCGTAAGGCAATCATCAACTGCAAGATCGACTTTTTCATTCGTTTCCATAGGGGGAACCTTTATTCAATAATAAAAAATATGCTTTTAATATAAGGATGATTGTCAGTTTAACAAGGTGTAAAACAAAAAAAGCGATAGTTTATTCAATAAACTATCGCTTTTTTCAAACAGTTTTTAAGATAAGGAAGCTGGAAATAAATAAACGTCCAATATTGGGCAGGATTTTTGTTCGTATTCAAAGCGTAGTAACAGGCGCATAGCAGGCTACGCAATGGTTACTACAACGAAGATGATGGGCAAAAACCAGCCATCTTGGATGATTATTTGTTTCCACCTCTCTAAACTAAAGCTCCTTATTTTGAACTTAGTCATCTTTACTCAGATGAAGCAACTTTCATTTCATGTTCATAGACAAAATAAGGATCATTCTCTCCTTCTATCACTAACCTATCTATTACGACTTTAGAGACATCTTTTGCAGACGGGATTTCATACATGGTATCCAATAACACATTTTCAACGATGGTTCTTAAGCCTCGGGCACCTGTTTTACGCTGCATGGATTTTTGCGCAATGGCTTGTAATGAGTCTTCACGAAACACCAACTCAGTACCTTCCATTTCAAATAACTTTTGATATTGCTTCGTCAGCGCGTTCTTAGGCTCCGTCAGCACTTGAATCAGCGCATCCTCATTAAGCTCTTCGAGTGTCGCAACCACAGGCAGACGTCCAATAAATTCAGGTATTAACCCATAGCGAATCAAATCCTCGGCTTCTACTTCAGCAAATAACTCACCAACATTCTTCTCTTCACTTTTGGTTTTAACGTCTGCAGAAAAACCAATTCCTCCTTTTTCAGAGCGCTGCTTTATAACTTTATCAAGTCCCGCAAAAGCGCCCCCAACTATAAACAGAATATTAGCGGTATTGACCTGAATAAATTCCTGCTGCGGGTTTTTACGCCCCCCCTGAGGCGATACAGAAGCTATTGTTCCTTCTATCAGTTTTAAAAGCGCTTGCTGTACACCTTCTCCAGAAACATCACGAGTAATCGATGGATTTTCTGACTTTCTGGAAATTTTATCAATTTCATCGATGTAGACAATACCTGTTTCAGCTTTTTCGACATCAAAGTCACATTTCTGAAGAATTTTTTGAATTATATTTTCAACATCTTCACCAACATATCCAGCTTCAGTTAAAGTCGTTGCATCAGCAATAGTAAAAGGTACATCCAGTACTTTTGCCAGTGTTTCTGCCAACAACGTTTTTCCCGATCCTGTCGGCCCAATTAATAATATATTACTTTTCGCCAACTCAACTTCATCACCTTTATTGTGACGGCTATGTAAGCGTTTATAGTGATTATAAACAGCCACTGATAATATTTTTTTAGCTTTTTCCTGGCCAATAACATATTCATCCAGTGCTGCATTAATTTCTTTGGGTTTAGGCAGCCTTTGCTCTGTTACACCTACCTCGCTCTGATCATCACTTGCCAGCTCTTCTTTAATAATATCATTACAAAGATCGACGCATTCATCACAAACATAGACAGAAGGACCAGCAATAAGCTTTCTTACCTCACTCTGGCTTTTTCCACAAAATGAACAATACAAAATTTTATCGCTATCACTCTCTTTGCTCATTACTTAACCTTAATAATATAATTTGACGACCTGTTCAAGGCTCTGTTCTATTTGATAATACCTTATCTATCAACCCGTATTCAACTGACTCATCAGCGCTCAGAAAATTATCTCGATCAGTATCTTTCTGAATTTCTTCAATATTTTTACCCGTATGAAAGGCTAGAATTCTATTTAACTTTTCACGTATCGTTAATATTTCTCGCGCATGTATATCAAAATCAGAAGCTTGTCCCTGAAACCCACCCAATGGCTGATGAATCATCACTCTGGAATTGGGCAGACAAAATCTTTTACCTGCAGTCCCGCCCGCTAAAAGAAGCGACCCCATACTCGCAGCCTGGCCTATACACATGGTACTGACATCAGACTTAATAAATTGCATCGTATCATAAATGGCCATACCAGCGGTAACCGAACCACCAGGTGAATTAATATACAAATGGATGTCTTTATCCGGGTTTTCAGACTCTAAAAACAATAATTGAGCCACAACCAGATTCGCCATATAATCTTCAACTTGCCCAACGAGAAAAATGACTCGCTCCTTAAGCAAGCGTGAATAAATGTCATAAGAGCGTTCTCCACGAGCAGTTTGCTCTATGACCATCGGCACTAATCCACCTGCCGCTTCTGGTGAAAAGGTATTCCCCATTTCGCTGTGACTACTATTCATTGTACTGAACTCCTTATCTTTGCGCTGTGTTATCCATGATATCACTGAATGTTGTTTCTTCTTCAGTTACATTGACCTTATTTAATACCCAGTCAACTGTCGCATCTTCAAGTACCATTTGTTGAACTTCTGCCAACTGCTTTTCATCACTATAGTACCAGTTTATGACTTCTTCTGGCTCCTCATAACTTTGCGCCATCTCTTCTATGACAGTACGCACTTTATCTGGCTTAGCTTTGATTTCATTTTTCTGAATAATTTCAGCCAAAATTAGCCCTAATGCCACGCGACGCTTTGCTTGCTCTTCAAAGCCATCTTTAGGTAACTGTAACGCATTGACATCCATATTTTGCTTTTTTGCATTGTCATAATACGGCTTCATCAAGCTTTCAATTTCTTGATTGACCATCGCTGTAGGGACAGTCATAGGTACATTTTTAACCAGTGCATCCATCACTGTATTTTTAAGCTTTGCTTTTAGGCCCTGCGCCAATTCGCGCTGCATATTTTTTTCAACATCAGCGCGAAATTCATCTGCATCACCTGTATCAACACCGTAAGCTTTAATAAATTCAGCATCAATTTCCGGCAATAAAGACGTTTCAATTTTTAGCACTTCAATATCATACTCGGCAGGTTTTCCCGCTAATTTTTCATGACTATATTCTTCTGGAAAATTGATATCAAATTTCTTAGTTACACCGACCGCAAGCCCTATTAGCTGATCTTCAAACCCTGGAATCATACGCTTAGCTCCAATCACAACTTGAAAGTCTTCCACAGTACCCTCTGTAAAATTTTCACCTTCACAGATTCCTGAAAACTTTAGACTGACCTGGTCACCTTCTTGAGCTTCATGCTCAGACGAGATCCAGGTTTTTCTTTGCCCTCTTAACTTTTCAATCATTGCGTCAACATCTCGTTCTTCAACGCTAGTCACTGGCTTGTTAACTGAAATGGAATCGACACCCTCTAAGGTAAAATCTGGATATACTTCAAAAACGGCGGTAAAGGCAAATCCTTCATCGCTTTCTACTGGCTCTATTTTCGGCATTCCTGCTGGTCGCAAATCATTTTCCTGCAAGGCACTAACATAATTTGATTGAATCAAGTCACCTGTAATTTCTTCTCTTACACGTGCACCATACATTTTTTTAACAACTGTTTGAGGCACTTTCCCTGGACGAAAGCCGTCCAGCTTCACTTCACGAGCGACTGTTTTTAAACGCTCATTCACTTTATCCTGAACAACATCCTCAGGAATAGTAATAGTCATTTTTCTGCTTAATTCCGATGTCTTTTCGACAGAGACTTGCATTGATTTACCTCAAACAATTTTTGTATAATTTAATGAAAATGTATCCCGAGTGCAGGGAATGTATCCGGTGGGAATTAACGATGATTATCGCTAATAAATCTATCTGATATTTAAGTGGTGCGAGCGGAGAGACTTGAACTCTCACATCATAAGATACTGGTACCTAAAACCAGCGCGTCTACCAATTCCGCCACGCTCGCTCGCTTACTCAATTTGAAGGCGCATTATAAACAGGTATTTTTTGAATTACAAATATAAATATTATTTTTTTGCTCTAGGTATTACTTCAGTCACAACTTTATGTCCTGCGATTACATTGTGCGCCACACAGATAAACGAGGGGTGTCATCGCAGGACATAAAGATTTAATTCTTTACAAGCATGATATTACAAAACTTTTCCAATGTGCTATTGCAGTTTTTTAGCATACAAAATCTCAAAAGTAGTCTTGATTGAATCTGCAAAAATATTTTTCAATTAGGCAGTAAAAAAACTCACCTTTCCTGCACTTTCAATCTTTAACAATTCGGGCAACTCAAGTACCCCCTGTTGTAAAATTATAAAATGGCATGAATTCAATCATTGAAACATCAGTGATTAAGCACTCACGCAAAATTAATTTAACTAAAAATAGTGTCATAATAAATATTTATTATGACATCTTTAATTATTATGCTCTCCATAAAAGACCTAAGCCCAGAAGAAAATTTTGCATTAAATGAGATGCACATAAACCATCCACTTCATTCAAACAGAAGGCGAGCTCATGCCATTTTATTAAGTCAACCAGAGTATTCTGTTCCAAAAATTTGTTCTATTTACAATGTCTGCCGCCAAACGGTTTCCACTTGGTTTACTCATTGGGAAAAGAATGGAATTGACGGATTGGTTGATTGCCAGGGAAGAGGTCGTTGAAGCATTTTAACTGAAAAACAACAAAAGGGCTTAGTGAAAAAAGTTAAAAAATCTCCCCGCTCATTAAAGTCAGTTCTATCGGGATTTGAAGAAGATCTTGGTATTTCAATCAGTATTGACACGATAAAACGTCTTTGTAAACAAGCGGGGCTTGTTTGGAAGCGAGTTAGAAAGCCCTTAAAGATGAAGCGTAATCAAGAAAAATGTGATGAGGCAACGGACGAAATTAAACAATGAATACAAGAGCATAAAGAGGGTAATCTTGATTTGTGCTACTTTGATGAATCGGGGTTTACATGAGAGCCTTGTGTTCCTTATGCTTGGCAAGAGTCAGGTGAAACGATTGAAGCACCAAACTCACATAACAAGCGTCTTAATGTCTTAGGTTTTGTTAACAGAGATTGCAAGTTCGATGCTTTTGTTTTTGAAGGAAATGTGTACACTTCAGTTGTTGTGGCTTGTATTGATGAGTTTGCCAAACAGATTGAAAAGCCAATAACTCTTATGATTGACAATGCATCAACTCA
>CAYZUM010000081.1:0-11240 GCA_964481455.1 uncultured Methylomonas sp. | reverse complement strand
TGAAGGTGACAGGAGTCCCTGAATTTCACGAAGTAGCATGGCGCGCCTGTGTTTTTGTCTTAGCGTGTATTGCTTGCGTCATAAAGCAGAAACTGAGAAAGCAGAGTCGTAAATATTTTTTCATTGTTTATTTTTACGTGAGATAAAAAAAAGCGCCAGTTCGTGAGAAGTAGCGCTTTTTTGTGTCTATAAAGTGTCATAAGGGCGGACTAAAGTCCGCTCTACTTTAGTGTACGTCTTTCCAGTATTCTTTCTTCAATAGATAGGCAATGATTCCAAAGATGAAAATAAAGAATAATACATATTTACCCATGCTACGGCGTTCAAGTTGAGCCGGCTCACCTGCATAAACCAGAAAGTTAACAAGATCATTAACTGATTTATCGAACTGAGCAGCACTCATCGTCCCATTACCCTCAAGCTTTAGTTCGGTAATAACATCTCGGCCATCAATATTTTCATAGACAGCTGTTTGTGAGCCTTGAAGCTTCCAGAGTGGGTTAGGCATACCAACATCAGGGTAAATGACGTTATTGACACCGAGAGGTTTTTTAGGGTCAGCATAAAAACCTTTTAGGTAACTATATAACCAATCAGCACCTCTTGAGCGAGCTATTAATGATAAATCAGGGGGTGTCGTACCAAACCACTTTTTAGAATCATGCGCGTTCATTGCTGTCAGCATTTTGTCATAGATGCGTGCACCATCTGGTGCAACTGTATCTAAAATTTCTTGTTGATTTATAGCAAAGTCATCGGCCAGATTTATGTAGCGAATATATTTAGCAGAATGACACCCTAGACAATATTGTACATAAAGGTGAGCGCCATTTTTTAATGAAGCATTGTCGGTTAAATCAATATCAGCAGAGTCCAAGTTTATACCACCGGAAGCAAATACACTCAGTGGCATTAAGAGTAATAGACAGGTTTGTAATAGTTTTTTCATATTAGTCCAGGCTCCCTTTAAGTTTTTTTGCAAGGCTGCTTATTTCGTGAGCAATGCCGGATGGGTTAGGACGAGTGTGCATCACTGTTTTACCGTCTTTTTCCTCAGGAACCTCCATGGTCATTGCTGCAAAACTTTCCTTTATACCGGGTATGCGGTCTTCAATCGTCGGTTGCTCAGTTAAGCTTTTGGGAACTGGCTTGGTTTTTTCCCAGCGAGTATAAAGGGGCATTAGTAAGAAGAAACCGAAATAGATTGCGGTAAAAACGCGAGCTGCCATGGTATAGGCTGGCGTAGGTGCCTGCATACCTAAATAACCTAGACCTATAAAGCTGATCACAAATAAAGCCAGTGCTTTCTTAAAGATACCACCACGGTAGCGAATTGATTTGACAGGGCTACGATCTAGCCACGGTAGCAAAAATAACACGACTATCGCGCCACCCATGGCAATAACTCCGGCAAATTTATCAGGAACTGCTCTTAAAATCGCATAGAAAGGTGTGAAATACCAGAGAGGAGCAATGTGCTCAGGTGTGGCCAAGGGATCGGCCGGAATAAAATTAGCATGTTCCAGAAAATAGCCACCTAACTCAGGCATGTAGAACAAGACGGTAGCAAAGAAAAATAGAAAGACCGCCACACCCACAATATCTTTTACCGTATAGTAAGGATGAAAAGGAATGCCATCAACAGGGTGTCCCCATGGATCTTTAGATTCTTTAATTTCAATGCCGTCAGGGTTATTAGAACCGACTTCGTGCAAAGCAATGATATGTAAAAAAACCAGCATGATTAAAATCAGTGGAATGGCAATCACATGGAAAGCAAAGAAGCGATTTAAGGTTGCATCTGAGATTACATAGTCACCACGTACCCAAAGCGATAAATCATCGCCTATTATTGGAATCGCACTGAATAATGAGATGATTACCTGAGCACCCCAGTAAGACATTTGACCCCATGGAAGTAAATAGCCCATAAAAGCTTCTGCCATTAAAGCCACAAAGAGCAACATGCCAAATATCCAGACAAGTTCTCTAGGCTGCTTGTACGAACCGTAGATCAGTCCACGAAACATATGCAGGTAGATGACAATAAAAAAGGCTGAAGCACCAGTCGAGTGCATATAGCGGACTAACCAGCCCCAGGGCACCTCGCGCATAATATATTCTACAGAGTCAAATGCCAATGCAGCATCCGGCTTGTAGTTCATGGTCAGTAATATGCCGGTGATCAGCTGATTGACCAGAATAAGTAGTGCTAAGGAGCCAAAGAAGTACCAGAAGTTAAAATTTTTCGGCGCGTAATATTGCGCCATATGATCATTCCACAGTTTAGTGAGTGGAAAGCGGTCAAGAAACCAAGTGCCGCAATTCGCTACGTAATTTGTTTTCATGCGCTGTCCTCCTCAGTACTGCCTTCGCCAATAATAACGAGAGTGTCTGTAATATAACGGTGTGGTGGTACATCTAAATTAGTCGGTGCTGGAACACCTTTTCCTACGCGGCCTGCAAGGTCAAACCCTGATCCATGACAGGGACAAAAAAAGCCGCCTTTCCAGTCAGAGCCTAAGTCATTTGGAGCCGTTTCAGGACGGAATGTGGGAGAGCAACCTAAATGTGTACAGAGTCCAACGGCAATAAAAATTTCAGGTTTAATAGAACGGAATTCATTTTGGCTGGATTCAGGTTGATTAGACTCTAAGGAGTCAGGGTCAGCCAGATTACCCGTATTGTTTGCCAGGATTTCCAGAACATCGGGAGTACGGTTAAGAACCCATACCGGCTTGCCACGCCAAGCCGCACGGATTAACTGGCCTGTTTCTAATTTACTAATATCAATTTCTACTGGAGCTCCGGCCGCTTTCGCCTTAGTACTTGGCTGCATTTGCGACAGAAAAGGTACAGCAATATAGCCTGTCCCTACTGCACCAACGACTGTCAAAGCCGTTGTTAGAAATTGGCGTTTTGAATTATCGACGCCTTGTTCGCTCATGTATTACGCTCCTCGTTGTGGTTTTTGCAAAGTTCAATATTATCGGCTCAATAGTACATCAGAGTCGCTGTCTTTTGAAGTCTGTTGTTCGTCTTTTTTTATGCAACTGCGCCTTTTAAGGCTTTAATAAAGGCATTATTTTCTTCAGGTTTACCAATAGTGACGCGCAAACAGTCAGTCAATAATCCTTTTTGTGGAGAAAGATTCTTTATTAATATGCCTTGTTCTTTTAATGCATTAAAAATATCTGTCGCTTTATTTTTTTCGGTACGGAAAAGAATAAAATTGGCTGCACTCGGGCAGGGGGCTACTGCTTTTATCGTACTTAATTGTAAAAACATTCTTGCACGTTCATGACAGATAGCCTGGGTTTGTTTGCTAAATATACCAGGGTGAGAAAGGGCAAACTCAGCGCTACACTGTGTAAGAATGTTAATATTATAAGGCAATCTTGCCTTGTTGAGTTGTTTAATTATGTTCTGTTCGCCTGCAATAAAGCCTAAACGCAGTCCCGCTAAGCCCAGTTTAGAAGCCGTACGCATGACTAATAAGTTATTATATTGAGTCAGTTGTGAGATAAAACTAAAGTCAGTAAAGGGTGCGTAGGCCTCGTCAATAATAACAAGCCCGTTGCTCAATTGAATAATTTTCTCAATAGCAGCACTCTCGAATAGATTACCTGTTGGGTTATTTGGGTAGGCAAGAAAAATAATTTCGGGTTGCTGGCTTTTTATGGCGGATAAAGTTTCAGCAAGGTCTAGCTCAAAATTAGCTTGTAATGGAAGGCCTTTATATTTGAGGCCCAAGCATAGGGAAACCTGTTTGTACATAACAAAACTAGGTTCTGGCGCCATAACAGTCGAATGAGCGGGTAATGCCATTAGCAAGAGCTGAATGATTTCATCAGAACCATTGCCTAATAAGATCTCACATTGCTCAGGAATCTGGTTGTATTGTTTTAAAATACCACAAAGAGACTTGGCTTCTGGGTCAGGGTAGCGATTTAATTCAGCCAGCTGAATGACCTTAAGCCATTCAGCTTTCATGTCTGCAGGCCAGGTATAAGGGTTTTCCATTGCATCAAGCTTAATATACCCTGTCGCATCAGCTACTTTATAGGCTGAAAGCGCCCTGATTTCAGGGCGTATCACCGTAGTGATAAGGTCTTGTTCAGTCATATACGTTGCGCAATGGCATTATTCTACACGTTTGAAGTGGTGTACCCAGACGGGTGCAGATTCATCCCATTCCATGCCTTTATGCATTTTTAAAATCAGGTTTTTATACATTTCCAGTGACGGGTAGCCTTCTGCCTGTGCTTCAGCATCCGTCATATCGCCAATGGTTTCTCTGGTTAAATCAGTGACGATAAATGCCTGGCCTTCAAGAGTGAAGGTTTCATTTGGGTACGCGTAAACACCATCACGACGCTGCTGTGTTTTTTTGCCGCTTAGCGCGGCTTCAACTAATTTAGAGTGGGTTACCAAGCGCTCTATGCTGCATGTTTTTTCAGGTAGATCAGTCATTTTGTTTTCTCTAGTGTAGTAGTGGATTGAAGTTGGGGCACTTTTTGTGGAAGGTGACAATTTATTTTATGCTTTCTTCCTAAAATTATTGGTATAGGTGGGGGAGTTACTATTCTGCTCATAAAATAATGTCTATAGCTGATGAAAAAGTTCTATCCGTTATTTAATTTTAAACCTTAGAATCAGATTGTATGTCTCGTTTTGGGCTACGAACTTAAGACGGGACAGAGCGTTTGCATAACAAGTAGGGTGGGCAAGTTTTTTTACCCCTCCATCATATAGACATTCAGGTATTTAATTTCCAAGCCTTGTTTTATAAGATGCTGAAAATAAAGCTACTTATTTTTTAAAAATGGAAATTATTTATCTGAGAATCTATAGTTGTACCTCGGTGGGCAGAAAAGATTGTCCACCCTACCGATAGGTTGTCCCGTCTTAAGTTTGTAACCCCGTTTTGCAGTGTATGCGTTCTCGATGATATAGAGGTATCTAATACTAGTTTCCAAATGAGTGAGGTTGAATATCGAAACCTAAGGGCATGATAGCTTTAATGGCTTCAATAGCACTGCGCCTATCATATTCTTTTTCTGACTCGGGTAACTCATTATATTCGATCAAATCGGAATGTTGTTTAGTCTCATCGTTCCTATTAGGCCCATACGTCCAGCCTTGTGTCATGCGTAGCATTGCCCAATGGTCGTGGGTGTTTTTAGCCAACATTTCAACGAGCTTCTTGAGATCATCGGGTAATTCTACCTTTGAAGTGTTAATTGTTTTTGGTTGATATGGTTGCATAATTATTTAAGATTGATAACAAAAGCTTATCTGAGCATATATCCAAAGGTCAGTAACCGTTCAGTCCCCCTCCTTTACAAGGAGGGGTTAGGGGAGGTTTTATGAGAACAACTCTTTTCAACTTATGGGTTTTCATAGGGGGAGGTGAACGGTTACAACGGTCATGTTCGTTTATGACGTATTATTTAATCTATACTCTGCAGAACGAGCGTGTGCCGTTAAGCTTTCACCGCGTGCTAGCACTGAGGCTGTTTTACCTAGTGTATTGGCACCTTCTGCTGAGCAGAATATCAGGCTAGAACGTTTTTGAAAATCATACACCCCTAGAGGAGAAGAAAATCGCGCCGTTCCAGAGGTGGGTAATACATGGTTAGGGCCAGCACAATAATCACCTAATGCCTCAGCAGTATAGCGGCCCATAAAGATAGCCCCTGCATTGCGAATATGTTTGCACAGTGCCTCAGGGTCTTCTACAGAAAGTTCTATATGTTCGGGGGCTATGGTATTGGCCACTTCAGCAGCCTCTTCTAAGGAATTTACTTTTATCAGTGCGCCTCGCCTTGATAATGAGGCTTTAATAATGTGCGTACGTTCCATTTCAGGAAGCAACTTGTTTATACTTTGTGCAACGGCATCCAGAAATTCAGCATCATCTGATAATAAAATTGCCTGTGCGTCTTCGTCATGTTCAGCTTGCGAGAATAAGTCCATCGCAATCCAGTCAGGATCCGTTTTACCGTCACAAATGATCAGTATTTCTGAGGGGCCTGCAATCATATCAATACCTACCTGGCCAAAAACCAGTTTTTTAGCGGTGGCAACGTAGATATTTCCAGGGCCCACAATTTTTTCTACAGCAGGAATAGATTCGGTACCGTAGGCTAAAGCAGCAATTGCCTGGGCACCACCAATCGCAAAAACACGATCAACACCCGCAAGATGGGCAGCAGCCAATACTAGTTCGTTAGTGATGCCTAGAGGTGTGGGTACGACCATAATGAGTTCACGCACTCCCGCTACTTTGGCAGGAATGGCATTCATTAAGACTGATGATGGGTAGGCAGCCTTACCGCCAGGGACATATAGGCCGGCACGATCAATCGGGGTTACTTTTTGGCCCAGTACGGTGCCATCCTCTTCAGTATATTGCCAGGATTCCATTTTTTGCTTCTCAGCATAGGTACGAATTCGGCTGGCTGCAGTTTGTAGCGCCTCTGCTTTATCTTTTGGCAGGTTATCCCAGGCTGCTTTTAATTGCTCTTGAGGTAACTCAAGTTCCGATGAATGTGTCAGGGAACACTGATCAAATTGATTGGTGTAATCCAGTACCGCCTGGTCGCCCTTTGAGCGTACATTAGTAATAATGTCTAAAACACGTTGGTGAACTTCATGATCTGTACTTTCTTCCCATGCAAGTAGTTGCTGTAGCTGTGATTGAAAGTTTGAATCAGTACTATTAAGGCGAGTGATAGTTTGTGTCATAGTGATGATTTATCTGGTAGCAAGCGTTTTTTCAAATTGATCAAGCAAGGGCTGAATAAGAGAATGCTTCATTTTCATAGAGGCTTTATTAACCACTAATCGCGAACTGATATTCATAATGAGTTCACGCGGCTCTAAACCATTAGCTCTTAAAGTATTGCCGGTGTCTACCACGTCGACAATACAGTCTGCCAGGCCGACTATCGGAGCCAGTTCCATCGCACCGTATAGTTTGATGATCTCGGCCTGTATGCCTTTACTGGCAAAATAGCGCTCGGCTGTTTTGACATACTTAGTTGCCACGCGCACTCGCCCTGAAATATCCGGTGCATTGGTTGGTGCGGCAGTCATTAATTTGCAACAGGCAATTTTTAAATCAATGGGTTCATACAAATTGTCTGAATCATGTTCAATCAGTACATCTTTTCCGGCAATGCCCAGGTCTGCCGCGCCATATTCGACAAAAGTGGGTACATCCGTTGCACGGATAATCACCAGTTGTACGTCATCGTGATTGGTTTTAAGAATCAGTTTACGGCTGGTTTTCGGATCGTCAAGCGGCACAATATCAGCATCGGCCAGTAAAGGGAGCGCTTCGTCGTATATTCTGCCTTTAGAAACAGCGATTGTTAACATGTATAAAAGCCTGTACTATTTTGGAATGCGGCGGATGATAGCGCCGAGTTGAGAAAGTTTCTCTTCGATATGATCATAACCTCGATCTATATGGTAAATACGGTCAACCAGTGTTTGGCCTTCACCGACCAGGCCTGCAAGTACCAGACTAGCGGATGCACGTAAATCGGTCGCCATCACGGGGGCTGCTGTTAAATGGTCTACACCGGTACAGATAGCCGTATTGGATTCCAGTTTAATATTGGCTCCCATGCGTTGCAGTTCCTGAACATGCATAAAGCGATTTTCAAAAACAGTCTCGGTCACGGTGCTAACGCCCTCTGCAATAACATTCATTGCGGTAAATTGTGCCTGCATATCAGTGGGAAAAGCAGGAAAGGGGGCGGTTCGAATAGAGACTGCCTTAGGGCGTTTGCCCTGCATATCCAGCTCTATCCAGTCTTCGCCAGTGGTTATTTTAGCGCCTGCCTCGCTGAGTTTAGCCAGTACTGCATCCAGTAGAGTCGGCTGGATTTTTTTGAGTTTAATTTTGCCACGCGTCATGGCTGCTGCGACTAGGTAAGTGCCCGCTTCAATACGATCAGGGAGTACATTGTAATGCAAACCTTTAACGCCCAAGCGCGCAACACCTTCGATAGTGAGAGCATCGCTACCAATGCCAGTAATTTTTGCGCCGAGTTTATTGAGGAAATTCGCCAGGTCAATGACCTCTGGTTCACGTGCGGCATTTTCTATAATGGTTGTACCTTCGGCTAATGTTGCAGCCATCAACAGGTTTTCTGTGCCGGTGACGGTTACTTGCTCTAAAACCAGACGGCAACCTTTTAAGCGTGTAGCGGTTGCATGGATATAACCATTTGCAACCTTTATATCCGCCCCCATTTTAGATAAGCCATCTAAATGGATATCCACTGGGCGTGCACCAATGGCGCAGCCTCCAGGAAGAGACACATCCGCTTTACCAAAGCGGGCTAATAATGGCCCAAGAACAAGAATAGATGAGCGCATGGTGCGTACTAATTCATAGGGCGCTTCCAGTTTCTTAATGGTACTGCTATTGACTTCAATGTTGAGTTTTTCGTCAACGGAAAGCTCCACCCCCATACAACCTAACAGTTCCATGGTAGTGGTGATGTCGTGTAAGTGTGGGATATTACCGATAATAGTGGGCGTATCGCTGAGCAATGTGGCGGCTAAAATCGGTAACGCAGCATTCTTAGCGCCTGAAACAATGAGTTCACCAGCAAGCTTTTTGCCGCCAGTAATGAGTAATTTATCCATGTTGTTTAATTGTTCTTAGTCGTCAATAAATTGATATCAGATAGATAGCTCAGTTTTGCAAGTGCCGATAATGGAGCTGGAATATTGTTGAATCGAAGTTCTTTTTTATAGGTATGGGAAAGTTTTATCCATTCTATAAGTAAAGCCAGCCCAGCGCTATCAATTTTACCCAGCTGCTGTAAGTCCATTTGAATGATGGAGGTTTCGGTAGAATTAATGTGTTGTAAATCAAAAATTTTTAAGCTTGACTTGTTAATGTGACTAAACGTTAAATCCCCTTTTATTTGATAGCTCCCAGAGACTAACTCCAGCACTTCTATAGTGTGCATCACATTATTCATTTTTATCAGATGAGTTAAACAGGAACTGGCTAATCAGCCTTTCCAGCACCAATGCGGATTGCGTTAATTCAATGGTGTCACCTTCTTGTAAATACTCATCTAAGGCGCCGGGTGTTAAACCAATAAATTTATCTCCTAAAAGGCCTGAGGTTAGTATGCTTGCGGAAGTGTCGCTAGGCAAATTATTATAGCGGGCATCGATGCGCATTTTAACCAAAGCATCATAATTTTCCGAATCAAAACTAATTTCCGCAACACGGCCTATCGGAACGCCTGCCATAGAAATGAGCGCTTTTGCTTTAAGCCCGCCAATATTATCAAAATGTGCATTGACAGTGTAACTGCCATGATCTTGTAAGTCGCTAAAATTACTGACTTGCAGAGCAAGAAAGAAAAGGGCAGCAATACAGGTGCTGACAAACAGGCCAACTAAAATTTCTATGGTTTTGCTGGTCATGATTAGCGTGCTCCAAACATAAGGGCCGTTAATAAAAAGTCGAAAACCAGGATGGCAAAAGCAGAGTTAACGACAGTGCGTGTGGTTGCACGGCTGATCCCGGCTGAGGTTGGTACAGCATCATAGCCCTCAAATAAAGCAATCCAAGATACCAGCCAGGCAAAGACGATACTTTTAATGATGCCATTGATAATATCATCGTTAAAATCAATCGCGCTACGCATTTGTGACCAGTATGCGCCAGAATCGACATGCAATAAATCAACTCCTGCCAGATAGCCTCCTAAAATTCCGGTTGCGCTAAATAAGGCAGCTAATAAGGGCAGCGAGATAAAACCAGCAAAAAAACGCGGTGCAATGGTATGTTTTAGCGGATCTATAGCCATCATTTCCATGCCAGAAAGTTGCTCGGTTGCCTTCATTAAGCCAATTTCAGCGGTTAACGCAGAGCCCGCACGACCTGCAAATAATAAAGCACTAACGACAGGGCCTAATTCTCTGACGAGCGAGGCGGCCACAAGAATGCCAAGTGACGATTCAGCCCCAAAGGTTGATAAGGTATATACGCCTTGTAAGCCCAGTACCATACCAACAAAAAGCCCTGAAATAGCGATTAACCAGAAACTGAGCCCTCCGACTGAATACAGCTGTTTAATCAGTAAACCAGGCCGCAATAGTAAAAACCCAAGACTAAATAAAATGGAAATAAGAAAAAGAGTTGCTCTGCCTAGTTTTGCAAAGGATTTTAAACTCTTCTGGCCTATCAGCTGTAAAATTGTCATTGCTGGGTATCAGTCGCGAGTAGGTCACGCCTAAAATCATTTGCTGGATAATGAAAGGGGACTGGGCCATCTGCAAGACCTTGCATAAATTGTTTAACCCATTCAGATTCGGTATTGCAAATCTCGTTCGGTGTTCCCTGGGCGACAATTTTTCCTTCTGATATAATATAGATATAGTCAGCGATAGAGAGTGTTTCCTGCACATCATGTGATACAACAATGCTGGTTAACTGTAAGGTGTGATTGAGTGTTTCAATAAGCTTGACCAGTACTCCCAGAGACATTGGATCTTGCCCGGTAAAGGGTTCGTCATAGAGTATCATCTCGGGGTCTAATGCCAGTGCCCTAGCCATCGCAACTCGTCTTGCCATGCCGCCCGATAATTCGCTAGGCATTAAATCACGTGCACCTCGTAAACCAACTGCATTGAGTTTCATCAGCACGACAGTGCGAATCATTGCTTCAGTTAGTTGGGTATGTTCTCTAATGGGAAAAGCAATGTTATCGTACACGGACATATCTGTTAATAAGGCACCACTTTGGAATAACATACCCATTTTCTGGCGTAGCTCAAATAACTTGTTTCGGGACAGTCGGTGAATATTCTGCTGGTTGACTAATATTGTGCCACTATCGGGGGTGAGTTGTCCGCCGATTAATTTTAATAAAGTTGTTTTACCTGTGCCGCTAGGTCCCATAATAGCAGTAATTTTATGCGGCGCTATCTCTAATGAGATATTATCAAAAATTTTTCTGTCGCCACGCGAAAAAGTCAGATTGCGGATGGAGATCATGGGCAGGGTATTCAATAAGCGCTACAAAAACAGGCCATTATAGTGCAAACAGAGTTTGACAGCTATTTTAAATGCCGAAAGAGGGCAAACGGAAGGCTATATTAACAGCTAACGCTGAAAATCAGGGAAACGGAGCTTAGCGACGTGATGATTTTTAGTCCCTGATAGGCGACAGGGCGATTCGCCAATCCGAAGTGCG
>CAYZUM010000080.1:0-11473 GCA_964481455.1 uncultured Methylomonas sp. | reverse complement strand
CTAAAAATCATCACTTCGCTAAGCTCCGTTTCCCTGATTTTCAGCGTTTGAGGCAGCACAAGAAGTATTAAAAGAATTAATACAACAACATAAAGATAATCAAATCAACTTATGCTATTTTGATGAGTCAGGATTTACTCTGGAGCCTTGTGTTCCTTATGCTTGGCAATTCTCGGGTAAAACGATCGAAGTTCCAAGTTCAAAAAGCAAACGTCTCAATGTTTTAGGGTTTGTTAACAGGGATTGCGAGTTTGATTCATTTGTCTTTGAAGGAGCGGTTAATACATCAGTGGTGGTTGCTTGTATTGATGAGTTTGCTAAAAAAATTGAAAGACCTACCGTCCTTGTTATTGATAATGCATCGACTCATACACGTCATGAATTTAAAGAAAATATTGAAAGATGGCAAGAGCAAAATTTAACGATTTACCCGATTCCTCCTTATTCACCTGAACTCAATATCATTGAAATTATATGGCGTAAAATAAAGTACGAATGGCTACCTTTTTCGGCCTATGAATCTTATGAGTCACTTGAGCAGGAGCTATTCAATGTACTTGCAAATATTGGGGAAAATCATAAAGTGGCATTTTCGTAAAGGTTAAATTAATTTTGCATCGGTACTTATTCCTGCGCCCCAATCTTAAAACCCCATATTTTTGATATGGGGTGGCTGAGTAGTTACAAGATTTTATTGTTTTTGTATTTAGTGTCCGTCATTAGTCATTAATGGCAGGTTAATTTTTATTCGCATGAACAATGCATAATGTTCATCTGTTATTATGGGTAAAGATATTATTTTCTAGATTTGAAGGATACTTCACGCGGTTACGGATGCTGAATTTATAGCGAGTTAATTTTTGTCGACAGCAAGGCGCTGAAACAGGCGCATAGCAGGCTACGTAATTGTTTTTCTCGCGCGGTTGTGGAGTCAAAAGGCAACTCAGACTCGGGTATTATTGAATTCTCGATCCTTAATATGTGTTAGCAATGACAACCGTTATGGAGGGAGCATATCCCATCTTGCATGATATGAGGGGATTCATCTCTCGTTGTTGCTTAATAACTTGAGAGTTAAAAGTTCTCATGAAATTGACAGCTTTAATACATGCTATATTTTTTAAGCTATTGAATTTAATTATTTATTGCGAATTTATCAACAGATAAGGAGGATTTTTTAAATTCATTTTCTTCAGTATGTTACGAGAACTTTTGACTCTCCAGTTAATAATGCAAGAAGTACCTGTTTAGAGTTAATAAATGCAATATCGAATTCGTTGTTTAAGGTGAATTATTTTTGAAATAAGCCGTACCTCGACGGAATTGTAATAGAGATAAGAGAGAGATTATATGAAAACCTATCATGAATATAGACATCATCTAAAAATAAGCCTGATCGTCGGATTTTTATCCTGCAGCCTCTTGCTGTTAAGTACAAATCCTGCCCAGGCAACCCCGTTACCGGAATATACTGCTTTTGGTCTGGAACCTGTCGTGGGCCTTCCTGATCCTGAATCACGCCAGTATATAACAAAAACAGTTAGAGACAATCCAGCAATGGATTTTAATGCTGAACTGGATAAAACAACACAGTCGGTGGTCATCTCCGGGCATGTTCTGGTGTTTGAACCGGGGCACGAGAATGGCTTGTGGGACAGCTATCATTCTGATGAAAGTCAAAATCACAAAACGCTGAAAGAACTGGAATTACATGCCGATACTGTGATTATCCGCGGTGCGTTACGTTTGCCCCAAACCGATGTGACTATTTATGCTCGTGAATTACGTTTTGAGGACAATTCGGAAATCGCCTCAATTAATACCACACCCTACTCGGCCACGGTCGTTGCTGAGCCTCAAAAAACTGGTCTGACAGGAAACCCCGGCGGCAATATGACGTTGCATGTTGGCAATCTGTCTATGGAGGATTCCTCAGTGACCCGGTTTATACTCAATGGCGGTCAGGGACAGGAAGGAGGCGCGGGTAAAAAAGGCAAAAATGCCAGCAATACCAAAATCTGGACGGGTACAATAAAAAGGACATCGGGCGTTGTGTTCAAATCATACACTTTTAATAGCGGACATAAAGCCCTGTATGTTTTTTGGCCCAAAGAGGGTTTTGGATTTCAAAGCGACATTAAAAAGGGTGATTCAAAGGAGCGCCCCGGTCACGGAGGAAATGCAACCGCTTCAGGTGTTTCGGGACATGGCGGAAAAGGGGGCGATTTAAGCGCAGCTATGTCAGTTGCCGAGCTTAGCGTGACTTCAAAGCAAGGCGGCGGCGGTGGCAAAGCTGCAGCACGAGTAGCAGGAGGTGCGGCAGGCTCACCCAGCACAGCCTACCATTACAAATGCACCTGGGATGGAGAATGCAATACAACTAACTCATATTCTGCCAGATCAGGTCTAAGTTACTCTCGATCAACGGGTAATACAGGCGAGGAAGGCCAATATATCGAGTTAACGACACAGTTTAGCTGGCTAACTGCCCCTTTATTTAGTCAATCTCTGCGTTATACAAAGGATTTGTATCTGACTGGGTATTACGAAAATGTTGAAATTTATCTGAATTCGATTATCGGTCTCGTTGAGGCCTATCGAGCGTCAAACGAATGGGATCAGCTTGATGATTTAAGTGCGGCTGAATTGAACCAGTTACTGGATGAAGCCGAGAGCTTGCAACAACGCTTGCATTCAGGACTGGATTATTTCAGTAAACCTCTGGGCTGGGTGCCGGGCTTGTCTTTTGAAGTAAATCAGACAGTCTACGAGCAGGAAATTGATAGTGCAATGGATGTGTTATGGCTAACCCATTCGATGCAACAGAATATCAATGACAAACAGGCACGCAAAGCCTCGGCTCAAACCATGGTCACTACGCTGAATGATGAGATTGGGGGGTTGAAAAATCAATACGAGCAGGCGAATAATACGATCACAAATCTTGAGCCGCGTATTGATCAGTTAAGCACTGATACTGAAAACCTTAAACTCAAATTAGATCAACGCGCTGAAGCTTTGCGTCGTAAAGCGGAAGAAGCGGCTGTTTTAAAGGGTATAAGAGATTCCCTGTTAAAGTTAACCGAATACATACCCGTGGCGAATGCTGCAACCCGGGTTATTTTTGAGTTACCTAACATAGATCCTGATAAACCCGTCTTTGAAGAATTGTTCAATATCACCCAAGATGCCGCCTGGGAGACCGGAAATCAGGTAGCAGACACTAAACTGGAAATAAGTAACTGTGTGGCTGAGTCGGGGGATGTTGAAAAGTGTGCGATTGCCAAAGGTGTCAGAGACGCTCAGGAAGGTTCTGACTTGGCTAAACAACAGGGGCAGTTAGCGTTAGATTTGATTAACGGTAACTCGGTCAATAATAGCGCGGTTAATGATGAACTAGAGCGTATTCTTGCAAAAGATCCCCGCTGGCTGGCATTAACCGAAGATATAACCGATTTGCATGCAAGGAAAGCAACGTTGGTGGCTGATTTAATTGTAGCCATCAATACGCTTAGTCAGGCGAGTGCTTCGATCAACAAAAACTTGCTGGCGATTGATGTCTTTCAACAGGATGTCGATAACGTCAATGATATTCTGGATCCTAGAGTGATTGCTTATACTCGGGATTTGGCGCAGCGCGCCCGCCATCGCCTAGAACTTTATCAATATTATATGGTGAGATCTTATGAGTATCGTATGGTCAGAGCGTATCCGTTTGCGCTGGATATGAATTCACTGTTTGATGATTTTTGTAAACTGGAGGCCACCAAGGATAAAGAAGATCTGGAAGATATTATCGATGAAGGCTGTGAAGCAGAGGGTGTTGAATTAGATCGGGAGGATTTCGAAAAACTGGGTGTTCTTTATAAAGAACAGCTAAGTTCTATCGCTGAAGAAATCATCAATGAATATAATAATGGTGGTGGCGTAAGTCAGGATACTGCTGTGGAATTTGATTTACCGGCTGCTTATCTGGCAATAATTAATCAAAACCAAGAGGGTGTAACGCTGAACCTGGTCAATGATTTTAATCTTTTTAGTGGCTCTGAAGAGGATTTGCGCATCCGTTCTATTGAGGTAATCGAGCTAAATTTCAATGGCGTAGATAATCTAAATTATGTTGATATTAGTTTTGCCCATTCGGGGATGTCACACATTAGAAAAGGAGGTGAAAGCTATCTCTTTCAACATTACCTTAATAGTGATACCCGTCCTATCCAGTGGGTTACTCGCTATAATGGCGATGGCAGTTTGCAAGGTTTACAGACCAATAGTGAATCTTCCAGATCTTTGATAGCGGCTGTCATTGGTAATAATGCTGAGAATTTGAAAATTTTTGCCAGTCCAGCGGCGTGGGCGGATATTTTCGTCAAACGATCGGCATCCCCTGATATTAGTACAGGAAATGTACAACTCGCTAAAATGCGTTTTCGGGTAAATTACGAATATACTCCCTCTAAGAATAATATAAGTACCTTGCGTGTTGCGGTTGAATCGGTTTTTCAAACGGCTCCTATCGAAGTGTTAACGGCTGATATGCAGCAACGTACTGATGGTCAGGGAAGTTTCCTGCGTAGTTATGCTAAGCAAACGCGGGTGACTTTAGTCGCCCCTTTGCAATTTGAACAACTCACTTTTGAAGGCTGGTATGAGAATGGTCAATTGGTGACGACTGAAGCGCGGTTTGAAACGATTATGGACAGTGATAAAACGGTACTGCCCCGGTTTCTTGCGACAGGTTCTGATAAATTGATGGGCTTATCGGCGAGGACTATTACAGGTGAAAGCAGTTCAACCCGCTTTTATGTCGGCACATTAGATGGTCAGGGAAATTATAAGCAGGAATTTGCGCTGAATGATAGCATTGATATTATTGCCAAGATGGAAGTGAACGACGAGTTTCAGGGCAGCATGGCTGATATTTATATCGTTGCTCTGTATGAAGGGTTTTGGTTTATGAAGGATAGTCACAATAACTGGGTACCCTGGGATGTCAACATAGAGTCGCTGGTTGCACACCGAACTCAGGTATTGGCCGATGTACAGTCTCTCGCTATACAGGAAGGATTGTCCGGTTTAGCGGGTACTTTTTCTATTTTTATTGGACATGGTAGTGCGGATGGTAATATCCATTACAGTAGCTCACCTTTTACTTTTAGTGTGCAGTAGTGATTTTAAACTAAATGGCGACTAATTGAATAAGGGATAGCACCATATTGCGGCGAGTAGGAGCGGCCTTCAGTCGTGTTGAGATTAGTGTATTTGTCTCAACGCGACTGAAAGTCGCTCCTAAGGCAACTCGCAATAAATAACCCACCCATCTTGCTTGCCTTTTTGTCCGTCTTAAGTTTGTAGCCAACTAAATGAAATAATGGCTCCCTTCCGTTTGTGGAAGGTTTTTTTTGTCATACTTTTGTTTAAACAATTGCAGAACCTCGAAGGTCGCAATAGCGTTAGCGTTTTATGGCATTTCAGAATTATGGTTGAAAGCGCTAGCACTCTTCTATCTCCACGCGCTAGTGGGTTTAATATTGAGGTAATATGTCATTAATTAACAATTAGTTAGCTAGAGATTAAAGGTGGATTTTCATAATGACAAATTAATCGTTTCCGGTTATGATTGGGATAGCGTTATATTCTGATTAATGGAGGCTAGATATGTGGAAAAGTGACTTAAGAAATGCCCTTGTTTTTTTATTTGGAATGTTAAATGCCTGCCTTGTTAGTGCCGCTATTCCTGGTGTTAGTGTTAACCCCTTGCCGGCACAGAATACAACTATTGGGGTAGGGCATCAGGTAGCCCCTGTTATAACGGATGCTAGAAGCAAAAGTATTGCACAGCGTTTAAAACAAACGATTCAAACCATCAAGCAGCAACCGCAAGCTAAAAGTGTTAGGGGCCAAAACATCAAGCCGAACACGAGACTTAGCAGAAAATCCGTGCAAAAAATACATTACAGCAAGCGCAAAGATGGTTCTGTCAGGCAAATGAAAGGGGGAATTTTAGAATCTCATGTAATCACCCCGCGTGTACGACCTGATGAACATAGTTATGCATTGACTGCAAGAGCATTCCTTCGCCGTTACCAACCTAGTTTAGGGATTAAAAATCCCGATAAGGAGCTGACCTTACAAAAACAACAGATGGATGATTTGGGGCGTAGCCATCTAAAGTATGAACAGCGTTATCAAGGCTTGCCTGTCTGGCCGGCAGATATAATTGTCCATTTTTCGCCCGCAGGTTTTGTCGACTTAATGAATGGTGCTTATGCGCCAACCCCCCGAAAATTATTAAGTACTAAACCACGTGTCTCAGAGCTTGAAGCGCAAGAAATGGCCTCGAAGTCACTGCTTCCTCGTCTTTTAACGGTAGACCCAGTCGTAAAGTTAATTT
This sequence comes from uncultured Methylomonas sp., assembly GCA_964481455.1. GTDB lineage: Bacteria > Pseudomonadota > Gammaproteobacteria > Methylococcales > Methylomonadaceae > Methyloprofundus. Next base: position 5,079 of record CAYZUM010000080.1, on the reverse strand, counting down.
TTTATTATGATGGTAGTAAGCATAAACTGGCCTGGAAAGTACGTGTTAATAACAACATGAATGAACGTTGGCGGGTGATTATTGATGCGATCAGTGGTAAGGAGTTACTTAAATATAATGAGGTTACGACAGCTGGTGTTTCCGGGGCTGGTGTAGATTTACTGAATCAAAATCAGACTTTACAGCTTTTTGAACAAAATGGCACATTCTTTATGCTGGATACCTCAAAAAGAATGTTTGATCCCTCGTCAACTCCTCCTAATCCTAACTCAACGCGGGGGGGGATTTTTCTATTCGATGCACAAAATCAAGATTCGGATTCTGATGCATTTAACCTTTTTTTAGTCAGTTCCGGGGCACGTAATAGCGGATTTCTTCCCGATGCAGTGAGCATCGCCGCACATTTATCTGAAGTGTACGATTATTATCTGGAGAGGCATAATAGAAATTCTTTCGACAATAATGGTAGTTCGTTATTTGCCATAGTTCGCGTGGGGCAGAACACAGAGAATGCATTCTGGAATGGAACAGGCATGTTTTTTGGGGATGGTGATCGGTATGCGGCAGCGCTGGATGTGGTTGCTCATGAATTTTCCCATGGTGTCACACAAGAATCGGCCAACTTGATTTATCAAGGCCAATCCGGAGCGCTAAATGAAGCCTTTTCCGATATTTTTGGAGAAATGGTTGAGGCACGCACTTTAGGTCGTAATGACTGGGATCTAGGGGCGGTATTATTTTCGGGACCTCTGCGTAATATGCGTGATCCATCCTCCCTTGTTATTGCAGGATTAAATAGACCTTATCCTGCAAAAATGAGTGAGTTTATATCAACTCAAGAGGATAACGGAGGCGTGCACCTTAATTCAGGCATTATTAATTTTGCTTATTATCAGCTGGCTGAAGGTTTGAGCAATGCCATTGGCTTACGTGATGCAGAGCGTATATTTTATCGAGCATTAACGACGCATTTAGTGAGGAATTCCCAATTTATTGATGCGCGATTAGCGGCGATTAGTTCCGCAGATGAGCTTTTTGGTGAAGACTCTATACAGCGTCAGAAAGTCGCAGAAGCCTTCGATCATGTAGAAATCTTTGATAATGTTGCGAGCACGCCGCCCCCTCGATCTATTCCAGCCGTGAGTGGTCAGGATGCGACTTTATTTGTTTGTTTTGATCCCTCATTTGGTGTTAATCGCTTATGCCGACATGACGCTAGCCTTGGAGACCCTCAAGAAGGTATATTTTTAACCCGTTTTGATGTTTTTGCAAATCGCCCGGCCGTTTCTGGTGATGGTAGTTTTGCAGCTTTTGTTGATTCGATTAATGATCTTTGTTTCATCAACCTCGATGGTTTGAGTGATGAAAATTGTATCGGTTTCCCCGATACTATTTTTTCTGTATCGCTTTCACCGGATGGTAATTTTTTTGGTTTTATTAGCCTGGATAATAATGGTCAACCCGAAAATTCAATAACAGTTGCCAGTCTTGAAGATAATAATGATTTTCTTCAGACCTATACGCTGGAAACGCCTGCCATTGGTGCGGAAACAATCAATAGTATTGCTTTTGCTGATGTGATGAATTTTACTGCAGATAGCCGCTTTGTTATATATGATGCTTTAACTGAATTAAACTTATTAGAGGGTAGCAAGATCAATAATTGGACTATTTATGCTTTGGAAATAGAGACGGGTCAAATCTTTTCACTGATCACTTCTTCACCTGGTATTAATATTGGTAACCCTAGCCTGGGTCAGACGAGTGATAATTTTATGGCTTTTGCTGTCTCTGAGTCAGAGGGTGATAGTTCCACTATTTTTACCGCCAATCTGAATACAGGAAGACTTGAGGCGATTGCTGAAGTTGACGGAGTTTTTAGTGTTCCCGTCTATAATGGCGATGACAGTTCAGTCATTTTTGATGAGCGAGATTTGTTTACTGAAACGGGTTTTTCATTACTCAGCCAGAGTTTACAAAACGACCGTATGACTGCTACAGGTGCCAGCAGTTTATGGTTAGCTGACGCGGTCTTTGGTGTCGTCTACCGTCGTGGAGTTTTTAATGCACCGCAAGCGGAAAATGCATTTTTTGACCTAGTGACTGAAACCCTGCGTATTCATGCCATTGATGTCGTTAATAGTTCAGGTGACATGACGACATTTGAAGCGAATTTAAAGTTGAATAGTTTGCAGCCGCTAGTGCTCCATTTAGTATCAGCAAGCGTCAACAATGCTGAGCAAAGCAATGGGAAAACCGTTTTTGATACCACTACAGGAAAAGTCATTCTTTCCAGAGTGAGTATTACCGATGTGAATAGTCACACTCAAATCTTTAGTGTTGAAATGAAATTAGTTTCGCAGAATTTTGATTTTGAAGTGACAAAATTAGAGCTAATTGAATAATCAATAATAGACAAATAGACTCTCCGTTTCAAGGTGAGACAACAGAAAATATAGGCTTAGGAGAAGATTGTTTATGACCATGAAGAACAAGAAGAGAATGAAGGGTTTAATCTTTTCCTTCAATAGCTTCATGTTCTTCATGGTGAGAACCTGTTTCGTATTCAATGTGTCGCCTAAAAAGACTTCATTAAACTGGACGCGGGGTATTCTCAGCCCGGCCTATTATTCAACGCTTAATGTCGGGTAGTGTTTTGAGTTTGAAAAACAGCGCCTGAAAATAATTGTTCAACATCGACTTTATCAAAACGGTATTGATGGCTGCAAAACTCACAGTCCACTAAAATTTCCCCTTGTTCTTCTATCATGTCATTAATTTTATCTTGCCCCAGAGAAAGGAGTGTATTTGCAACTTTTTGTGTTGAACAATGACATTTAAAGTTAACGGGTTCTGCAGAGAACAAACGCACTGAGTCTTCATGAAATAAGCGATGTAATACCGCTTCACAAGAGAGACCTAATAGCTCTTCTTTGCTGATCGTATTTGCTAAAGCTTCAATGCGCGTCCAGTCTTCATCTGTTTCTTCTGTATTCTGGTTTGCAGGTAGTTCCTGTATCAACAAGCCTGCCGCTTGATGTTGATTGGCGAAAATCCACAGACGTGTTTTTAATTGTTCCGATTGGGAAAAATAAGTTTCTACTGCATTTTCCAGACGATCACCCGTTAAGGAGACTATGCCCTGGTAGGGCTCACCTTTTTTGGGTTCTATGGTTAGCACGATGCGCCCAGCCCCGACTAATTCAGATAAAGTATTTCCAGATGGGGCTGTATCACAACGGGCCCAGCCACGAATTTCTCTTTCATTTGTGCTTTGTGCAACCAAAGATTTTAAGGCTCCGTTGCCTTGAATTTGCAAAATTAAGTTACCTTCAAATTTAATGGTTGCTGACAGTAAGCTAGCCGCGACCAAAGCTTCACCTAATTGTTGCATCACAGCTTCTGGGTATTGATGGTGTTGTTTAGCAGCTTGCCAACTGTCGGTTAAATTGATCCATTCGCCACGAATAGCGAGTCCATCAAATAAAAAACGGTGTAAAACATCTTTTTCTTGCATAGGGATATTAATGTCTGTCAGTAGGGTGGTTTGGTTTAGTCTTTCTATCTCGCAAATGTAGTGTTTTATGCGTGATCTGCCCTAACGCCAAAGCACTCATTGTAAAACCCTAATATTATAACTTTACTTATTCACTCCGTGTACTGTTATTCAATGGGTTATTTCATCCATCCAGTATAATAAACACAGAGATTACAAACTTAAGGAAGAGTGTTTTAAGGAATGGAAACAAAAATCCTGCGCAATATGGGGTGTTATTTATTGCGCGTTACCTTACCTTACGATTTTAAAATCACCAGGCTTAAAGCCATCGCCAACAATATTATTAAACTCTTTATTCAATATGACAAAAAAAGCAATTATCTTATTATCAGGTGGTCTCGATTCAGTGACCGTTCTGGCGATGGCAAAAAAACAAGGGTATAGCATTTATGCCTTAAGCTTTGACTATGGGCAAAAGCATAATGCCGAACTTAACTCGGCCAGTAAAATCGCACAGGATTATCAAGTCAATGAGCACAAAGTGATTAATTTAGGGCTAGGCTCAATTGGTGGCTCCGCTTTAACGGATGATACATTAACGGTACCTGTGACGCCACAAGAGGGGATTCCCGTCACTTATGTACCGGCAAGGAATACAATTTTTTTGTCGTTTGCATTAGGCTGGGCTGAAGTGCTTGATGCGCATGATATTTTTATCGGCGTGAATGCAGTGGATTATTCTGGCTATCCTGATTGTCGGCCACAATTTATAGAAGCTTTTCAAACGCTGGCTAATCTCGCTACTAAATCGGGTGTTGAAGGGCATGAAATTAAAATTCATGCTCCCCTTATTCATATGAGTAAGGGTGAGATCATCCAGCAAGGTACCAAACTACAGGTAAATTATACACAAACAGTATCCTGCTATGCGGCTACTGCTGAAGGTTTGGCCTGTGGTCAATGCGACGCTTGCCGATTAAGGCGGCAAGGGTTTGTTCAGGCAGGCGTATCAGACCCAACACGCTACCAAACTGAGAGTGAATATTGATGTCTACAAGGAGCGGCTTCAGCTGCGAAATAAAACAGGCATTTTTTGATTTCGCGGCTGAAGACCGCTCCTACGGCACTTTTACTCAGCACTATTAGCGCGCCGAATTCCCAATTTACTCATACGGGAGCGCAACGTATTCGGGTGCATTTTCTGGATCGTTGCCGCGCCCTATCCACCAGAAATTAACCATTCTAGGTTTTATAAACCTGAAAAACAAAAAGCGAAACTAGATTATTTTAAAGGGAATAAATAATGAATTATATTATACGTATTGAATTACAACGAGTTCAAACCTTCCTGTTTGCAGTCCCTAGGCTGGCGGATATCGTCGGAGCCAATGCTTTACTGGGTGAAACCATGCGCTATCGTTTACCTAAGTTGGCGATAAATTGCAGCTCAAAGGCTCCAAAGAGAATCCCCAATACACTGGCGGATCAGATTCAATCAGACCCAATTAACAGGATAGAGTCTAAGCATAATACTAATATCATCCTCGATAACCCAAAAGAATTATGGAAAAAGGGCATAT
>CAYZUM010000079.1:0-11504 GCA_964481455.1 uncultured Methylomonas sp. | reverse complement strand
TGTCATTGAATATAAAGGGAACCTACGCATAGGGTACGGGGCTTCGACAGCCTAGTTCGTACCTCAACCTACGCAGATCTTGTGCATATTTAAAGCCTTAGATAACTCGCAATAAATAACCCAACCATCTTGCTAGTCTTTTTGTCCGTCTTTTACGTTGTAGAAATAGTTACGTAGCCAGATATACGCTTATTTCTACGCCTTGAAAACAAACAAAAATCCTGCGCAATATGGGTAGTTTATTTACTGCGCGTTACCTTAGATAGTAAATCCTGTTTTTTCTTTCAGGCATAAAAAAGGCCTACTAAGTAGGCCTTTTTCGTAGCTGACTTAATGAATTAAATTTAAGCTTCTAATTCAGCAAGACGCCCAGCAAGCAATGCTTCTAGAGTGACAAGTGCTTTTTCAAAGCCTTTGATACCCTCATCAAGTTTTTCAGTTGCCATAGGGTTAGCCGCATGCATACTATCAAATGTCGCTTTATCGACATTAATTTCTGTAATATCCATAGATTTCGCTTTAGCAGGGTCTAATTTGATAGGCAAGTCACCTTCAGTAGTCTGCAACTCATCTAATAACCCTGGAGAAATTGTTAACAAATCACAACCTGCTAATTCAGTAATTTCACCAATATTACGGAAGCTAGCACCCATAACTTCAGTTGTAAAACCAAATTTTTTGTAATAGTTAAAAATTTCAGTCACAGAAACAACGCCTGGGTCTTCTGCTGGCTCATAAGAATCACGGCCAGTGTCTTTTTTGTACCAATCAAGAATACGCCCAACAAAAGGAGAAATTAATGTGATACCGTTTTCAGCACATCCAATAGCTTGATGTAACCCAAAGACTAAGGTCAAGTTAGTATGAATACCCTCTTCTTCAAGCACTTTAGCCGCTTGAATTCCTTCCCATGTTGCTGCAACTTTAATTAAAATACGCTCACGGTTTACGCCAGCAGCTTCATATTGTGAAATAAGATCACGCCCTTTAGCAATCGTTGCATCTGTATCATAAGATAGGCGAGCATCTACTTCAGTAGAAACACGACCTGGCACGATTTCTAGAATTTTTAAACCGAAAGAGACGGCTAAACGGTCAAATGCGAGTCCTACAACATCTGAGGAAGAAGCTGAAGCGCCTACTGTTTCCCGCGCGCCCTTTAATGTATCATCAACAATACTCTGGTATTGTGGCATTTGCGCTGCGGCAGTAATCAACGAAGGATTCGTAGTTGCATCCCGCGGTGTGAATTTTTCAATTGCACCAATATCACCCGTGTCTGAAACTGCAACAGTGACAGCTTTAAGTTGGTCTAAAAAATTAGCCATAGTTAGATACCTTTAATAATTATATTTAAAATAAAAACAAAATGAATTGATTTAGGAATGGGAATAAAATAACGTGTGCATTTGACGCAGGATTTTTGCTTGCCTTCGAAGTGCGGAAACAGACGCATAGTTAGCTACGTAACTGTTTCTGCAACAAAGAAGACGGACAAAAAGACAAGTCAAATGCACACGTTATAAAATTTCCATTCCTTAGTTAACTGATCGGGGCTTTACGTCTTAACCGCATTTACACACAAAAGTATGCCATCCTCACTGGAGACACACTCCTTACGGAAACAGTGTGCCCATTTGATTATATTCAACTGACTTCATAACACGAAAGAATCAAATAATAAAACAATGAACGATAAACGATAAACGATAAACGATAAAATCTATTTTCCTTAATATTCAATACAATTAAGGAAAATAGATTTAGTTAATGCCACATTTGAAGCTAATTATCATTACTTTCGGCAATAAAGCCGAAAGTAATTTATACAATAAAAATATGCTACATCCTGGAATATTTATGCAGGCGTTATCTCAGTTGCCTGTCTTGCAGAAACCAGTTGCTTGGCAATATATTTAGCAACACTGCTCGTCAACATAGTTGGTTTACTTTCTAAATATTTTGCAACACTACTAGGCTCAATTACAATCTCTGGCTCTGGCTTATTTTTATCGGCTAGAGACTTATTAACAACATATCTATCAACACTACTAACCTTGACTTCAGCGCGATTTTTCAAATATTTTGCAACACCTGTTGCTACAGGCTTGTTCTCAACAATACTTGTTATGTATTTTTCAACACCCGTCAATTTTTTTTCTTTAAGTTGAGCAGCAAGACAAGCTTGCTCCTGACTTTCAACATACCTGGCCACACCGCTTAGTTCTACATTATCATCACTCATCAAGCTCTCCTCTGTTTTTCTAATTTCTAAAGCTGCAATATTACGAGTATTTATCACGTTCTTTTCAGTATTAGTTAGTTCAATCCATGTAGCATCCCGTGATTTAATATACTCCCCAACGCCACTCAATTTTTTTGAATAACTAGATATCCTGACAGGTTTTTCGCTTTGAGCATTAATATATTTAGCAACACTCGATATTTCTTCACCTGAGGTCTTAGCAGGAGTATCTTCACGGTAGATATTGGAACTAGTTTGTTTACTGGAAAAAATACTAGATAAAAATCCCATACTCATTACCCTTTATTACGCACATATTTTTCTACGCCAGTTGTTTTTTCAGAAGCTGCTTTTTTTTCAGCAACAACTTTTCTCGCAACATATTTTGCAACACCTGATTTTGGTGCCGGTTGATTCAACTCTAAATATTTAGCAACACCCGATAGCTTTGGTACTTTAGATTCCAGATATTTAGCAACACCTGTTAAGCCACCTGAAGAATAAGCTGATCTAGAACTCGCAAGTTTACTGTCTTTAGATTTCTTAACAAATAAAAACCCTGCTACGCCTAAAACGACTATTGCAAATAAAGGATTCATTGTAGAGTCGTCAGCTTTAGCCTCAGAGACATCATCAGCAGTAGTAGTAACCGCTTCTTCTGTCCATGTAGCTAAAGGTGCGGATTTGTTTGAAGCAGCACTACTATTATGCTTGTATTTTGCATCATGATATAAAACTTCTGGTTGAAAGGTAGCCGCTGGATAATTAGCGTCTGCTTTTGATTTTTCTCCAAAAGAAGCTTTTGCGCTAGAACCTGAAGATTCTGAAGCGGCGTGTTGATAGCTTTGATCCTGATAAAGCACTTTAGGCTGAAAATCAGCTGCTGGATATTGAGTACCTGCCGTCACGAAAGGACTTGCAAGTAATAAGGCTGTAAATATGCCTTTTTTTATATTATTTTTTTTCACGCAATTCACCTATATAACGATAAGAAACAAATAAAACCACTGACTCAGTATAACCAATCAGCGGCTATTCGTAAACGTGGAACTGTACCTTACTCTAAGACTACAATACTTCTTTGATAGTCTTCACTACGTTATCAACTGTAAAACCAAAGTGTTCCATCACAACACCACCTGGCGCTGATTCACCAAAAGTATCAATACCAACAACACCACCATCCAGACCAACATATTTACGCCAGAAGTCTGTCACACCTGCTTCTACTGCAACACGTTTTACACCGGGTGTTAATACGCTATCTTTATAGGCTTGATCTTGACGATCAAACACATTAGTAGATGGCATAGAGACTACACTAACATCAATACCGTCTGCTGCTAACGCTGCTTGTGCTTTAACGGCTAGATCAAGCTCAGATCCAGTTGCAATGATAATACCTGCTGCATTACCCTTAGCAGCCGATAATACATACCCACCTTTGCGAATTGCATCAAAATCAGCCGTATCATGCTTACGCCCTGCCATGCCTTGACGACTGAACACTAAGCTAGAAGGACCATCTTTACGTTCTACAGCGGCCGTCCATGCAACAGCTACTTCAGTTGAATCCCCTGGACGCCATACATCCATATTTGGGATATAGCGCATTGCCGCTGTATTTTCAATGGGTTGATGCGTAGGCCCATCTTCACCTTGACCAATAGAGTCATGAGTTAATACGGCAATGGTTCGAATTCCCATCAATGCAGCCATGCGGAACGCGCTTTTTGCATAATCAGAGAACATATGGAATGTTCCACCGAAGGGTATTAAACCACCGTGCAGAGACATACCATTCATGATTGCGTACATGCCAAATTCACGCACACCATAAGAGATGTAGTTACCAGATTTTTTACCATCAACATGAGTAAAACTACTACAGCTTGTTAAGTTAGACCCTGTCAAATCAGCAGAGCCCCCTAAAAATTCAGGTAGCACAGGTGCTAATGCAGCAATCGTTTTCTGTGATGCCTGACGTGAAGCTAAACTAGCCGCTGCTTCGTTAGTCTCAGCAATCATTGCATCAGTTGCTTCTTTCCAGTTTGCTGGTAAGTCACCTGCCATACGACGTGTGAATTCAGCCGCTTCTGCAGGAAAGTTTTTTACATAGGCTGCAAATTTCTCGTCCCAGATTTTCTCAGCTGCCGCACCTTTTTCTTTGCCATCCCAACCTGCGTAAACTTCATCTGGAATTTCGAATGGAGCAGGTTCCCAACCTAATTCTTTACGAGTTAATGCAACCTCTTCATCGCCCAGTGCTGCACCATGACAATCATGACTACCACTTTTATTAGGTGAGCCAAAACCAATAATTGTTTTACAGCAAATGAGTGAAGGTTTGTCAGTGACTGTTTTAGCTTCGGCTATCGCGGCATTAATTGCATCTGCATCATGACCATCGACAGAGATAACATGCCACTGATAGGCTTCAAAACGCTTAACTGTATCATCGGTATACCAGGCATCAATATGGCCATCAATAGATATATTATTATCATCCCAGAAGGCGATTAATTTACCAAGACCCCATGTACCTGCCAAAGAACAGGCTTCATGAGAAACGCCTTCCATCAAACAGCCATCACCTAAAAATACATAGGTATTGTGATCTACGATGTCATGTCCTGGCTTATTGAATTGATCTGCTAATAGCTTTTCAGCCATCGCGAAGCCAACACCGTTTGTGATGCCTTGACCTAGAGGACCTGTCGTTGTTTCGATACCAGGTGCAAAGCCATACTCAGGGTGGCCCGCACACTTTGAGTGTAGTTGACGAAATGATCTTAATTCATCCATAGGCAGGTCATAACCTGTCAGATGTAATAATGAATAAAGTAACATAGATCCGTGACCATTAGATAAAACAAAACGATCACGATCAGCCCACTCAGGGCTAGTCGGATTAAATTTTAAATGATCATTCCACAATACTTCAGCGATATCTGCCATACCCATTGGTGCACCAGGATGACCTGATTTTGCTTTTTGAACAGCATCCATGCTTAAAGCACGTATGGCGTTCGCAAGTTCTCTACGCGAAGACATATAGTTCTCCAGAGTTTTATAAATTATTAAACGAAAAATAGACATGAGTTTTCGTCATGTCTATTTATGTGATTCTTATCTTGCAGTAAAAAAACGAGTGGCAAAAACCACTCGTTTCTTGTCATTCCATGTTGGCGTGTCTTTCTTTCATTTTTTCTTCTGGAATTTCTTTTTCCCAGATTAAATGAGAGACAAGCGCTTCCAGGAAGCATAAAGTAGATAGTTCGAAAACTGTTCCCATCGGCATACCTTTCACTGTTTGGTACAGTTCTTGTGTGCCAATCTGAAAGACACCATCAGCCAAGTCGCCAATCGTAGATTGAGCTTTTGAACAAATCAGCACAATTTTAGCACCCACGCTTTTCGCTTTATTAGTGAATGCTATTAATTGTTCAGTCTCCCCTGAGCCCGAAATGATGATTAATAAATCACCCTTTTTAATGCTTGGAGTGACAATTTCTCCAACCATGCTGACATCATACCCACTGTGCATTAAACGCATGCCTAGAAAGTTCCCTACGAGTTTAGATCGTCCAGCACCGGAAATAAATATCCGTTTGGCACCGTCAAACATTTCTGTCATTTGTTCTGCATATGCAAGATCAGTTACATCAAGAATTTCTGAAATCTTATTGATGACCAACTTCTGGTGTTCTTGTTGCCTCATAGTGATACTCCGCTTTATGCAGCGTCAACTAATTCGCGTAACTCACGAGCAGAGTCTGCTGGAGAATCTGCACCGTAGATAGCCGCACCAACTACAACAATATCTGCACCTGCACGAACGACATCTTGAATAGTTGAGGCATTAATACCACCCGCAACAGAAACACGAACATCTAGACCTAGGTTTGCAATCATTGCTAAATCATCGAATGGTGTGTCACCAGCTGCTTGTGCATCTAGTCCAGTATGAACACCAACGATTTGTGCCCCCGCTTCTGCACATGCCTGAGCACAGGCTGCTTTATCACTTACATTGATTAAATCAATTTGCGCTTCTGCACCACATGCGTTTGCAGCACTCACGACACCAGCACAAGTCGCTAAGCCTGAAACACCAAGTACAGTACAGATATCTGCACCTGCTTCATAAAAAGGAGCTGACTCATATGCGCCCGCATCCATTGTTTTAAGGTCAACTAAAAGTAAATGATTAGGGAATCTTGATCTTAATTCATTTACTAAGTTGATACCATTGTGTTTGATACATGGTGTACCGATTTCGAAGATATCAACAGAATCAGCAACTTGCTCAGCAAGTGCTACAGTTGCGTCGAAATCTAAAGAATCTAATGCCATTTGAATTAATGGTGTTGCCATGTTGTGTACTCCGAATTTAGTTATAATTTTTGTTACTTACTTTTATTTATGCAGACAGAACTTTAAATCAGAAAGCAGGTTCATGTCAATCCTTTATACTTTCTTCTACGTCTATTCACACCCTTTTTTAAGCTTTGCTTAATTCCACCTTGCTCAATTTATAACTATATAACTGTTAATTAACAACAAGTAAGCTTACTTACTTCATGAGAAACATTTAACTCTTATATAATAAAAAATTAAGCTTAAAAGAAACGTCCATTTTCTTTTAATTATTTTTTTGGGTAATCTATATCTATATATTCAAATACAGTGACTATTTGCCTGACACCCTCTACATTTTGTACTGCTTTTGCAGCCTTTATCCCTTCTTCTTTGTGCACTAACCCCAACAGATAAACGACCTGATTTTCACTGACAACCTTTACTCTGCTTGCATCAAATCCCTGTATATCATCTATTTCAGCTAATGCTTCTTTTACCTTTATTGTTAATAAGGAATCTTCGCTGCGAGATTCTACAGTTGATAGTGGCGCAACTGCCAATTCATTATGAACTAATTTTACACCAGAAATTATTCTGATATTAGAAATTATTTTTTCTCGTACTTCTTCGGTTACTGCTTCACCCGTTACTAAAACTTTAGCATTATAAGAAGTGATATTAAAATACGCAGACTGTTTAACATCATCTAGCCTGTTCAACTCTATAATGGCACTATCTTCTATTCGCTTATCTGTGGTAATTGCGCGACTATCGCGCTTGTCATGCAAATAGGAAAACCCCGTTATTTCAGCAAAATGAGTACCAACACCATTGCAGCCAGCTAGCATTAAAACATATAAAAATACTAGACTTTGCCTCATATTAATTGATTACCAAATAACTGACTATCTATCAAATCGCATAAACAGTGGGTAATCAAGAGATGGGCTTCCTGAATTCTCTGCGCAGACTGACTCGGAACACTGATACATATGTCTATTGTATTTAGTAACACAGGTAAAGTCTCTTCATTTTCGCCGATCAAAAGTATTATTGTTACTTGCTTATCATGCGCGGCATTTATCAGATTCACTAAGTTTAACTCACTTCCTTCGGTATTGTAAATTAATAATACATCAGATGACTGCCCTAAAGCACGCAATTGCTTTGCAAAAATATCATCGTAGTGCTGAGTACTGGCTATTGATGTCAGCATCTGTACATCATTTACCAGTGAAACAGCGGGTAACGACGGACGTTCACGCTGATAACGATTAATCATAATGGATGTAAAATACTGCGCATTTGATACAGCTGCAGCATTCCCGCATGACAACACCTTTTTATCGGCAAGTAATGCGGTGACAATTTGCTGCGCAGCAAATTCAATCAGTTCAGCCGTATCATTCATGAGCAATTGCATTGTCTGAAGATTTTCTGTAATTTGAAAGTTTATATTATTCTGCAAGCTCATGTTAAAATGCGTTTTTTACCCAGTCAGGCAGGCTATTGCCTGTTATTGCAACCACATCAAAGCGAATAGGCTGATCAACTTTCTGTGTCATAATGTAATGTTTAGTGGCTGCAACGACGCGCGCCTGTTTAGTCTTGGTGACACTCTCTAAAGCACTACCATAACGATTATTTTTTCTGTAGCGCACCTCCACAATGACGATAGCTCCCTTATCGGTCATGATTAGATCCAGCTCACCACATTTGCAACGATAATTACGCATGATTAGTTTTAGCCCCTGATCTAATAGAAACTGTAACGCCAAATTTTCATATTGCGCTCCTTTTTGCGCCCGCGTTACTTCTTCAGGTTGTGCCTTCTCTCGTTTAAAACATATCATTCTGTTATCCGTGCAGATGTAGACTCATTTTTCTCAGGCCCACCCTTCTGAGTATCATACAAAACAACCTCACCATTGATAAATTTCGCACAAACCAAGTGACGTTCGATACGATTATACTCATTCAGCAATAAACTGCCAGTTGCTCCTTTATACGGAATTGATGCCAAATCATTCAGATAGGGGATTAAAGTATAAGCATCTATCCCGAAAGGAATGAGACTCAATAACTTATCAGGAAGTGGCTGCCATATGTCTTTGAGTGTCTGCTTATCTAAATCCCCCTGATAGGCCTGATCAAATAACCATGGAATATTACAAAAACCTACGTTTTCAAGATCAATATTCTTTTTTGGACTGGGCCGACCAGAGTAAATCCTTGATAAGCCGTAGACTGCGACAGATTTAGCTCTGTTATGGTAGAATTGAGGGTTAATTAAACGAGCGACTGAGTTATTTGCCACAACAAATATTACATCGACATCACGACGCCTACGCGGATTATATTCGAGATACCCTATCTCTTTTCTAAATTTTTGAAAACGAGCCTGACTTTCATCTACATTTAGCAATTGTCTCACAGGTACACTAAAGTCTCTTTCACCTGGCTTAAAAGTCTGTACTACCAACACATTGCCATCCAGCGCCTCCCATGCATTTTGAAAATAAAGGCTAATTCGCTCCCCTTCAGCTGTTTCAGGGGTAAGAATAATCGCATTTCTATAACCCTCAGACCAGGCTCGCTTTACAACCTGCTGAACTTCATCAATCGGGCTTAAAGCAAACTGATATAAATTGTCTTTTACTAAGCCTTCAACATAGTTTAGCGCTAGCACAGGCACCGTCAGTTCAGTATTTTCTGCCAATTCAACCACACGCTTTTTATTGAGAGGACCTATCACTAATTGCACTCCGTGTGCGACTACTTGTTGATAGAGCGCAACAATTGACATCTCTCTGGTGTCATGAAACTGTATATCTGGCTGCAACGCATCTCGCTCATGCCTGCGATATGCTTCTAAAATGCCTGTTTTTATTGCATTTGCATAGGCTTTATAGGGACCAGACTCAGGCAATAATATCGCAATCTCTGAAACATCCCCCAAGATTATGCCAGCAGGCACAAAATATCCTGAACTTAATAACACCTGCCCTTGATGTTGGAGGTATCGTCGCGACCAGCCCTCTATAGCAAGCCTAAATCCAGGAGCACCCTTAGGAAACCGAGATACTATCAGAGCCATATCAAGCCACCCTTGATATTTTTGATTTTGCTGCTGACTTAGCTCTTCTTCCAGAGTATCTTCCGGCATTAAAACCAATCCCTCTAAAATAGCTATACTATTTTCTTGCCTTTGACTTGAGTCTAAAGAGGCATTCAGTGCAATCCTCTGCTGCACGCCTTCAAGTGTATCTCCTAACAATGCATAAGCATCAATTCCAAGCTCGTAATATCTACGCTGCTGCACCCTATTTAAGGAAGAAAACAACATTAACTGCCAGCGAGCTATTGCTCGCTCAGCATTCCCAAAATTTATTAATAATTGCACATTCAGCAGGTTTAACTGATTACCTTGCTCTTGGCTAAAGTCTGATGCTGCAATTAGACCCAGATACGTTTTTGCTTTAGTGTTCTGTTCTATTTTCAATAAGGCCTCAGCAGCTTGCAAACGATACACATTTTGCTGTGCAGAGGACTTATCCGCTAAGCGCTGAAATAGAATAGCCGCTTGCTGATACCTTCCCTGAGTATATAACATTTGTGCCTGTTGCTCATATTGCTGACGCTTGACGACTTGTAAATCCTCTGTTTTTGTCTTTATTACACAAGCCACTAAAAATAATAGACACATAATGACACTCAGCTTCACATATCGTTCTATCGTTAACACGCTTCTTCTCACTCCTTAAAAAATACACTTTCTAATGAATCAACAATGACAAATACCACATATCTTTAAAATTTTTTAAAGATAAATAAATAACCCGGTACTGATTTGTAATATTATAGTAAAAATATTATCACTTAAGGTAACTCGCAACAAAAAACCTTCCCTTATTGCATAGGTTTTTTGTTTGCCTTCAAAACATAAAAATAGGCATATAGCAAGCTACCTTACTACCCCCAGGATTCTAAAATGCCTAATCAGTATGGCACATTATTTGTTGTAGCAACCCCTATCGGCAATCTAGATGATTTTAGCCAAAGGGCAATCCAGACTTTAAAACAGGTTGACTTTATCTGCGCAGAAGATACTCGACATGCGCGTACACTTCTTAATCACTACGGCATTACAACACATTGCATCGCACTTCACCAACACAATGAATCTCAAACAGCAGAAGGCTTAATTCATAAAATTCAGCAGGGTGCCTCCATCGCTATTATTTCTGACGCTGGAACCCCTCTAATAAGCGACCCGGGCATGCCGCTGGTAGCATTAGCTCAAGCCTCAGACGTTAAAGTCACGCCTATACCTGGTGCCTGCGCTTTAATAGCGGCCCTATCTGCATCAGGCCTGGCAATCAATCACTTTTGTTTTTTAGGGTTTTTACCGCGCACATCCAGTGCACGGCAAACACTATTCAAACACCAAAAAAGCAACACCGAAACGTGGGTTTTTTATGAATCCTGCCACCGTATCGCCAACTGCATTAACGACTTAGCAAGTATCATACCGGCAAATCGAGAAATCTGTATAGCAAGGGAAATCACTAAATTACATGAAACAATTATTAAATCGAGTGTACAAGACCTTTTGACTTTAATAGAGCAAGACAGCAATATGCAACGAGGTGAGTTTGTAGTGATAGTCTCTGGAGCTAGGCCTGAACCAAAGCAAGATATATTAACCGAACAACAATTAAAAACACTTAAAGTTCTTCTCACAGAGTGCACCATTAAAACTGCCGTAACGTTAGCCATGGAAATTACAGGTGTACGTAAAAAACTACTCTATCAAACTGCACTAGACTTATCCGCAAACAAATGATCAGGCGCGCCATGCTACTTCGTGAAATTCAGGGACTCCTGTCACCTTCAT
>CAYZUM010000078.1:0-11548 GCA_964481455.1 uncultured Methylomonas sp. | reverse complement strand
AATGAAGGTGACAGGAGTCCCTGAATTTCACGAAGTAGCATGGCGCGCCTGAAAAGTTTTTGTTCTGGATGGTTCAATTAAAATCCGTCATGGAAAAAAGATGCTTGGGGTCTCTAGCCATTTTGACCATACGTTAGGCCGGTCAGTCATGGGGCAGCTAGTTTTAAACTTGGGATATAGCTGTGAGCATGGTTTTGTTCCTTTGGATAGCGAGATGTTTATCAGCAATGTTAAAGTGCTGGGTTTATACAAAGAATTTCAGGATGGCCGTAGTATTGTTGGCAAACGGTACCTTCAAGCGCAGCAGCTTACTAAACCACAAATGGCCAAAAGTATGACGGCACGAGCCATTCGGGGAGGAGTTAAGGTGGATTTCTTGTTGGCTGCTGCCTGGTTCGGTACTAAAGCCATGCTCCGTAGCACAGAAGAGCT
Organism: uncultured Methylomonas sp.; assembly: GCA_964481455.1. Taxonomy (GTDB): domain Bacteria; phylum Pseudomonadota; class Gammaproteobacteria; order Methylococcales; family Methylomonadaceae; genus Methyloprofundus. The sequence goes on along the minus strand of CAYZUM010000078.1, from coordinate 11,116 downwards.
TTCCCTAACCGCCATTGTGCGAATGAAGAAAAGCAAACTGAAATACCGATTGACCACCTGCAAAAATGATAAAGAAGTTGTTTAGGACCTGGATTTAAAAGGCTGTACAAACAGACCGTGAAAAAAAATGGCAGAAGATTTCAGGACAACCTTATCAGTGCAAAATCATGGATGTCCAACTGAATCTGACCAGTTCGGATAAGGAACCAGAACAGTGGCGAAATGTTCGGTTGTTGTTTGTACAGGGGAATACTGAAGTTGAAAAGCAAGATACAGGAAAACATGACTGGGCTGTTTTTTTGAGTACCGACGTAAACCTTGACGCAGCAAAAGTGCTAGCAATCTACGCATTATGCTGGGCAGTAGAAGTGTACTTTAAGGAAGCCAAGCAACATCTAGGGTAACTCGCAATAAATAAACTACCCCTATTGCGCAGGATTTTTGTTCGTCTTCAAGGCGTAGAAATAGGCGCATAGCAGGCTACGTAACTATTTCTACAACGCAGAAGACGGACAAAAAAACAAGCAAGGTGGGTGGGTTATTTGTTGCGAGTTACCTAGGTTTCTTGAAAGAGCAAAGTATCCACTCTGGAATGGGAATTGAATAAGTTGTGCCATTATGACGCAGTATTTTTGTTTGCCTTCAAGGCGCGGTAACAGGCGCATAGCTAGCTACGTAACTGTTTCCGCAACGCAGAAGGCGAACAAAAAGACACGTCAGAGTGCACACGTTATTTGATTCCCATTCCTATGCAGCTTATATTGCTTCTATCCACCTCGTTGCTATACGTTTTTGTAAGCTCATAAGCGCTAAACACAACAGCGTAGCGTCTGGGTTTTCGGAAGTGCGTAGTTCGCTAAGCCACAACTTGAGGGATATAAATTATGCCGCACGTCTTTGGCAGGTTTTTAAAGCTATCATAAATGGTGCATTAAATGAATTGAAAGAACTGCTCGGCGATGCGGTCACTTTGGTGATAGAAACCATTGAGGAGTGCTTTTTTGTACAAACCCTGCGACTTGACCCCAAAACTTTACGGCTGGAGGCTTAATAAATCAATGATATACACGAAAATTTGAGTTAAATATGAACCCCGAAACTTTAGTCATTAACAACCATTGCAACTGCTTTATCATGTCCGAACCTCAAGTGATTTTTACACCTAAAGTCCCCTATAAAATAAAACATCCCGTATTCTGGTCGGGCTTGACTGGTTGTGCTGATTCTTTAGCAATTGCAACGGCTATTCAAAATGAATCACGTTTGTTTGTTGTTGTAACACCCGATACACAAACGGCTTTAAGGCTAGAGCATGAGATATCATTCTTTTTACAGGACGAATTTCCCATCCTGCATTTTCCCGACTGGGAAGTGTTACCCTATGATGTGTTTTCGCCATTACCAGAGATTGTTTCCGAACGCTTAAAAGCCCTGGCTAAATTGCCTGAAGTTACTCGCGGGGCGTTAGTGCTTTCCATTTCAACCTTGATGCAACGTCTTGCACCTAGAGAGCATATTTTAGCGAACAGTTTTTCGATAACGATTGGCAGCACCTTTAATCTGGACTTAAACCGGCTTAAGTTAGAAGCCGTGGGCTACCAATGTGTTTCGCAAGTTGTGCAACATGCAGAATTTGCAGTGCGAGGTGCTATAGTTGATTTATTTCCAATGGGCAGCCAATACCCGTTTCGTATTGAATTGTTTGATGAGGAAGTAGAATCAATCAGAACTTTTGACCCTGAAACACAAAGGTCTATCACTAAGGTTGATGCCATACAGCTTTTTCCTGCACGTGAGTTTCCGTTTACAGATGAAGCTATCAGTCATTTTAGACAATCGTTTCGTGAAGCATTTCCTGAAAATTACCAAAAGAATACATTGTATCAGGATGTTAGCAAAGGCATTACGCCTAGCGGCATAGAAGCCTATTTGCCATTGTTTGTCGATAGTACTGAAACCTTATTTGATTATCTCCCGCCGACCACTGCGTTGGTTTTACCCGAAACTTTGCAGCAATCCGCCGAGCAATTTATCACAGAAATTGATGAGCGTTTTCAGCAACGTAAATATGATCTTGAACGCCCGTTATTAGCGCCTGAGAAACTGTATCTTAAAGCGGATGAATTTATTCAGCATATTGAACGATTTCGGCGTATTAATTTAACGGAGAAAATTAAAGAGAATGGCTGGCATGCTGAGAGTAAGAGTTTGCCTATTGTTAGCATTGATCAACGCTTAAAGGAACCTGCCAGCCGCTTAAAGGCATTTGTGGCAAATAGTGACAGCAGAGTGCTCTTTGTCGCTGAAACAGCAGGCCATAGAGAGGCGTTAATTGATCAGTTGCGTGGCTTTAAAATTAACGTAAAACAAATTGATCATTGGCAACAATTCATACTTCTAAAGGATTCGCCTTGTATTGTTGTTGCACCTTTAGACCATAGCTTGTACTTGCAACAAGCAGGCTTGGCCATTATCACCGAAAGTCAGTTAAGTGGTGATAAAGCACAGCAACGTCGTAGACGTAAGAAGTCCGCTGCACGTGAATTAGAAAAGATTGTTAATAATCTGAACGAACTCACAGTAGGTTCACCTGTGGTTCATCAGGAACATGGAGTAGGGCGATATCTAGGCTTGCAGGTTTTAAAATTTGGCGATATAGATGCAGAGTTTTTGGCGCTTGAATACGCGAATGAAGATAAACTCTATGTGCCTGTTTCTGCTTTAGATGTTATTGGACGTTATACAGGTGTCAACCCCGAGACAGCACCGTTGCACAAATTAGGGGGAGACCAATGGAGTAAAGCAAAAAGGAAAGCACTGGAAAAAATTCATGATGTTGCGGCGGAATTATTGGATATTCATGCTAAACGGGCGTTGAATAAAGGGCATGCCTTTGTCTATGAAGAGCGGGATTATCTTGCTTTTGCCGATGCATTTCCGTTTGAAGAAACGCCGGATCAGCAAACTGCGATTGATACCATCTTGGACGATATGACATCAGGTCAACCCATGGATAGAGTGGTTTGTGGAGATGTTGGATTTGGGAAAACCGAAGTGGCCATGCGGGCTGCCTTTATAGCGGCGCAGAGTGCCAGGCAAGTTGCCGTATTAGTGCCGACTACCTTATTGGCGCAACAACACTTTCAGAATTTTCGTGACCGATTCGCTGACTGGCCTTTCCGGGTTGAGGTATTATCGCGCTTTATTACCCCTAAGCGACAAAAAGCCATTATCGCTGATCTGGCCGAAGGTAAGGTCGATATTGTTATTGGTACGCATAAATTATTGTCTAAAGAGATTAAGTATCGTGAACTGGGGTTAGTGATTATTGATGAAGAGCATCGTTTTGGCGTGCGACAGAAAGAACATTTTAAAGCAATACGTCAGGAGGTTGATCTATTGGCACTGACTGCGACACCTATACCTCGTACTTTGAATATGGCGATGGCAGGTTTGCGTGATGTCTCGATTATTGCCACTCCCCCCCCGAATCGTCATGCGATTAGAACTTTTATCTCAGAATGGATTGATTCAATGGTTAAAGAAGCTTGCCAACGTGAAATCAAACGTGGCGGGCAAATGTATTTTCTGCATAATGATGTCAAATCAATGGATAAAATGGCGCGTGAGCTTGAGAAATTAGTCCCTGAAGCACGGATAGAAATCGCGCATGGACAAATGGCAGAACGTGAGTTAGAAAGAATTATGCTGGATTTTTATCATCAGCGATTTAATGTGCTGCTGAGTACCACAATTATTGAAAGTGGTATTGATATACCTACCGCGAATACCATTATTATTAACCGTGCCGATAAACTGGGTTTAGCGCAGTTACATCAACTAAGAGGGCGAGTAGGGCGCTCTCATCATCGTGCCTATGCTTATTTAATTACTCCCCCCAAAAAACTAATGAGTAAAGATGCGCTTAAACGCTTAGAAGCGGTGGAAACATCAGGTGAATTAGGAGCCGGATTTATGTTATCAACTCATGATATGGAAATCCGTGGAGCGGGTGAGCTCTTAGGTGATGGTCAAAGTGGACAAATTCAGGAAATAGGCTTTACTTTATATACTGAATTACTAGAGCGTGCGGTAAAAGCTTTAAAGTCAGGTAAGCAGCCTGAATTAAATGCACCTATGCACACCGGGACAGAAGTTGATTTACAAACGGCTGCATTGATCCCTGAAGATTACCTGCCTGATATTCATGCACGTCTGGTATTATACAAACGGATTGCAAGTAGCGATACGAAAGAGGATTTACGCGATTTACAGATCGAAATGATCGATCGTTTTGGTCTATTACCTGAACAGGTAAAGGTATTATTTGCGGTGACTGAATTAAAGCAGCAAGCTGATAGAATAGGTGTTAAGAAAATTGATGCATACAGCGAAGGCGGGCGACTGCTATTTAATGCCGATCCTAAGCTGAATATGCAGCAATTGTTAATATTAATACAGACTCAGGCACATATTTATAAATTTGAAGAGGGAGACAAATTGCGCTTTACGCAAAAATTTGCCACAACAGATGAAAAAATAGAGTTTATTGCCGCATTATTGGCACAACTAATGGAAGATGATTTATGAGCTATCGATTGAAAATTCAGCTTGCTATATTTCTTTATTGCTTAAATAGCTTAGCTTTAGCTGAACAGCGATGGTTTCAGGTAGAGCTGATTGTTTTTCAGCAACAGTCAGATAATTCAGAGATATTGACTCAAGTTGATTCGGAAATAGAGCCAGTACAGCGATATGCGCGTGCAAGTGCAGGGAATAAAACACTGACGGGTATTTATAATAGACTAAAGCGTTCTCGTGACTACCAACCATTTTATTACCAATCATGGCGTATTCCAGTAAATAGTGGCAAGCTTAGTTTACCTATCAATGTGTCAGGGGAGGGCGTCAATTTAAGTGGCTGGATAAAAATTCAGCGAGGTCATTTATTGCATATTATTGCCGATTTAGAGTTTAGCCCGTCTGTTACTGTAGGTGAGCGACTGGTTTATCGCTTATCTGAAAAAAGACGCATATTATTAAATGAAGTGCATTACTTAGATCACCCAATGTATGGTGCAGTCGTCAAGGTATCCCCAGTTGAATAGGAAAGCGTTATGAAATTGAGAAGTGTTCTGTATTTTATGGCTTTGATAGTCAGCGCCTGTCAAAATGTCCCCGAAAAAAACAATCATTTAATAAACTGCCCAAAAAAAAGGCCACAAGTGTGTACGATGATTTATGCACCTGTTTGTGCAACGGAAAAAAATGATCATCATAGAACCTATTCTAGCGACTGTACAGCTTGTAGCCATAAAGAGGTGCTTGGTTATCAGCAGGGAATGTGTGCCAATGAAAAAATATAACGATGTATTGCGAAGTGGAGTTAAATTTCCATTCCGGTCATCATAGTTTCAATTGCAGAATGTAATGGGCTAAATTGTATGCAGGCACGAGCATGAAATATTCTACGAACCTGTGAGCGAATTCATTTACAGGATATGTGTAGTGCCAAAATTGCAAACCTAGCCCTTTGTATGGCAGGGTATTCACTCCGTTTTAAACGTATCTATAGTTTCTCAGATAAATAAATTTCATCTGTATGACGGATACCATCCCTTGAAGGGATGGTATCCGGGAAATTATTTTTCTGAAAGTTTATAAAACAAACAAATTTCCTGCAATATCTTATAATAAATGTTTAATTGCCAGGCGCTCATCTTTTAGCTCCTGCTCAGAAGCTTTTATACGCTCTTTGCTAAAAGTATCTAAATCAAGATCCTTTACAATGCTGACTTCCCCAGCAGTTGAAACTTTGACTGGAAAAGAAAAAAACAATCCTTTTTCGACACCATAGCTACCATCAGAAATAACGGCCATACTGACCCAGTCACTCCAGTCACTTTCATCGGTACCAAATGTCCACGAGCGCATCTGACAAATTGCGGCGTTTGCGGCAGAAGCAGCACTTGATACGCCCCCGCGTTCTTGAATGACACTTGCTCCACGATGCTGCACAATGGGTACGAATTCATTTTTAATCCAGTTTTCATCTACCAGATTCAAAGCACTTTGTCCTTTGACGGTTGCATGCGTTAAGTCAGGGTATTGAGTTTCAGAATGGTTACCCCATACGATGACATTTTTGACGTGCTTCGAGCGTACACCACATTTTTTAGCGATTTGAAAGGTAGCACGGTTATGATCTAGCATACTCATGGCAGAAAAACATTCTGGACTTAAATCGGGTGCATTACGCTGAGTAATCAATGCATTGGTGTTCGCTGGGTTCCCCGTAATGAGCACTTTAACATTCCGGTGTGCGACTTCATTGAGTGCCTTGCCCTGCACCGAAAAAATGTTCGCATTGCTTTCTAGCAAATCTTTTCTTTTCATACCTGGGCCACGCGGTCTCGCACCCACTAAAAAAGCGTAATCAACATCTTTGAAAGCCACTTTTGGGTCATCAGTAAGGATGATTTTTTCCAATAGAGAATAGGCACAATCATTGAGCTCCATATGTACACCATGCAAACGAGGTAAGGCCTGAGTGATTTCTAATAGTCTCAATATAATGGGTTGGTCTGGGCCAAACAGCTCACCAGAAGCCAGACGAAAGAGTAAGGAATAACTAATTTGCCCAGCGGCCCCTGTCACTGCTATATCAATGGGTGTCTTCATTTATAATCCTTCCTTTAATTTTTTTTGTTATGTTGAGGAATGGGAATGAGATAACGTGTGCATGTGACTCAGGATTTTTGTTCGTCTTCGAGGCGCGTAAATAGGCACATAGCAGGCTACGTAACTATTTATGCAACAAAGAAGACGGACAAAAAGACACGTTAAATGTACACGTTATAAAATTCACCTTCCTAAGGGTCTGTTATAGCTTTTGCATGACTGTATTATCAGCACGACAAAGCGCGTTTAACTTTTTATATAGGGTATAATAGCGCGATTTTATAATCGTTTAAACGCATTATTGTCACAAACCTTTAGATAGCGAATGAAAAAACTGCTTTTCCAATTTGATACCGATACTCACCCATCCACTTTTGATACCGTCGTAGCTTATGATGGCGGTGCTGATCACGTGATTGGTCACGGTAATCTCAAACCGGATAATGTTAGAGCTTTGGTTGAAGGAACCATCTTTACCCGGCCACCTAAGACTAAAAAGAATACTGCAATTTTTATTGGAGGTAGTAATATGGTTGCAGGGCAGGCTTTATTCGAGGCCGTGCAATCTTATTTTTTTCAAGGTTTTCAAGTGTCAGTCATGCTAGACAGTAATGGCAGTAATACAACGGCGGCGGCGGCGGTTGCCAAACTTGCAAGTAGTGGTACTTTGAGGGGTAAAAAAGCAGTGATTCTTGCTGGAACAGGTCCCGTAGGTCAGCGTGCTGCCGTTATGTTGGCGGAAGAAGGTGCGCAAGTGACCATCGTATCAAGGCATATAGAAAGTGCTGGTATAGCCTGCCTGAGCATGAAAGAACGTTTTCATGTGGATTTAACACCTGCAGCGGCAGTGGATTCAGATGCGCGTGGTGATCTCATCAAAGAGGCTAACATCGTGATGACAACAGGCGCAGCAGGTATTGAATTGTTAAGACCAGAACATTGGCAAAATAATAGTCATTTGGAAATGCTTGCTGATGCTAATGCCACACCACCAGTGGGTATCGGTGGTATAGATATGATGGATAAAGGCATCCAAAGAAATGGCAAAATAGTTTGGGGAGCCATTGGGTTTGGTGCTTTAAAGCTTGCCTTGCACCGAGCCTGTATTACTAGGTTGTTTGAGGATAATAAACAGGTACTGGATGCTGAGTTGATTTTTAAACTCGCGAAAGAAATGGCTTGAATTAACTCTAAATGATTCAGAGTATGACGGATTTACGCAAGGATGCCGAGCAGATTTTTTTGGCTGGCATTAATGCGGCAGATCCTTATCTTGCGGTGCAACAGAACTTGCAGTTTGATGCTAATCAACTAATCTGTAGACGAGAGCAAAAAAATGAAACCTTAGTACGCACAAAACACTGGCACAAAATTTACAGTGTTGCTTTCGGTAAAGCGGCATGCGCTATGATTAATGCGGCAATGGATATTATCCCTGTTCATCTTTTAGCAGGCAAAGCCATTGCTGTGACAAACTATGAAAATAGGCAAGACATTAAGCATGTAGATGTTATTGGGGCAGGGCATCCATTACCTGATCATGCTGGCTTAATCGCTGCGCAGAAAATAACTCAATACCTCCAGCAGGCAGAAAAAAATGACCTGGTTTTAGTATTAGTTTCGGGAGGTGGATCGGCATTACTTCCCGCACCAGTGGGGGCTATTGAATTAAGTGAAAAAATCGCAACAACAAGCTTAGTACTATCTTCAGGTGCAACGATAAATGAAATTAATTGTGTTCGGAAACATTTATCACTGATAAAAGGCGGTGGGCTTGCAAAAATGGCTGCACCTGCTGACTTACATGCGCTGATTTTATCGGATGTAGTGGGCGATGATTTAAGTACGATTGCAAGTGGTCCAACGGTTGCTGATAGTAGTACTAAAGTTCCTGTTGCTGTACTAGATTACTTACAAAAAGGTCAGCATGCAGAATTGAGCAACAATTCCTTATCGAATAATAGGTTCGCACAGGTTACTCATTCGCTTGTTGCGAGTAATCACATCAGCTTGCTTGCCATTAAGCTAGCAGCCGAGAAATGGGCTACCAACTTAAGACGGGACACCAGTAAAATAAGCTTCTGGAGAGACTCTACGCTATACTGGCTTTCTACGCATTATTTCAGTAAAAAAGCTATGGAAACTGTCCCGTCTTAAGTTGGTAGCCGAGAAATGCAACTATACCGTTTTTGTCTACAATGAAAAGCTCTTTGGTGAAGCTAAAAAAATTGCAGAAGAATGGGTGATTTATGCTAAAAGCTTAATTGAATGTAGTGTCATTGATCACCAACCCTGTGCTATTCTGGCAGGTGGTGAAACGACCGTTATTGTCAACGGGACTGGTAAAGGTGGGCGTAATCAGGAAATGGCACTTGCTTTTGCTATTGCAGCTGAAAAGCATCGGCTGATAGCAGAATGGGTTTTCCTAAGCGCTGGAACAGATGGTCGCGATGGACCTACTGCTGCTGCTGGCGGTTTAGTGGATACTGAATCACTACAACGAATGCTCAAGGCGCAGGTTGAACCGGATCATTATCTAGCCAATAATGGTTCTTATCATGCGCTACAAAAATCAGGGGATTTGCTAATAACAGGTACAACAGGTACAACAGGGACTAAGGGAGATGGAAACACACATCATCCAAGATTGCGGGTCTTTTTGTCCGTCTTCTACGTTGTAATAACAGTTTCGTAGCTAGCTATGTGCCTGTTACTACGCCTTGAATACGAACAAAAATACTGCCCAATATTGGACGTTTATTTATTTCCAGCTCCCTAATGTTGCTGACCTGCAGATTTTGCTTATCCGTTTAACTCATAAAATACCTCAATAAGGAGAACAGAATGTATAAAAAATCCATGTCGATCAAAGGCTTTGATGACGAAATATTTCTAGCTATCGAAGAAGAGCATCAGCGCCAGGAAGATCATATAGAATTGATCGCATCTGAAAACTACACTAGCCCTCGCGTCTTGCAGGCACTGGGTTCGCAATTAACCAATAAGTATGCAGAAGGGTACCCTGCCAAGCGATATTATGGTGGCTGCGAATTTGTTGATAAAGTTGAACAGCTTGCCATAGATCGAGCCAAAGAATTATTTGGTGCAGATTATGCCAATGTGCAACCACATTCAGGGTCACAAGCTAATATGGCTGTTTTTATGGCTCTTATACAACCTGGAGATACTATTTTAGGTTTAAGCCTAGCGGATGGTGGGCATTTAACGCATGGAGCCAGGCCAAATTTCTCCGGTAAAATTTACAATTCTATACAATACGGTTTACACCCTGAAACGGGTGAAATTGATTATGATGAAGTTGAGAAACTGGCATTAGAGCATAAACCTAAAGTACTCGTTGCCGGTTTTTCTGCTTATTCGCGAATCTGGAATTGGCAACGTTTTCGTGATATCGCTGATAAAGTAGGTGCTTATTTATTTGTTGATATGGCACATGTTGCGGGTTTAGTGGCAGCAGGTCATTATCCAAATCCCATCCCTATTGCTGATGTGGTCACCAGTACAACGCATAAGTCATTACGAGGTCCTCGAGGTGGATTAATTTTATGTAAGAGTAACCCTGAACTGGAGAAAAAATTTAATTCTAATATTTTTCCGGGCATTCAGGGAGGGCCATTGATGCATTGTATTGCTGCTAAAGCCATTTCTTTTAAAGAGGCTATGCAGCCTGAATTTATCAGTTATCAGGCACAGGTTATCAAAAATGCTCAGGCGATGGCTAAAGTATTTATAGAGAGGGGTTTTGATGTCGTATCAGGCGGGACGGATAATCACTTAATGCTAGTGTCATTGATTCCTAAAGGTATTACAGGGAAAGCCGCCGATGCTGCCTTGGGTAAAGCGCATATCACTGTGAATAAAAATGCCGTACCAAATGACCCGGAATCCCCTTTTGTTACCAGTGGAATTAGGGTTGGAACACCAGCACCAACAACACGCGGATTTAAGGAAGCAGAAATCACCGAAGTGGCTAACTGGATGTGTGATGTAATGGAAAATATGGATGATGAATCCGTTATTGCAGCAGTACGTGATAAAGTGAGTGTTTTATGTGGGCGTTTTCCAGTGTATGGTGATTAATACAATTCGTAGGGCGGGTTAGATTTTCTAAGCGTTAGCGCAGAAAACGTCCCCCACCATTAACCACTACCGCTGAAAATCAGGGAAATGGAGCTTAGCGAAGTGATGATTTTTAGTCCCTGATACTCGATGTTCCAGTTTTCAGCTATAACTGGGCTTGAAGGACCTCGTATTTTGTTGAAATAAAAGTTAAAGTATTGATCTTAAAGGAAAACATAATTTAATCGAAATTAAAAATAGATAATAAAATCAACGCACTACAAAAACTGGAACATCGAGTGATAGGCGACAGGGCACAGGCCAAAACCAATATAATGCGATAGCGCGCGAGGGA
>CAYZUM010000077.1:0-11746 GCA_964481455.1 uncultured Methylomonas sp. | reverse complement strand
AATGAAGGTGACAGGAGTCCCTGAATTTCACGAAGTAGCATGGCGCGCCTGTTTTCTTTTCACCATTTTCAATGTGTGTTTTCCCCCATTCAGGGATAAATACTTTACAAAAATCGTCTACATCACAAAATAATTGGGTTAAACTCATCGATGGGCAGCCTTTTGAAAAAATATATGTTTGGTTGTTTGTATTTTTTCATATTTTACAAAAGGTTGCCTACTTTTCTTATCCCGAACTCAGGTTAGTATTAGTTAATGATAAACAATATGGATGGAGTGAATACCCCGTCCAGCACCTGAAACGATATGGGCGCGGAGAATGCTCCGTTCAGCAGCAGGAAAAACAGGGTTGAGTCTATTACACTTCTTATGTGACGGTTTAATGACCTATTGTATTCATTTTGGAAATAATATATGAACATAATGTAGTATTGTAAATTAATTAAACTCTTATATAATTTGCATGTGGTTTTAAAAAAAACCATTTTTTTAATTATATGAGAATTTACTTATGAACAATTTCTACAAAGATGTTTTGACTGGTGCAGTATTTATGGTTGGATTACTTGGCTTTTTTTCGGGTGAATTCATTATCTCATCAGCTTTATTTGCAACTGCTGCGATTGCCAGTAATGTGAATACAAACCGAAAACAAACTAGTTTAGGTAGTAACGCATGAGGTTAAGATCTGTTCTCGGACAGATAAACCTAGTGAAATAAGGCTTCTATAGCCACTCTGGCTTGGAGGTCTTTTTTTTATCTCAAATATTTACAATCTTTTCAGCCGACAGTGTTTAACGGGGAGCTAGCACTATCAATAACGTATTCAATTTCTTCCCTGATTAGTAAATAGCCACGATTTTCCATCGTGTCAAAGGTGCGCATAGCACTCAATAATAAAGCCGCTTTCACCCATATCCAATCTGCCTTATTGGGTGTTACATCCATAATTAAAAACGAATCAGATGCTTTGTGATAAGCGCCCAGTGGCGATATGTGTCCACCTCCGAGTTGATTTAAAACAGTACGCTTATAATTCACAATGACATAATCATTAGCCGTTCTTAAGTTCTTTATTATCTCCTTTTTGATAAACTCACTATCAAGGTCTTGATTGACAACACGCACTTGTGTCTTTAGTCCGTGATTTTTGAATAACTCGCCTAATTGATGTAGTTGAAATCCTCTGTCTTTTTTCGGATTGCCTTTACGATTGATGATGACTTCACCTTGCTCATCAAGCACTATTTCTCCCAGCACTAACTCTCTTGATTTAGGGCTATGCTGGAATACGTTATTTTGTGTATAGCGCTCAAAAAAAGGGGACCATGTTTTGCTTGTGAGGTACTTTAAATCATGCTGGTTTAAGAGTGTTTTATCTTCAGGTATTTTCAGCTTACCATTACGCACCCTTAAGGAATTCAGAACAATGGCTGCGGAAGTTGGGCCACAAAATATTTTATTGTGCTGGCTTTCAAAGTGGTTGGCCAGTTTGAAGAAATCAACTTTATATTTTGATTGTTCTAGTCGAGAAATACCCTCGGGGCTTCCCCACTTTTTAATTGCTTGATCTTTATCGCCTGATTTTTTGGGTGTTGTACAGGCTGTCAATAAGAAAAGAGAGCTTGCAAAAAAGAGCTGTTTTAGATTCATTCAGTTGCCTGAGAAAATGGTTAATAAGAAAGCGTCTAAGGTAACTCGCAATTAATAACGCCCCCATTAACACCAAATGGCAAGCAACGCTCGTTTCCAAGCGTTGTAGTAACGGCACTTTGGGGCTAGCCATATCATTTTGGGTAGTTTATGTATTACCCGTTACCTGAGAATGGAGATTTAATAACTTATCCAGTTAAAATCTAAAACTATTTAAGTCATTACAAGATAAGTGTAGGTTGTGGGTGGGGCACGAACCCCAACAAAGGGATAGCACAATATAAAGCCCTGTTGTTTAACACATGATGACACCTCAGCTCCGGTGATATAGCAAGCGGTAAAATGTTGGGGTTCGTGCCTCACCCACAACCTACACAGAGCGATAGACTTTCAGAAAAATAACTTCCCGGATACCATCCCTCAAAGGGATGTTATCCGTAATACACATGGAATTTATTTACCTGAGAAACTATAGTGCATATTTGAAGCTCAAGATATGTGGGCGGGATAGCCAAGGCTCATGTTATTTCATTCCCCTTCTTAAAGAAAAGGGGGTTCTAATTTGGGCGTGCTTTATTATTCCTGCCCCTAGGGTTATTTCCTTGTTTACTCGCCCCTGAACGCTGGCCATCTCTATGACCTACTTTAGGCTTTTTGGGTTTTTTGGGATTAATTGGCCTACGATCCAGGCGTGATGCAGGCAAAGTGTGAACAGGGTCAAACCCATCGACTATCTCACGGGTCAGTACAGATTTAATCAATCGTTCAATATCAGCAAGCTGCTGAAATTCATCGGCACTGACTAGGGAAACAGCCTGACCTGTTGCGCCAGCCCGACCTGTACGTCCAATACGGTGGATATAATCCTCAGGCACATTCGGTAAATCAAAATTAACCACTTGTGGTAACTGGTCTATATCCAGACCTCGTGCGGCAATATCGGTTGCAACCAGTATACGAATTGCACCGTTTTTAAATTCAGTTAGAGCCTTTGTGCGAGCCCCTTGGCTCTTATTGCCATGAATCGCTGCTGCATTAATGCCTTCTGTTTCCAAATGGCGGGTTAGCTGGTTTGCTCCTCGCTTGGTGCGGGTGAAAACAAGTACTTGTTGCCATTGATGCTGTTTAATTAATTGAGTCAGTAACGCTGATTTTCTTTTCTTATCGACTGGGTAAATACATTGTTGAACGGTTTCGGCGGTCGTGTTGCGTGGGCTGACTGAAATTTCAACCGGGTTATGTACGATAGTTTTGGCTAATTGGCGAATTTCATTGGAAAATGTCGCAGAAAATAGTAGGTTTTGGCGTTTTTTAGGTAATTTTGCGAGTATTTTCTTGATATCATGGATAAAACCCATGTCCAGCATACGATCGGCTTCATCTAAAACCAGAATTTCTAATTGTGAAAATTTAACAGCATTTTGATTGTGTAGATCTAGTAAGCGGCCTGGTGTCGCCACTAATATATCCACACCTTTACGTAAACGGATCATTTGTGGGTTTATTTTCACTCCTCCAAAAACGACGGTAGAGCGCAAGGGTAGGTGCTTACCATATTGGGTGATGCTTTCTTCAATTTGAGCAGCAAGCTCACGCGTTGGCGTTAGAATAAGTGCGCGTACCTGATTGGAGTTAACGTGCTCGCCATTGGATAACAGCTCTAATAAAGGTAGGGTAAATCCTGCCGTTTTCCCAGTCCCGGTCTGTGCAGCGGCCATGACATCGCGACCTTCTAAAATAGGCGGAATGGCTTGAGCCTGTATTGGAGAGGGCGTTTCGTAACCCTGATCGGCAACGGCTTTAAGAATGTTTGGGGATAGGTTTAAGGCGGCAAAGCTCATTGCTTGTCTCTTTAATGTAATAAGGATTTAGGGATAAATGGCTGTGTAGTCTACAGGAACTTGGTATAGAGAGCTATTATTGGGCAGCTTTCATTTTTTCACCTAAAAGTAGTTTACACTTTTTAAAATTCAAAATGATGCAGGCGTAAAAAGGGTTACTAACCTAGGAACGGGAATAAAATAACGTGTGCATTTGACGCAGGATTTTTGTTTGTCTTCGAGACGCGTCAGTAGGCACATAGCTGGCTACGTAACTGTTTACGTAACAAAGAAGACGGACAAAAAGACACAAAAATGCACAAGTTATATTGTCACATTCCTTAAGAAGGGACAGCATCATATTGCAATTGGTAGGAGTGGGCTTCAGTCGCGAAATAGATTAATGCATTTGTCTATTTCGCGGCTGAAGACCGCTCCTACAAAGAGTGTATTGTCCTGCCTTAAGTTTGTAGCCGAAAAAAGCTTTAGCTTTTTCCGTACACAGCAATAGCTAGCTAATGCACTCCTGATTATCAATACCATCGCCAAATTTAAAAAATTATTTACCATGAAGGACAGAAAGTTCATGAAGTCTTTATTAATCAGCATGTTATGCTGTTGTCTTAATCAGTTGCTTAGAGATTGATAACTATTTGTTTTTCTTCAGTTTCTTCAGTTTCTTCATGGTGTCTTCTGTTTTTGGCGAAGGTATTAGACTATTAAAGAAGTTTTTTATTAGAGTAGTTTATCAGTAAAACCTATTAAATCATAAGGTATACTTGCTATCTCGCTAAATTTTGGTATCGTTGCTATAAAATACATTGTATTGATTTGAGTGGCTGGAAAGGGGGCATATATGAATATTATCATTATCGGCTCGGGAATTGCAGGCGTCAGCTTTGCTGAGAAATTTCGTGCACTATCTCCTCAAGAGAGTATTATCCTACTGACATCAGAAAATTATGGTTACTATTCTCGGCCTATGCTTTCACGGGGGGTTAGTCGTAGCGATATTGAACAGTCTATTATTTTGAAGTCGTTTGATGACTTGCGTAAACAAAACATACTGGTATTAGAAAACGTGGCCGTGACAGAGATTGATAGACACGAACAGCTGGTTCATATACACGGAGGAAAGGAGTGCGAAACCTTGCCGTATGACCGTTTGGTTATCGCTACAGGGTCTGCGGCTTTTATACCGCCACCTTTTCTCCCTTATCGAGATAGTTTTTACCTCTTCAATAGTCTGCATGATTTGGTCGAGTTACGGCATAAACTGAACAGCGTTGTGGAGGTAAAAAAACGCCCAGCTGAATGGGCTATTATTGGCGGTGGCTTAATCGGCTGTGAATTAAGCTCAGACTTAGCTGTCTCTGGCAATAAAGTCAGCTTGTATCATGCCGGAGATAGATTAATGGAGCGGCAACTAGTGGAGGAAGATTCACTTAAGTTGTTAGCTGTCATGCAGTCACACTCAATAGAGGTTAAGTTTAAACAAGCTATTCAAGTTATCGAAAAAACGGCTAATAAAACGCTCATTATTACACAGGATAGGCAATCTGAATTTGATCTAGTGGTTGTTTCGTGTGGTTTTAAACCCAGAATCGAATTAGCTGTGCAGGCAGGTATTGCGACTCAGCGTGGAATATTGGTCAATGAGTATTTGCAAACCAGTGGTGATAATATATTCGCTCTTGGGGACGTTGCTGAGCTACCGGATCATAAGCTATAGGCTTATATTTTGCCTATTCGTCATCAGACTATGTGGTTAGCGGCCTATTTAAGTGGGCAGGAAGCGGCAAGTTGGGATCCTCCTTCTTTTAAGGCAAAAGCTAAAGTGCATGGCTTTGAAGCTAACCATCCCTATGTCTTTTAACGAGTGAAAAGACCATAATGATCTGGGCTTTTCAGTTTATACTGGGATTGCTGGTGGCCAATGCCGGGGAATGGATAATTCACCGTTATCTATTGCATGGCTTGGGGCAGAATCCTGATAGTTTCTGGGCTTATCATTTATATGAGCATCATAGCATTGCAAAGAAATTTAAAATGCTTGATGAGGGTTATCAAAAATGGCCCTGTTTGTGGAATAGTCAGGCCAAAGAATTACTCGTGTTATCGGGTATTTTGATTTTGAACCTACCTTTTTTCTGGTGGCTTAGTGTAGGGTGTTAAATTTGTCTTGATTTATTATAAATTTATCACACAATAAATTGCCTACATTTCTAAGACGTGTAGAGCGGACTTTAGTCCGCATGACGACTTAGTTTGCCGGCACATGCGGACTAAAGTCCGCTCTACATTGCTTGCGGTGTTTTTTTTCATTATTATAAAATGATTTACAAGAATGTTTTCCAGCTAAATATCATTTCAGATAGCACGAAAAGTGTATGATGGAAATGAGTCTATTAAGATCAAGATTTAACACCCTAGGCTTAGTGGCTATGCCAGTGGCATTTATTTTTCCATATTTACTGACTACTTTATACACCGCCAGGCGCATTGCAATCATGACTGGGCAAAGAACTATCTGCCCTGGCATTACCAGCATCATTTAAACAATGACAATGCTCATTGGTGTATTACGCATCCTTTGTTTGATTATTTAATGAATACTCATAGGTAGAGCGGACTTTAGTCCGCTAATGGATATTTCGGCTATTACTCGATGTTCCAGTTTTTGTAGTGCGTTGATTTTATTATCTATTTTTAATTTCGATTAAATTATGTTTTCCTTTAAGATCAATACTTTAACTTTTATTTCAACAAAATACGAGGTCCTTCAAGCCCAGTTATAGCTGAAAACTGGAACATCGAGTATTATGCATTATAAAGGGGGTGTAGCTCGTAGGGTGGAATAGCGTAGCGTTTTCCACCACAAACATTTAACCAAAATCACAGAATATTCGACAAATGCCGGAAAACGCTACGCTATTCCAGCCTACGAGTTGCAGAAATAAGTGTAGTAAAAGACATTATTCGACCGTTAAAATAATTTTTCCAATATGTTGGCTCGATTCCATTAGTGCATGGGATTTTGCTGCTTCTGCTAAAGGAAAGGTTTGATAGATAATAGGCTTTATTTTGCCTCGTGCCAGTAAAGGCCATACATTTTTTTCTAATTGCCGAGCTATTTTTGCTTTGAACTCTATTTCTCGTACACGTAAAGTAGAGCCTGTTATGCTTAGGCGCTTCAACATAATCGGCAATAAATTTATGTCAGCTTTGATGCCGTTTTGTAATGCAATCTGAATTAGGCGGGCATCAAAAGCCATGCATTTTATATTGCGCGCAAAATAATCTCCTCCGATCATATCCAGAATGATATTAACTCCATTGCCATTTGTATAATTGCGTATTTCTTCGACAAAATCCTGCAGATGGTAATCAATGGTTAAATCGGCGCCGAGATCCCTGCAAAACTGGCATTTTTCATCACTTCCCGCAGTGATAATGACTTTGGCACCAAAGGTTTTAGCTAACTGAATCGCGGTGGTACCTATGCCACTAGAGCCGCCATGAACTAATAAAATTTCATCTGCCTGTAAATGAGCGCGGTCAAAGAGGTTGCTCCAGACTGTGAAAAATGTTTCTGGTAATGCTGCTGCCATCGTAAAGCTAAAGCCTTCGGGAATCGCTAAACAGAGGCGAGATGATGCAACACAGTATTCTGCATATCCACCCCCTGTGACTAAAGCGCAGACCTTATCACCGATATTCAAGTGTGTACTTGAGTTGCCTAAGGCAGCTACCGTTCCTGCCACTTCGAGGCCTAAAATATTCGTAGCACCTTCAGGGGGAGGGTAAAGCCCTTTGCGTTGCATAATGTCGAGGCGATTAAGACCAGCTGCATGCACTTTAATAAGCACTTCATCTCGCTTTGGTTCTGGGGTCGGGCGCTGGCAAATTTCTAATGTGTCAGCATTCACGATATTGATTGTTCGCATTGTGTTGGGTTGTTTTTTTGGGGACGATATATATTAGCTTGCTTAGCTAATAATTGTTAGGAAGGTAATGCGGGTGTAGGAGCGGTCTTCAGTCGCGAAATCGAAAAATAGATGTGTTATTTTGCGACTGAAGACCGCTCTTACCATACGCAGAGTAAACTCAGGTTTTCGATGTATATGCACTTAACCCGAACGTGGGATCCTGAGTTATGCCGGTGATAGAGTATGTCATATTTAGACGCTTAGAGAGGTAGCATGTAGAGTGGAATAGCGTAGTGATTTCCACCACAAACAATAAACCAGAATCACAGAATATTCGACAATGTCGGAAAACGCTACACTATTCCAGCTTACGAGCTTCGCACGGCTACGATTGTGCGAAGTATATGCTTCTCTGAAGTATAATGGCTCCTTTTAAATTTCCTAAAATAGGTTTCTATGAAACTAGCACTGCTAGCGGGCACACAATCAGGCTGTGGAAAAACCACTGTGATGCTGGCTTTATTGCAATACTTAAAGGCTCATCAGCATAACGTGGTGCCTTTTAAATCGGGGCCAGATTATTTAGACCCCTTATGGCATCGGGCAGTGACTGGCAAAATATCCTATAATGTCGATACTCGGATGATAGGTGCTGAACACTCTGTACAGTTGATAGCGCAGCAGACGGCGAATGCTGATTGTGCCTTGATAGAAGGCGTGATGGGCTTGTTTGATGGGCGATCTGGCGTTGGTGGTAGTGGATCTAGTGCAGAGTTGGCTAAAACACTAAAGGTATCTGTTTTTCTAGTGATTAATGCAAAAGGGATGAGTGGCTCAATTGTCCCTATGGTCAATGGCTTTGTCTTATATGCACAAAACATGGGAGTAACGATTGCCGGAATTATTGCTAATCATGTCGGGAGTCAGCATCATGCTGGATTGTTAGGTAAAGTTTTAGATGAGAATAGGCAGCCCCCCTTAATCGCCTGGATGGAAAAAGGCGCGCCAGAATTGCCTGAAAGGCACTTAGGCTTAGTACAACCTGATGAAGTTAAGCTCCCTGATTTTCTGCCATTTTTACATATAGAAGTGGATAATTTGCTTAAGTTTTTTTCAGCAGTTGAATTGCCCCAGTTTAAACCGATGAAAGCAGGTTTATTGAAACATAAGAAAATTGCAGTGGCAAAAGATGCCGCCTGTTGCTTTATTTATCCAGCTAATCTGGATTTTTTGCAACAGCAGGGTGCTGAGATATTATTTTTCTCCCCTATTGCTGGGGATATTGTGCCCGAATATGCAGATGCACTCTGGTTACCTGGAGGTTATCCAGAGCTCTTTGCAGAGCAATTATCACTTTCGCATACCTGGCAATCTTTACGGTTGTTTGTAGAAGCCGGAAAGCCAGTTTTAGCTGAATGTGGGGGAGCGATGTTATTAGGGGAGTCTTTAATAGATCATGCAGGGATGCAATGGCCTATGGCGAACATATTGCATTATCGCTCTATCATGCAAAGCAAACTAGCATCTCTAGGGTATCGAGAGGAGGCTTCAGGGGGCCGGGGACATGAGTTTCACCATTCAATCAGAAAACATGCACAATTGGTACAGGCTTGTTTTCAGCTAGATCGGGGAGACAAAGGCATACGCTATAAAAATTTAAGAGCATCCTATGTGCATTGGTATTTTGCCAGTGCACCTGCAGTGATCGCCGAATGGTTAGGGGGGGTTAAATGAAAGAAAGAGAGCGTCGGCAAGGTATTGTTTTAGTCAATACCGGTGAGGGTAAAGGCAAGTCTTCTAGTGCTTTTGGTATGGTATTCCGTGCCGCAGGCTGGGGTATGAAGGTCTGTGTGATACAGTATATTAAAGGCAAATGGCAGACGGGTGAACACAAGGCGGCAGAAAAATTTGATAATATAGAGTGGCATGTCCTGGGGGATGGTTTTACCTGGGATACCAAAAATCCAGAACAGGATATTAAAACCAGTCGCGAGATCTGGAAATTTAGTAAGGAAAAAATCCTTTCCGAGGAATATGATTTTGTATTATTAGATGAAATAAATTATTGTTGTGGGTATGACTGGATTTCAGGACAGGAAATTGCAGATTTTATCACCGATGAAAAGCCACCCTGGATGCACCTGGTCTTAACGGGGCGTAATGCCGCAGTTGAGGTTATCAACGTAGCACATACAGTCACAGAAATGACCAAGATTAAACATGCATATGGGCAGGGTATCAAAGCTGCGCAGGGTGTGGAGTTTTAGCGATTCATAGTTGCGATAGAGCGACTGAGGGGGCCGCTTACAATGATTCGTTTAGGCTAAAGCCACTTCAAAAAGCAATATGATTATGAAATAACAGGAGATATAAGGAAAAATGAAACAGCTTTACCCTGAGATTGAACCGTTCAATACTTTTTTTCTTGAAACACAGAGTCAGCACTCTGTTTATGTGGAGCAGTCGGGCAATCCAGATGGGATACCGGTCGTTTTTTTACATGGGGGCCCCTGTTCAGGCACTCGACCTAGGCATCGTTGTTTTTTTGATCCTGAGGTTTACCATATTATTTTATTCGATCAACGGGGGTGTGGTTTGTCACTTCCCTTTGGTGAGCTGGAGAATAATACTACGCAAGACTTAATTGATGATATGGAGCGTATTCGAATTCAGCTACATATTCAGCAATGGATATTATTCACGGGTTCCTGGGGGAGTGCTCTGGGTCTGCTTTATGCGCAACAGTTTACTGATGCTGTGTCTGGTTTAATCATTCGGGGCGTTTTTTTGGCACGGCAGAAGGATTTAGACTGGTTTGTCAGAGAAGGCGCTAGCCAGATTTATCCAGAACAATATCAGAATTTATTAGCTAGTTTGCCTGACCAGAATATAGAAAACTTATATACGGCTTTATGGGGTAAGGATGAGGTAACAACAAGACGGGTTACTCGAGCCTGGATACAATGGAGTAGTCAGGTTGCAGTGGGGGAAGCCTACCAGCATGAGGATGGGCCAGAACATGTTACTCAGAAAATGGTTGATCAAGTTAAAATGGAGCTGAATTTTGCGCGGAACCATTATTTTATCGCTGAAAACCAGATATTATTAAACTGCAAGTGTCTGCAAGACATTCCTGCGATTATCATTCATGGACGTAAGGATCTGGTTTGTCCTATGGCGGCAGGCTATAGCTTATCCAAGGCCTTGCCTAATGCAGACTATAGAGTTTTAGAGCATGCGGGGCATATTGCACACGGTGGTGAAATGATTGATGCGCTGGTGGTTGCAACTGATGAAATGGTCATGAGGTTAGTGTGATAAGTGAGCAAAAAAAACGCCTGGTTATTTCAATGACTGGGGCAACCGGGGCAATTTATGGCGTGAGAATGTTGCAAGTGTTACAGCAACAAGATGAGTGGGAATCACATCTCGTTATTTCTAGCGCGGGTCTGGTGAATTTAAAATACGAATTAGAGATGGGGCGTAGTGAATTATATGCTTTGGCTGATGTCACGCATGGTGTCAATGATATAGCTTCTTCGATCGCCAGTGGATCCTTTAAAACCGAGGGTGTTGTTGTCGCGCCCTGTTCAATGAAGACACTTGCAGCGATAGCGCATGGGTTTGGTGATAATCTCATTTCCCGTTCGGCGGATGTTGCCTTAAAAGAGCGTCGGCGCGTGGTGATTATGCCGCGAGAAACTCCGTTAAATCTGGCACATATCCGTAATATGGCCAGTGTAACTGAAATGGGTGCGATTATTTTTCCACCTATGCCCGCCTTTTATAATAAGTCTAATTCCATTGCAGCGATGGTTGATGAGGGCGTTGGGCGAGTGCTGGATTTATTTGGAGTGGATGTTGAGGGATTGTTTACGCCATGGGAAGGGCTATAAATGGGAATGATGGGCGTTAGCTCATTAACGACATTGTGCGAGTGACCTGATTGTGTGCGCGGTATATTGCTGAGATTGTTATTTGTCGTGAATGTGGTTTTAACAGTAACAGATGCCCACAAGCTGTGCACTTTGTTATTCCGTAATATTTTTGCCTATCTACCATTACCAGTAAAATGACCCATGGTCATTGTTGCAGTGGAATTTATATAAATAACTCCCACTATGACCAATACTAAAGCGACTATTTGAGCAATTCTCTTTGTTTCTTTTGATATTTTCATTTTTAAAATCCCTGCAAGTTACGTTAAATGAATTGCGGGGTAACAATAGAAAGTGGGGTAGTGAATCTAATTTATATTGTTCACCCTTTCAATCATTCCCATGACAAGTCTTAAGGAATGGGAATCAAATAACGTGTGCATTCTGACGTGTCTTTTTGTTCGCC
>CAYZUM010000076.1:0-11810 GCA_964481455.1 uncultured Methylomonas sp. | reverse complement strand
ATAAATAACCTTACATATCATTATGTTATGTAAATTAAAAAATATACCAAGTTTTTATGAGAAAGCCGTGGGTGTGTGTGTGTTGCGAGTTACCTTATTACTATGAAAATGTAAGGTTATTAATGACGCTGGTTTTATTTTTCCATAAGATGGATGCCTGATTTTGAATATTTGGATTTTTTCTGTTATTATTGAGTGCCGCGGTATTCATTAACGGTGTAACCTATGCCTGAATGTCCTTTTTGTGGTACTAAAGAAGATAAACAGTACCCGCTATGTCAAGCATGTGGGGCGCTTCGTTATCCTATCGAAAAGAATAGTAGCGAAACTAATATCAGTCGACATCAAAAATTGAAACTTTCTGTATCTGTTGCTGCTGCAATTGTCACTCCAGGGGCATTTGTTGTGCTGGCAGCATTGGGAATTAATCACCTTAATAAAAAAATAAAAAACCGAAAAATGTAAGCAGCCATTTCTATTCTTTGCATGTTGTGGTTGCGTGAAAAATAAGTTTAACCAGCAGTTTTTCGGCTATGGATGCAGGTTGGTTAAAACCAGATGTTTTTTTTCTAGTGTTTCCAGCTGTTTCCAGCGATTTACAATTTTGCAAAAGATTTTGGCAGTTTGTTTGGCGTCATAAAGTGCTGAGTGAGCTTGTTCATTATCCCATTCCATCCCAGCCTCTTTGCCAATTTTCGCTAATACTGTTTGCTTGTACATTAAGCCTCCCAGTGTTGCTGTGTCAAAAGTACTGAATGGATGAAAAGGACTGCGCTTTATTCTTGTGCGATCTATTGCAGCATTAAGAAAGGTTATATCAAAAGTGGGGTTATGACCAACGAGAATGGCGCGTGTGCATTGATTACGTTTGATCGCCTGTTTTATGGGTTTGAATAATTTACTTAACGCCTCTCTTTCAGTCATTGCCATGCGGAATGGGTGGTACGGGTCTATCCCCGTAAATTTTAAAGCAGCGGGATCAAGAACTGAATTTTCAAAAGGAATAATGTGTGCGGCATGACTTTCGCTAGTAATAAGCTCCTGATTTTCATTATATTCAACGATGACAGCAGCGATTTCTAGCAAAGGGTGTTTTTTAGCGTCAAACCCCGCTGTTTCTATGTCAACAATGACTGGAAGGTACCCTCTAAAACGCTCGTTTAACGGATGCTCAACTGTTTCCATAGGACTAAATTTTAAAATGCAGAGTAAAAATATGCTATGTTACGCGAAGTTTTTGTAAGGATAAACTTTTTAAGTCGTAATTTTGGATAAAGTAATTTTATTATGTTAAATAATATAAGAATATTTCGCTTAGTTTTTGGGATAACTGTCACTTGTTTGGTACAAGCCTGTGCTTCGGTTGTGCATCCAGAGCCTTCTGACCCTTGGGAAGGAACGAATCGAAGTATTTTTGAATTTAACGATGGAGTCGACAAATTTGTTTTAAAGCCGGTTGCAAAAGGTTATCAATGGGTGACGCCTGAGTTTGTTGATGTCGGTATCAGTAACTTCTTTTCCAATTTGAAAGATATTGGTGTGAGCATTAATGATTTTTTGCAGGCAAAGCCAAAACAAGGGAGTATGGATGCAGCACGCTTTGTGGTTAATAGTACGGCGGGTATCGCTGGTTTTATTGATGTTGCAACTATGATTGACTTACCCAAGCATGAAGAAGATTTTGCGCAAACACTTGCTGTGTGGGGGGTTCCAAGAGGGCCTTATTTTGTAATGCCACTTCTAGGGCCAAGTTCAGTTAGAGGCGTAGGAGGGTACGTAGGTGATATTGCTTTACATCCGCTTACCTATACCTTCTTTTTTGCTAACCCAGGTGTATCCTGGGGGGCAGTTGGGTTACGGACTGTTGAAATTATTGACGTTCGGGCTGACTTTTTAGGGGCCGAAGCCGTGGCGTCAGAAGCGGCTCTGGATAGGTATGTGTTTTTTCGTTCTGCCTATCTGCAGCGACGGGATTATTTGATTAAAGATGGCTTAGCATCGCCGCTGGATTTTGACGACATTGAAGATGATGATTTGGAAGAGTCTTTGTATATGGATGAAGAGTTGGAATAAATATAGGAGTAGGCAAGCAACATGTTTCACTTTGGAAAATTAGCATGGGCACAATAAACGCTGCATCTGTCAGTGCGAATTCATTCGCACTTTTATTCCGTGTCCAAACCTGAAAACCTAGCCTTAAAAAGTGGTCTAAGTCATTTTTTACGCATTACTGTTTTGTCGTATGATCCTCTCCTATCTTTCATGCGCTCTTTAAACTTATGATTTATTTAGATTGGGTAGGTGATCAGACTAAAGTGATTTCATTTTTTAAGCTTTCAGATCAGCTTAGTTTTGCAGTTTCCAATGTAAGGTTTCCCCTGCTTTTAACGGCGTTACAAATGTATTATTGGTAACAGCGTAATGTTCAGGTACCTGCCAGTCAGTTTTCAGCAAAGTAATTTGCTGTGTATTGCGCGGTAACTGGTAAAAATCAGCTCCAAAAAAACTTGCAAACCCCTCTAGTTTATCAAGAGCCCCGACCTGTTCAAAAGCCTCGGCGTATAATTCTATTGCAGCATAGGCTGAATAACAGCCTGCACAGCCGCAACTATTTTCTTTTAGGTGAGTTAAGTGGGGGGCACTATCGGTCCCTAAAAAGAATTTGATGCTTCCACTCGTCGCTGCTTTGACTAGAGCCTGGCGATGCGTTTCGTGCTTAAGTATCGGCAGACAATAGTAATGTGGTTTAATGCCACCGACTAATATTGCATTGCGGTTATACAGTAGGTGCTGTGGGGTAATCGTGGCAGCAATATTATCTGATGCTTGTTGCACGAACTCCACCGCATCTTGGGTGGTCACGTGCTCAAGAACGATACGCAATTCTGGAAAGTGCTGGTGAATAACGCTTAGCTTTTGTTCTATAAAAATGCGCTCTCGGTCAAATATATCAACACTTTCTTCAGTCACTTCACCATGAATTAATAAAGGTAGCTTATACTTTTCCATTGCTGCAAAGAGAGGGAAAACGGCATTTAGATTGGTAACGCCTTGATCAGAGTTGGTTGTAGCGCCTGCGGGGTAGAGTTTAAAGGCATGAATAGCAGGTGAGGCCGCCGCTTGTTTAACATCTTCAACCGTTGTTGAGTTCGTCAGGTAGAGCACCATTAAAGGCGTGAAATTGTAATCATTAGAGGTCGCCTGCAGAATTTCCTGCTGGTAATTTAATGCCTGCGCAACATTTGTTACTGGGGGCTGTAAATTTGGCATGATGATAGCGCGTGCAAACTGCTTCGCGGTATGGTTAATGACTGTTTTTAGCATATTACCGGTACGCACATGCAAGTGCCAGTCATCGGGTTGTGTCATGGTTATTTGTTGCATTAAGTTGAGCCTTAAAGTAAATTTATTTTAGCTATTCACGCTGTTGTTTCTTGCTTGTCTTTGTGCTTATTATTTAGAATAATGGGTTAATTTTGATTTGCTTATTGAAAAAAAGCAAGTTAGTCTCCATATTCCTAGTTATTTTCCTCTTTCGGAGTAGCAAATGCCAATTTATGAATACCAATGCCAAGCCTGTGGTAATGAGCATGAAGCCCTGCAAAAAATGAGCGCAGAGCCACTTGTAGATTGCCCAGCCTGTAATGAGCCTGAGCTAAAGAAAAAAATATCGGCAGCGGGGTTTAGGTTAAAAGGTGGGGGGTGGTATGAAACTGACTTTAAAAGCGGTAATAAGAAAAATGTTGCTGGTGAAAAATCGGCTCCTGCTCCTGCAGTAGCCGCACAAAAGTAATGTGGTAGCGGTTTCTACAGTAGCCACTAAGTGACATAGGTGAAATAACTAGGCATATGGAAAATCAATAGCAATTCCATCAAGTCATTTTAAGAGAATTAGGAATTAAGGATAGTAATGATGGGCACGAAAAAGGCCTTTGTTCATCCTACGTCTATGCAAGTTATTTGATTCCCATTCCTATGGGCATTCATCATTAGAATAAGCTATTCGTGGTTTCGGCTAAACGATTCTACAAGGTCAATATAAAAATTTATTAAAACAGAGAGTATATATGCGTACCCATAAGTGCGGAGAATTAAACAAAGATAACTTAGATGAAGCGGTTGAACTGTGTGGCTGGGTACATAAAAGGCGCGATCACGGGGGGGTGATTTTTATTGATTTAAGAGATCGCGAAGGACTAGTTCAAGTCGTTTTTAACCCTGAAACGACAGATACATTTGCTATTGCTGAAAGCGTACGTAGTGAATATGTTTTACGTGTCGAAGGGATTGTTAGAGACCGCTTAGAAGGAACTGTTAATCCTAATATGGCCACCGGAGAAATTGAAGTTCTAGTGAGTCATATTGAAGTTTTGAACGAATCAGAAACGCCACCATTTCCTATTGAAAGCGATATTGAAGTAAACGAAGAAATGCGCTTGCGTTATCGATACATAGATTTACGTAAAACCGCGATGCTGGAAAAAATGAAAGTACGTCGTGATGTAACGCGTCACTTACGTCATTTTCTGGATGACCAGGATTTCTTTGAAATGGAAACGCCTATTTTAACCAAGGCAACGCCTGAAGGCGCGCGCGATTATGTGGTTCCTAGTCGTACCCACCCAAATTCTTTTTTTGCACTGCCGCAGTCACCACAATTGTATAAACAGTTGTTAATGATGGCTGGCATGGATAAATATTATCAGGTTGTGCGTTGCTTTCGTGATGAAGACTTACGTGCGGATAGACAGCCAGAATTTACTCAGCTGGACATAGAGACGTCTTTTATGAATGAAGACGAAATTATGACAGTCATGGAAAACATGATACGACAGTTGTTTAAAGATATCATTGGCGTCAATTTAGACAAGCAATTTCCGCATATGACTTACCAGGAAGCCATGTCACGTTTTGGCTCTGATAAGCCGGACTTGCGTATTCCTCTAGAGTTGGTCGATATTGCTGAGGAAATGAAAGAGGTTGAGTTTAAAGTTTTTTCGGGGCCAGCGAACGATTCCAAAGGGCGTGTTGTTGCTTTACGTATTCCAGGTGGGGCTAAACTAAGCCGTAAAGAGATAGATGTTTATACAAAATATGTGAGTATTTATGGGGCACGAGGTTTAGCGTACATTAAAGTCAATGATCGTGATGCTGGACTTGAAGGGTTACAATCCCCTATTGTTAAATTTGCACCAGCTGAAGTATGGGAAGCTGTTTTAAATAAAACAGAGGCACAAACAGGTGATTTGATATTTTTTGGTGCGGATAAAGCAACGGTTGTCAATGAGGCAATGGGGGCACTACGTGTCAAGTTAGGGATTGATTTAGACTTGTTGGAAGGTGAGTGGAGACCTCTTTGGGTTGTCGATTTTCCAATGTTTGACTGGGATGATAAAGGCAAGCGCTGGAATGCAATTCATCACCCCTTTACTGCGCCGAGTTGTTCAATTGAAGAATTAAAAGAAAATCCGGGCACAGCGCTTTCACGTGCTTATGATCTGGTACTGAATGGGACTGAGCTGGGTGGTGGCTCGATTCGTATCAATAAAACAGCGATGCAGTCGACAGTATTAGACATTTTAGGGATTGGCGAACAAGAGGCGAATGATAAATTTGGCTTCTTACTGGAAGCCCTAAAATATGGTTGTCCTCCGCATGGTGGTATGGCTTTTGGTCTAGATCGATTGGTGATGCTAATGACGGGATCAAGTTCGATCCGCGAAGTGATTGCCTTTCCTAAAACACAATCAGCAGCATGTCCATTAGTTGATGCACCAGCAATGATTAACGAACAGCAATTAAAGGAATTAAACATTAAATTGCATAAGCCTGCTGTTAAAAAGGAAGCATAAAATAAGGAATATACTTGAAATAACTAAATAAATGGGAATAAAATAACGTGTGCATTTGACGCAGGATTTTTGTTTGTATTCGAGGCGTGGAAACAGGCGCATAGCTAGCTACGTAACTGTTTCCGCAACAAAGAATACGGACAAAAAGACAAGCCAAATGCACGAGTTATATTGTCACATTCCTAAATGCATGACTTTCTGGGATGGGCAAAGCGACAGTGTGCTCATCAACCTATACGAGGTTGTTAAGGCTTGGTGGTGTCATAATATGAACACGCAAGCACTATGTCCATCCTACAGTTATCCATTTTTAAGCTGGTATCATTTATTTTTTCAGTTTACACTTTAGCAGGAATGCAATAGCTATAGCTATTGCTGACTTCGGAAAAGCTCAAAGTTTTTACGCCTGCGCTGTTAGTTGAGGTTCATTATGGCTACATTGCCAATTCAAGACTATGCATTACTTTCAGATGAAGAATGCGCAAATAAAATTCAGCAAGCAAAAGCAACACTAGGAAAGCGTTGTATTATTTTAGGGCATCATTATCAACGTGATGAGGTCTTTCAGCACTCGGATATTTCGGGTGATTCACTAAAGCTATCCAGAGAAGCCGCAGAATCGGATGCGGAATATATTGTTTTTTGTGGTGTGCATTTTATGGCTGAAGTGGCTGATATTATGTCGCGGCCAGAGCAGATTTCTATACTCCCTGATCTAGCGGCGGGCTGTTCAATGGCCGATATGGCCAATAAAACCAATGTACAGCGTTGCTGGGATGAGTTATCGCAGGTCATTGATGTTGAAAATGAGGTGACACCAGTCACTTATATTAATTCAGCCGCTAATTTAAAAGCTTTTTGTGGTCAGCATGAAGGCATAGTTTGTACTTCATCGAATGCCCAAAAAATTCTGCAATGGAGTTTTGAAAAACGGGAAAAAGTCTTATTTTTCCCTGATCAGCACCTAGGACGTACGACTGCTTTTCAAATGGGTATCCCATTAGAGGAAATGGTGGTATGGGATTTTTCCAAACCTATGGGAGGATTAAGAGCAGAACAAATCCGTCAGGCCAAAATGATACTCTGGGGTGGTTATTGTTCAGTTCATCAAGTCTTTCAGCCAGAGCAAATTGATGATTTTCTACAGCGCTATCCAGAGACAAAAGTGATTGCTCACCCGGAAGCGTGTTTCGAAGTTTGTCAGAAAGCGGATTATATCGGCTCAACAGAAACGATTTTGAAAATTGTACGTGAAGCAGAGCCAAACACACGCTGGTTAGTTGCAACAGAGCTGAATTTAGTGAATCGCTTGCATAATGAATGTAAAGCGCAAGGAAAAAATGTACACTTTATGTCACCTGTTTTAAGCATGTGTTCTACAATGTTTCGTACAGACCCACAGCATTTGGCCTGGATTCTTGAGAATTTACTTGCCGGGAATGTGGTGAACCAAATTTCAGTCGCTGAAGAAGAATCGGTATTGGCCAAAGTTGCATTGGATAATATGCTATTAGTGTCGTAAAAAGCCTAGAAGGCTGTCCAAGAAAACAATTCATTTTAATTCAATCACTTAGAATAAAAATGAAAAATTATTATTTTAGAAGGAGGGAAATAAGCCATTTAATTTCAGATACTTACAAATAACACCCATTCTTGATAATTTTTTAGGTACTTAGAAGTCAATTTAAGCTATTGTATTTATTGAGTTTCATTCTTGGACAGCCTCCTAGAATGACTTTATATTCTTAATATCGCCGCTAGTCAATAATGGGCTAGCGGTGGTATTGAGGAATAGGAATTTTATAACGTGCACATTTTTGTGTTTTTTTGTCCGTCTTTTTTGTTGCGTAAAGAGTTACGTAGCCTGCTATGCGCCTATTTACGCGCCTCGAAGACGAACAAAAAAACCGCGTTAAATGCACACGTTATTGTATTCCCATTTCTGAGTTATTTTCTGATAATTCTTGATCTTCTTCAGGAATCTCTATGATGATATGCCATCTAACCATTCATTAAGTTGTTCAGCGTCTTCAAAATGATAGCGTTCCATTATCCTTCTACTCGATGTTCCAGTTTTTGTAGTATGTTGATTTTATTATCTATTTTTGATTTCGATAAAATTAAGTTTACCTTTAAAATCAATGCACTAACTTTTATTACAACAAAATCTAGGTGCCTTCAAGCTCAGATATAGCTGAAAACTGGAACATCGAGTTCTAGGTAAAGCCCAAAATTCAATAATTTCATCTGTGAACTCATGCACAGTAGATTTATATTTAATTAATATATCGACTGCTTCGAGTGCATCCTGTTTGCCTGCCTCGTCAAAGTTCATTAACTGTGATGCAGATAACCCTGCTCTTTTTTGCGCATTTGGAAAAAGTGAATTGTAAAATTGTAATAATGAAGCCATAGTTTTTTACCTCGGTACACCAGTGATTTGCAAAATATTGTGTCGTAATGCTTTATATTAAACTGTGAAGTATAGCCAAATAGTTATTGTCAGTATCAGGATGCGCTGTATACCTCAGCACATCCTGCGATAAGTTTTTGACTGCCATATAAATCGCTGAGGATTTCATTAAATCCTGATCTATAGTGTCTCAGATAAATGATTTCCATGTGGATTACGGATACCATCCCTTAAAGGGATGGTATCCGAGAAATTATAATTCTGAGAGTCTATAGAAGTGTGTAAGTTCCTTTATTGTGTGTTAAGTATATTAGCCTTCAAAGACAACGACTGATCTAGCCTGCACGGGGTAGCAAAAACCTTTTATCGGGATTTGCTTCTCGGGAGAAACTGTATCAAGAGGGGAGGGTAGTGCGGTATCAATCGCTAAATGCCATTTCTGCTCCTGAACCACGGGTAATTCCATGATTAATTCTGTATCAGACATGTTAAGAATAACATGTAAATCAGCCTCTTTATTAGCCACTACTGCCGCTAGTGTAAATGCAAGAACCTGCCCTTCAGGGTCTTGCCACTGAGGCTTGTCTAGTTCGATTCCATGCCACCTAATATCTGGAATAGGGCGTTCTCCTAGCTTTTTACCCGTTAAAAAATGGCGGCGCATCAGAGATTTATGGCGTTTACGCAGTGCAATCATTTGCTGTGCAAAATGTAGCATATCCGCATTTTTTTCGGTTAGTCCCCAGTTGAACCAGGTCAGTTCATTATCTTGGCAGTAGCCATTATTATTACCTTGCTGGGTATTAAGGACTTCGTCACCAGCCAACAGCATAGGTACGCCCTGGCTGAGTAATAAAATTGCAAAACTATTTTTAACCTGTTTATGGCGTAATGCTATTATTTCAGGGTCATTTGTTTCACCTTCAACACCACAGTTATAGCTCATGTCATGGTTGCAACCATCGCGGTTATCTTCACCATTTGCGAGATTATGCTTGTGATTATAGCTGACCATATCATACAGTGTGAAGCCATCATGACAGGTCACAAAGTTAATGCTATTAATGGGCAAGCGTCCCTGATGTTGGTACAAATCACTACTCGCACAAAGCCGGGTCGCTAATTCTGCAATAATGCCTCTATCACCGCGGAGAAATCGGCGCACACTATCTCGGTATTTACCATTCCACTCGCCCCAGCGGTAGCCAGGAAAACTGCCCACTTGATAAAGCCCGGCAGCATCCCATGCTTCAGCAATCAGTTTAGATTTAGCTAATTGTTCCGAAAGCTCAATGCCCCATAAAACGGGAGGATCCTGAAGAACCTCGCCGTTCTCTCCGCGTGCCATTGCACTCGCTAAGTCAAAGCGGAAACCATCCACATGCATTTCCCGAACCCAGTATTCCAGACAACTAATAATAAAGTTAGCGACGACAGGGTGGTTGGCGTTAACCGTATTACCACAACCTGTGTAATCTCGAAATTTGCTTTTATCATGGGCATCAAGGTGATAAAAAATACTACTGCCTATGCCTCTAAAATTGATGACAGGTCCATCCACACCGGCTTCAGAAGTGTGATTAAACACCACATCCATAATAATGCCGATTTCTGCTTTATGGAGAGCTTTGACTAAGTCGCGGAATTCTGAAATATGTGTACCGTCCTCTGGTGTGACACAATAACCTGGGTGAGGGCTGAAAAAGCTGTGCGTGCTATAGCCCCAATAATTTTTCAGTCCAAGACTAGCAGTGCCTCTGGGTACGTCCTGTTCATCAAAGGCCATGATGGGTAATAGCTCAACATGAGTAATGCCCAGCTTCTTAAGATAAGGTATTTTTTCAATAAGTCCTGCAAAAGTACCCGGATTACTGACTCCAGATAAATTATGTCGTGTGAACCCTCCTACATGTAACTCATAGATGATGGCATTTTCACTTTTAAATGAAAATGGCTTATCACCTTCCCAGTCGTAGCTACCATCAACAACTAGGCTACGCATAGCGGTATGGCCGTTATCGCCGGAGACACAGGCCTTGTTACGCTGCCATAGCTTGTCACTGACTACTCTGGCAGTGGGGTCAAGCAAGTGTTTTTCTTTATCAAAGCGCAATCCACTGTGCTCTGTATCATTAGGTCCATCCATACGCCATGTGTACCAAGTGCCAGCAGGTAAGTCATGTAGATAAACATGCCAGGAATAAAATGTTTTATTAAATTCTGTATGCAGAGCAATAATTTGAAAGGGTTCCTGACTGTCAGATCTTTCAAATAATAACAGCTCTACTTCTGTTGCGTGGCGGCTAAAAATAGAAAAATTTACGCCATTAGTCTTGAGACGTGAGCCAACGGGGTAAGGTGAGCCAGGAGACGCTTTATAGGTATTATTCACAGAGACTTTTATTGTTATTATGGGTTAATTTAATGAGGTTATTCCATTAAAAACTTAGGGAACAACCAGAGTAAGTATTTATTAATATACTAAACAGTACTTAAGATGAAATGATAATCAGCTAACCAATGAAAGTCCAGTTTTTGTCTTAAATACGGAGCTTAAATAGTTATAAAATGGGCTGCCAACTTAAGACGGGACACCAGTAAAATAAGCTTCTGGAGAGACTCTACGCTATACTGGCTTTCTACGCATTATTTCAGTAAAAAAGCTATGGAAACTGTCCCGTCTTAAGTTGGTAGCCATAAAATGCGTGCATTTACTAAATTGTTTATTTTTATAGACTCTCAGTCGTTAATATTTTAGTACTTGAAAGCGAGTACCTTAGGAATGAGCACGAAATAACTTGAGCAAGTTACAAACCTGTAGGATGGGCAAAGCGACAGCGTGCCCATCAAGCTATACCAGACAGATTAATGGCTGTACATCTATAAAGATGGGCACGAAAAAGACCTTTGCCCATCCTACTTTGCTCATATTATTTCATGCACGCTTCTTATTCTCATTGGGTCCTATGCGGGGCTAAAACACCCGCTTCCGAATAGCAATATGTGACAAGCTAAATAGTTGAAAATTTTTTAACTAAAAGACTATGCAGTTATATCGCTCATTCAGACTGTTATGGAAGAGAAATTTTATCACAATCTAATGTTGCGTCACTCGCAAATAACAACTTACCCACTAAAATGAAAATGGATAGCACCACTTGTTTTCCCAAGCTCTGCTGTGAGAGGTTTCGGTAAGCAGAGTTTGTTACAATTTTAGCCTATTCTTAATCATTTTAGGTAGTGTATTGATTGCGCCTTAGGGATATGGAAAAAATAATTATCCGTTCCTGTCTGTCGTATCACCGCCTCTATCGTAGGCTGGAATAGCGCTAGCGTTTTCCGGCATTTTTTGGTGGCCTTACCAAAGGTGGAAAACGCTAACGCTATTCCACCTTACACACTATGCCTATTAACGGCTAAAGATGTTAGTCAATGCTCAAAAGAAACGCATGCAATTTTTGAATAATTTTAGACAAGCCATAAAATAGTAGATACTCGATGTTCCAGTTTTTGTAGTATGTTGATTTTATTATCTATTTTTGATT
>CAYZUM010000075.1:0-11813 GCA_964481455.1 uncultured Methylomonas sp. | reverse complement strand
AATGAAGGTGACAGGAGTCCCTGAATTTCACGAAGTAGCATGGCGCGCCTGATTTCCTTAATAATTTTATTATAGCGTTCGTTACGGGTTGCAATGCCGCTTTTGAGGTGGCTTATTCGTACGATGAAATCGTGTCGCAATCAAGTCGTAACGGGATAAGTCTAAATTGATAGTGCGGATTTCGTCATGCGATCCTTTAAATTTGGTTGATATTTTCCAATTTAACACTTGCGTTTTAAGAGAGTATCTACATCGTTAATATGTGTGTGTTTGGACGATTATGTATTTCCAACTCCCTAAGGTAAGGCGCAATCAATAAACTACCCATATTGCGCAGGATTTTTGTTTGTCTTCCATTAGTAGAAATAGGCGCATAGCTGGCGACGAAACTGTTTCTACAACGCAGAAGACGAACAAAAAGACTAGCAAGATGGGTGGGTTATTTGTTGCGAGTTACCTAAGCTCTATCAAAGGCAAGAGAATTTATTGTTGCTACTTAATCTTGAATTGAAAAAATTGGAGAACAAGAAGTGGTTACAGTCTTTAATGTTACTATACCTTATGATTATTCAGTATGTTGATTCCACTTGCAATGCTTACTATTTGTATGTATAATTCCGCTTATAGTTTGTTCGGCATTGCTTGATTTTTTTTGGTTAGAAATATGAATTATTAGCAGATTCTAACTTAATTTCAATGCTAGGTTTTAAAGACCCCTTTTTGGGGTTTTTCTGTTTCTAGGCGCTAGAAATAGAAATTTTGGTAGTTTACGGAAGGGGCTTTAGCCTCTTTTTTTATGTTTATTAGAAAGTGAGGCGTAATGAAGCAGGCACCTGAGCATTTGCATGTATTAATAGAGCCGGTCGTAGAAGGCTTAGGTTATGAATGCGTAGGAATTGAATATAATTCACATCCAAAGCATGGGTTTTTGCGTGTTTTTATTGATAGTGATCAGGGGGTGGGGATGGAAGATTGCACTAAAGTAAGTCATCAAGTAAGTGGTGTGCTGGACGTTGAAGATCCCATTTCTGGTGAATATAATCTGGAAGTTTCATCGCCCGGCATGGATAGGCCATTATTTAAGATACAACAATTTGAACAATTTATTGGACATACTGTGCAGGTTAGCTTATTTAAGCCAGTTGAAGGTAGACGAAAAATGACAGGATTGATCGAAAAGGTTGAAGATAACAATGTTTATCTTCAACAGGATGGTCAGGTTTATAAAGTCCCATTTCAAGCGATGTCTAAAGCACGGCTTGAACCAGACTATTCAATTTAAGGAGGTCAAGGTGGCCAATAAAGATATTTTATTAGTTGTCGATGTTTTTTCTAATGAAAAAGATATTGAAAAAGAAGTTATTTTTCAGGCAATTGAAGCAGCACTAGAAAGCGCTACATTAGCACGCTATGAGTTTCCTATTAAAGCACGTGTTGAAATTGATCGTATTACCGGGCAGTACACAACTTATAGACGCTGGCAAGTAATTGAAGAAAGTGATGAATTTACAGGGGGCATTGAGTACCCAACGACACAGATTTCATTACAAGTTGCTCAAATTGATGAGCCTGAGTGTGAAGTAGATGATTTTGTTGAAGATGAAATAGAATCAGTCGAATTTGGACGTATTTCTGCGCAGGCAGCCAAGCAGGTGATTATTCACAAAGTACGCGAAGCTGAGCGTAAAAAGGTAGCTGATGCTTATATCGATAAGGTAGGTGAATTAGTCACGGGGGTGATCAAGCGCATTGAAAAAGGCAATGTCTATATTGACTTAGGCGGCAATGCTGACGCTTTTATACCGCGTGAAGAAATGATCCCTAGAGAAACTGTTCGGGTCGGTGACCGTATTCGTGGGTACTTGAAAGAAGTTAGAACTGAAGCACGAGGGCCGCAATTGTTTGTCAGCCGGAGTGCTTCAGAATTATTACTGGCTTTGTTTAGGCTAGAAGTACCTGAAGTAGGTGAAGGTATTATTGATGTGCTCGGTGCTGCACGCGACCCTGGTTCTAGAGCAAAAGTAGCGGTCAAGAGTAATGATCTTCGTATAGATCCTGTCGGTGCCTGTGTGGGGATGCGTGGCTCTAGAGTGCAAACGATTTCAAATGAACTCAATGGCGAGCGAATTGATGTCATATTATGGAATGATAATGATGCACAGTTCGTCATTAATGCAATGGCGCCTGCAGAAATCGAATCAATTGTAGTCGATGAAGATAAGCATACTATGGATGTAGCCGTTTCGTCTGACAGCTTGTCACAGGCCATAGGCCGTGGTGGTCAAAATGTACGCCTGGCATCTGAACTGACAGGGTGGGAGCTAAACGTTCGAGATGCAGATGAAGTCAATAAAGATACTGAGGAAGAGTTGGGTAAGTTGGTACAGGTCTTTGTAGAGCAACTGAATGTTGATCAGGATATTGCCACCGTTTTAGTCGAGGTTGGTTTTAACTCAGTAGAAGAAATTGCCTATGTTCCAAGTAGTGAAATGTTGGAAATTGAAGGTTTTGATAAAGAATTAGTAGAAACGTTACGTTCACGTGCAAAGGATATGCTCTTGATTAGTGCCATTGCTTCTGAAGAAGAGATTGAAACAGCAGAGCCAGCTGATGATTTATTAAGTATGGAGGGTATGAATAAGGAATTGGCTTTTGAGTTGGCGAGCAAAGGCATTATAACCATGGATGACCTGGCTGACCAGGCGATAGATGACTTGCTTGATTTCTCGGGGATAGATGAAGAAATAGCAGCTAAATTAATTATGAAGGCACGCGAACCTTGGTTTGCAAATGATAATGGCGAGGGTGAAAAATGAGTGATAAAACAGTACAAGAATTAGCGGGTGTTGTGGGCATTCCTCTGGAGCGGTTATTAGAGCAAATGAAAGAGGCAGGCATTTCAGCTCATGCAGCGGGTGATGTCGTTGATGAAGATGAAAAAATAAAATTATTAGCACATTTGCGCAAACGCCATGGTAAGGATGAAGGTAGTGAGGCAACGGGTGCTAAAAAGGTTATTTTAAAACGGCGTACAGTGACTTCGCTTAAACAAGGGACTGCGCCTGGAAAAGATACCAAAACGATTAACATCCAGGTTAATAAGAAGAAAACATATATTAAGCGAGAAGATGCTATTTCAGACCAAGAGCGGGAAGAATTGGAAAAGGTTAAAAAGGATTTAGCTGCTCGTGCCGAAAAACAAGCTGCCGAAGAGCAACTGCATAGAGATAAAGCTGCTAGAGAAAAGGCTGAGATGGAAGCGCAACAAGCAGCACAGAGGCAACAGGAAGATGAGGCGCGTGCACTCGTAGAAAAGAAAGCAAAAGAAACAGAAGCTGAGCGTCTGATTGCTGAAAAAGCTAAAAGACTGGAGCAATCTGTTGAGCGTAACGCTGAAAAAGTCAGAAAGCAAGCCGCTGCAAAAAAAGCAGCAGCTGAAAGAAAAGCGGGTGGAGCGAGGAAGCCTGCAGGAGCAAGAAGCCCTGCTGGTGCAGCAGGTGCTAGACCAAGTGCTAAAGGGGCTGTTAAGCAGCCTACTGTGCACAGACGAGCAGATAAACCTGCCGGTGGTGGCAAGTCGGCTTATGGAAAAAAAGGACGTAAAAAAGGACGCGGCAGAAAGGAAGAGCAGTTTGTTTCTGACGCTAAACATGCTTTTGAAATGCCGACAGAAGTGACCGCAAAAGAGGTTAGCATCCCTGAAAATATTGTTGTTTCTGAGTTAGCCCAGCAAATGAGTGTTAAAGCGGCAGAAGTTATCAAGCATCTAATGAAGCTGGGTATTATGTCTACTATCAACCAGAGTATTGATCAGGAAACGGCGGTTATTCTGGTTGAAGAAATGGGGCATAAACCTATCATGACCAGTGAAGAAGATCATGAATCAGATATGCTTGCAGAGCATACTGAAACAGATGATCGTGAGGAGTTCTCTCGTGCGCCTATTGTGACTATTATGGGGCATGTTGATCACGGTAAAACGTCTTTACTGGATTATATTCGTGAGACCCGTGTTGCTGCAGGAGAGGCGGGGGGAATTACCCAGCATATTGGAGCCTATCAGGTAAAAACAGACCATGGCGCGGTGACCTTTCTGGATACACCTGGACATGCTGCATTTACTGCGATGCGTGCGCGTGGAGCCGACGTGACTGATGTCGTTATTGTGGTCGTTGCAGCTGATGACGGTGTTATGCCACAGACTAAAGAGGCAGTAGAGCATGCTCGTGCAGCGGGTGTGCCGATGATTATCGCAATTAATAAAATTGATAAACCCGAAGCGAATCCGGATAAAGTGATGCAGGAACTATCAGCTATTGAGGTGGTTCCCGAAGAGTGGGGCGGCGATGTACAATTTCTTAAAGTATCTGCTAAAACAGGTGAAGGTGTTAATGAACTCATAGAGTCGCTAATTTTACAGGCTGAAATTTTAGAGCTTAAAGCGCCTAGCGAAGGTAAAGCATCGGGCCTGGTTATTGAATCCAGATTAGATAAAGGTCGTGGTGCTGTTGCCACTATCATGGTACAAAAAGGGACGCTGGAGCAAGGCCAGGTTGTTCTCTGTGGGCATGAGTATGGTCGAGTTCGGGCCATGTTTAATGAAAATGGCACAAAATTGGAACAGGCAGGGCCTTCTTCGCCAGTTGAAATTTTGGGCTTATCGGGTACACCGAATGCAGGGGATGACTTTGTTGTTGTGACCAACGAACGTGCGGCAAGAGACCTTGCAGAGCATAGAGAAGATAAGACCAAGTTAAGACATAATGCTGCTCAGCAAGCATCCAAACTAGAAGAAGTCTTTTCTAAAATGGCAGCGGGCGAGACATCCAATTTGAATATTATTATTAAAACGGATGTGCAGGGTAGTCTAGAGGCTTTACGTGAATCACTGAATAAACTATCAACAGATGAAGTGTCTGTTAAAGTGGTTTATGGCGGTGTGGGTGGGATTAATGAAGGAGATGCCAATCTGGCATTGGCTTCAGGCGCAATTTTGATGGGTTTTAATGTTCGTGCCGATGCGACAGCTAGAAAATTAATTGCTGAAAAAGGCATTGATTTGCATTATTACAGTGTCATTTATGATGCGATTGATGAAGTTAAAAAATCACTCAGTGGCATGTTATCGCCTGAAATTAAAGAGAAAATTGTGGGCCTTGCAGAGGTGCGTGATGTTTTTCGCTCACCAAAATTTGGTTCGATTGCAGGTTGTATGGTAATTGATGGGAGTGTAAAACGTAATTTACCAATTCGTGTTTTACGCGATAATGTAGTGATCTATGAAGGACAACTCGAATCATTACGTCGCTATAAAGATGACGCAATGGAAGTTAAAATGGGTATGGAATGTGGTATCGGTGTGAAAAATTATAACGATGTCAAGGTAGGTGACCAGATAGAGGTCTTTGAACGTTTTGAAGTTCAGCGTGAACTATAATGGCTAGAGAGTTTAAGCGTAGTGCACGTGTGGCTTCTCAAATGCAAAAGGAAATAGCGATTATTTTGCAGCTGGGTATTAAAGATCCACGCATCGGATTTATTACAGTGAACGAGGTCGAGTTAAGCAAAGACCTCGCGACGGCAAAAATCTATATTACCGCCTTAGGTGCCGATGAACAGGGTCAGAACGATAACATCAAATGGTTAAATGATGCCGCACCTTATATTCGTTCTGAAATGGGGCATCGAATGCGGCTCAGAAGTGTGCCTTATATAAAATTTTATTATGATAATTCATTTGAAACAGGTATGCGTGTCTCCGAATTATTATCGGAAACAAATAACAATTCTGGATCTGAAAAAGGTGATCAATAAGGCATGGCAAGACGCAAAAAAGGGATTGATATACACGGTATTGTGCTTTTAGATAAACGTCAGGGTATCAGCTCCAATAAAGCTCTGCAAGAAGTCAAGCGTCTATATAATGCTAATAAAGCTGGCCATACTGGGAGCCTAGACCCGTTAGCAACTGGTTTATTGCCTATTTGCTTAGGCGAAGCGACTAAAGTCTCAGCCTATATGCTGGAAGATGATAAGCGCTATCAAACGGTGATTCAACTGGGAGTGATGACAGATACAGGTGATATTGAGGGCACTGTATTAGAGAAAAAAGAGGTTTCTGGCATTAGCGATGCTGATTTAGCAACTTGTCTGGAACAGTTTGTCGGAGAGATCGAGCAGGTTCCTCCGATGTATTCAGCCTTAAAGCATAATGGGAAAAAACTCTATGAGTTAGCGCGAGAAGGGATTACTGTTGAGCGTAAAGCACGTAAAATTACTATTTATGCTATCGAATGCCTTGATTTCACAAATGACTTACTGACTTTAGATGTGCGCTGTTCTAAGGGAACCTATATCAGGACGCTGGCAGAAGATATCGGTCATGTTTTAGGGTGTGGTGCAACGGTTAAAGAGCTTCGTCGTACACAAGCTGGGCAGTTTGCATTAGCGGATGCGCGAGTCATTGAACAATTACAAGTACTGGGTTCAGATAAGGCACTACAATCCGTTTTAATTGCGGTTGATAAACCTTTGCAGAACCTGCCTGCAGTACTGGTTTCTCAAATAGAAGCTGATTTGATACAACAAGGACAGAGAATATCAACTCCAGATGGAAATGATGAAGCTGGCATGTGTCGCTTATATCGAGAAGAACAATTTTTAGGCTTGGGGGAAATGTTAATGGATGCTAAGATACAACCCAGAAAACTATTCAAACTAAATTAAACAATTTTCATGTTTCTACACCCTATCGTGGAAACATATTAACCACCAGAGCGAATGCTCATTATAATAATCATAGGGATTAAAATGCCATTTACAGCAGAACAAAAAAAAGCAGTTGTTGAAGAATATCGTTTATCAGAGACAGATACAGGTTCACCCGAAGTACAAGTTGCTTTGTTGACCGCCCATATCGTTCATTTAACACCGCATTTTGCAGCGCATAAAAAAGATAACCATTCTCGTCGTGGACTATTAAGAATGGTTAATCAGCGACGTAAATTACTGGATTATCTGAAAAGAAAAGATGTAGAACGTTATAAATTATTAATTGCACGACTAGGACTACGTAAATAATACCTAAGTAATAAAAGCGGCTCCTTTGGGCCGCTTTTTTATTGCCTTGTTTCTGGATTGAATAGCTAATTATAAAATCCAGTCTTTAATACATAGGAAAATCAATAGTGAATCTGAACCCAATCAGAAAAGAATTTCAATTTGGCGAACAGCTTGTCAGCATTGAAACAGGTGAAATTGCGCGCCAGACAAGTGGCGCAGTAATGATCGATGTTGAAGGTACGACGCTTTTAGTCTCGGTTGTAGGTAAAAAAGAAGCAAAGGGAGGAGATTTCTTTCCATTAACCGTAAATTACCAAGAGAAAGCTTACGCTGCAGGAAAAATTCCCGGTGGATTTTTTAAACGCGAAGGCCGCCCAACAGAAACGGAAACGTTAACCTGTCGTCTGGTAGACAGGCCGATTCGTCCATTATTTCCTAAGGGATATACAAACGAAGTTCAAATTATTATCACTGTTGTTTCATTAAATCCTGATGTTGATCCAGAAATTCCGGCATTATTAGGTGCTTCTGCTGCTTTAGCAGTCTCCGGCCTGCCTTTTAATGGCCCAGTAGGTGCAGCTCGAGTTGGCTATATTGAAGGTGAATACGTCTTAAATCCAAATAAAGAGCAGCTAGAAAGCTCGTTACTGGATTTAGTCGTTGCCGGGACAGAACAAGCTGTTTTAATGGTTGAGTCTGAGGCAGATAATTTATCTGAAGAAGTGATGCTAGGTTCTGTACTATTTGGTCACGAAAAAATGCAAGTAGCCATTACAGCGATTAATGAATTTGCTGCTGAAGTGAACACTCCACTTTATAACTGGGTTGCGCCTGTAGCAGATATTGATTTAGAAGCATTGGTAAGTGCTGAAGTTGAAGCGTCTATTGCAACAGCTTATCAAATTGCCATAAAACTAGATCGTCAAGATGCATTAAGCGACATTAGAAGCGCAGTCGTTGAAAAATTGACGGCTGATGATCAATATGATGAATCTGTCATAAGAGATATCATTGAAGAAACCGAAAAAAGAGTCGTACGTTCAGCTATTTTAAGTGATAAAAAACGTATCGATGGTCGAGATTTAGATGTTGTCAGGCCAATTGCAGTCCGTACGGGGGTTTTGGCGCGTACACATGGTTCTGCACTGTTTACAAGAGGTGAAACGCAAGCTCTAGTTGTTGCAAC
This sequence comes from uncultured Methylomonas sp., assembly GCA_964481455.1. Lineage (GTDB taxonomy): Bacteria > Pseudomonadota > Gammaproteobacteria > Methylococcales > Methylomonadaceae > Methyloprofundus. The sequence goes on along the minus strand of CAYZUM010000075.1, from coordinate 3,565 downwards.
ACTAGGGACTGAACGTGATGCACAAATTATTGATGCACTTGCGGGAGAATACAAAGAACCCTTTATGTTGCACTATAACTTTCCTCCCTACAGTGTCGGGGAAACAGGATTCGTTGGTTCACCCAAACGTCGTGAAATTGGTCATGGTCGCCTAGCTAAGCGTGGTGTCGCTGCTGTCATGCCTGATATGACTGAATTCCCTTATACGATCCGTGTGGTATCTGAAATTACCGAATCAAATGGCTCTAGTTCTATGGCGTCTGTCTGTGGAACCAGTTTAGCGTTGATGGATGCGGGGGTTCCTCTTAAGGCACCTGTTGCCGGTATTGCAATGGGTTTGATAAAGGAAGGCGATGAGTTTGTTGTACTTTCTGATATCGTCGGTGATGAAGATCACTTAGGTGATATGGATTTCAAAGTAGCGGGTTCTTCAGAAGGGATTACTGCTTTACAGATGGATATCAAAATTGATGGTATCACTGCTGAAATCATGAGTGCTGCTTTAGAGCAAGCAAAAGCAGGACGGTTGCACATTCTGGATGAAATGAATAAAGCATTATCTTCCACGCGTGAAGAAATGTCTGATTACGCACCAAGAATTATTACCTTTAAGATAGATCCAAGTAAGATCCGTGAAGTTATCGGTAAAGGTGGAGCAACGATTCGTGGCATTACGGAACAAACAGGTGCAAATGTTGATCTGACGGATGATGGTGTCGTAAAAGTCTCATCTGTTGATAGAGCCGCTGGGGAAGCAGCCAAGAAAATCATTGAAGAGATCACCGCTGAAGTAGAAGTCGGAAAAATCTACGAAGGGAAAGTGGCTCGTTTAATGGATTTTGGTGCATTTGTGACTATTCTTCCAGGTAAAGATGGATTAGTTCATATTTCACAAATTACTAACGAACATGTTGATAAAGTGAGTGACAAGTTATCTGAAGGCGATATTGTTAAAGTTAAAGTTCTGGAAATTGATCGCCAGGGTCGCGTAAGATTGAGTATGAAAGAAGTCGGTGAGGAAGATAGCTAGTACAGTACTATTATTTTCCTGTAGTGCGGACTTTCTTTAGTCCGCTATAGGGATTATATTGCAGCACGACTCGTTAACTTTGAGTTATCAACCTAAAAAGGGCCGTAAGGCCCTTTTTTTATGTAAAATAAAGAATAATAGAACAAATAACGGGATCATTCATTTATCAGTTTAAACTTTTCCAAGAGTGCAATAGCTTTAGATATTGCTGTGCACTGAAAAAACTAAAGCTTTTTTACTCCTATTCCAAGTTTAATTTTAAAAGTGTAAACTACTTTTGGGCAAAAATAAAAGATGCTCAAATAACTCTATCTGTCCTAAGGGAGCTGAAAATAAATAAACGTCCAATATTGGGCAGTATTTTTGTTCGTATTCAAGGCGTAGTAACAGGCGCATAGCTCGCTACGAAACGGTTACTACAACGTAGAAGACGGACAAAAAGACCCGCAATCTTGGATGATTATTTATTTCCATCCCCCTAACCTCTCTTATTGTCATATATACTTCGCACGGCCACGATTACGGATTTCTCGCAGCCGATTTTAGCCGATAGCTGTGTTGCTGAATCAGTTACGTAGCCAGTTATGCGTCTATTGCAGCGCCTTGCTCTCGACAAAAAACAGCTAGCTATAAATTCCGCACCCGTGACCGCGCGAAGTATAACAGCTCTGAGAGGAAAAATAGTATGCTTTAAACGAGGAGAAAAACTTTGCTTGCGATAGTATAGACTCCACATTGTCACGAATGAGATACTCCGCACTGCATTGCACAATGTGATTTTCAGCGCTCAAGCGATAGAGTGCGATGCTTTTGAATTGACGAAAACATAACGAATGGAAGACATTAAATTATTCATACACCCCAAAGTAGTTACTCTGCTATTTTTAGGCTTTTCAGCTGGCATGCCCATCATGCTTATTTTTTCTACTCTTGGTCTATGGTTAAACGAGGCAGGGGTTGCCAAATCAACCATTACTTATTTTTCCTGGGCAGCGCTGGGTTATTCCTTTAAATTCGTCTGGGCACCTCTTGTTGACCGGTTGCCTTTACCAGTACTGACAGCATTATTAGGTCGCCGTCGTGCATGGATGTTACTATCCCAGCTAGCAATTATTTCAGCTATATTACTCATGTCTTCAGTAGATCCAACAGCAGGTGTTTCTAGCCTGAATATATTAGCTTATGGTGCTGTACTTTTAGGATTTTCATCTGCAACTCAAGATATTGTCATTGATGCTTACCGGATTGAATCCGCAGAAGCCGATCTACAATCCATGCTGTCGGCTACCTATATAGCAGGTTATCGTATTGGCATGCTGGTAGCAGGAGCCGGGGGGCTATTTTTAGCAAGTGAGTTAGGTTCAACTAAAGCACACTATAGTTATGCTGCCTGGTCTGGCACCTATATCATCATGGCTCTGGTGATGTTAGTAGGCGTGCTAACAACATTAATAATCAATGAACCTGAGTCTGATTTAACTGAAGCAGACGATAGTACGACGGATTACGTTCGATTTTTTTTATTGTTTTTATCCGTAGTGATGGTCTTTATTTTTACTTTCACGATGACATCAGGTTTAGTCGCTAAATTGAGTCATATTTTAGCTGAAGTTCTGTCTAATAAAGCTTTAGCGGGTTTTTTAATCAGTAGTTTAAGGGTTGCGTTAGCACTATTTTCAGCCTATATTGTTGCTAATGTTTTGGTTGCGATGCATGTCGTTAATCAATCTATGGTAAATAATACCTACATTGCTCCGATTAAGGATTTTTTTAATCGTTATGGCGTGCACGCAGCAGTACTTTTACTTGCAGTGATTGGACTCTATCGTATTAGTGATATTGTGATGGGTGTTGTGGCTAATATTTTTTATCAAGATATGGGCTTTAGTAAAATTGAAATTGCCACAATCACCAAAACCTTTGGCTTATTTATGACCATTGCGGGTGGTTTTTTGGGCGGTATTATGGCGATTAGAATAGGGGTGTTCAGGGTGTTATTTTTAGGGGCATTACTTTCAGCACTTACCAATCTGTTATTTATTAAACTAGCCCAGGTAGGTCATGATATTCTCTGGCTATATGCTGCAATTGCCATGGATAACCTATCTGCGGGCCTTGCAGGGGCAGCATTTATTGCATTTTTATCTAGTTTAACCAATATTAAATTCACTGCTGTTCAATATGCAATATTCTCATCACTTATGACCTTATTACCGAAAATATTTGGAGGTTATTCGGGAACTTTGGTGGAACAATTTGGTTACGAAAAATTCTTTATGTTAACCACACTGCTTGGCATTCCAGTATTGTGGCTAGTGTGGAAAGTCAGAGCTTATATCAAATGATACCGAGAACGGTGTATTGACGAATTTAATTTTTTGTAATTCAAATATAGTGACAGTAGAAATCAATAAAGATATTCTGAGTGCGATTACTTATACCATCATTGCTATTGCTGTTTGTGATGTGACTCGATATTTGCAGGCGCGCCATGCTACTTCGTAAAATTCAGGGACTCCTGTCACCTTCATTCAC
>CAYZUM010000074.1:0-11990 GCA_964481455.1 uncultured Methylomonas sp. | reverse complement strand
GTATAAATCTCGTTGGTGCTGCTCTGCCTCTGACCCAGGTATATTTTGATAAATTCGTTTGCCAGAAGAATTATTGATGAATGACTCTACTTCGTCAGTATTTATGTGTAGAAATGCCGCTAGATCTTGTTTAATTTTCGCAGCATCACCTAGGCGATTTTCTTGTATACCGTTAATAAAAACATCAAATGTTGTCATTTTGAATGGGAAGTGTAAAGTTGCCTCACTCTTGAAGGTAGTGAGTCAGGTTACCCTTTTTTACAGGCTTTCAGAAACAGCACAAAAATAGGTTTTCAAATATTCAGTCTCAGATATAGCGGGGTGAACCGGATGATCAGGTGCCTGACCGCCGGTTGCAACAAAGCTTAAGTTTCTATCAATATGTCGCGCAGAGGAGCGCAGTATTTCATGCAGGTTTGCTTTAGTTAAATGGTAAGAGCATGAGGCAGAAACCAGAATCCCATCTTTTGCAAGGACTTGCAGAGCTAGGTGGTTGAGACGGCGGTAGGCCTCGTAGCCTGATTTAAAATCTTTTTTACGTTTAACAAGTGCCGGTGGGTCTAGCACCACGATATCAAAATTCTTTTTTTCCAGTCGAGCCTGTTTTAAATAGTCAAATACATCACTCTGCACACACTGCATGCTTTCACTAACATTGTTTAGCTGCGCGTTATATTTAGCTAAAGCTATCGCACTGGCGGAGGCATCAACACATGTTACTTGTTCTGCACCATTGATTGCAGCAGGAATCCCCCATGCACCCGTGTACGAAAATAAGTCTAAAACTGTTTTGCCTTTTGCTAGTTTAGCGAGCTCAGCACGACTACTGCGGTGATCATAAAACCAACCGGTTTTTTGCCCGTTTAAGACATCAACTTTATAGCGTGCGTTATTTTCTTCTATAATGAGTTCTTCAGGCAACTCACCGTAAACTAGCTCGGTTTCCATTGCTAAGCCTTCAAGTTGTCTCTGTGGATTATCATTTTTTAATAGAATCGCCCGGGGTTGCAATAGTTCAACTAAAACTTCAATTAAGGGTTCTTTTTGACGCTCTATTCCTGCGGTCGTAATTTGCACTGATAAAACGTCGCCAAAACGGTCAATAACCAAGCCAGGTAAACCATCGCTTTCAGAAAAAACAAGTCGATAGTAAGGTTGACTATAAAAACGCTCGCGCAAAGCCAGTGCTTTTGTAATGCGTGCTGTAAATACCTTGCTACCTAATTTCAAACTCGGCTTTCTTGATAGCATGCGTGCACATATCAGGGTATTAGGGTTTATATAAGCAGTTCCAATCACTTTGCCATCAAATGCACAGACTTTAACCAGGTCGCCAGCATTGTATAGGCTAAGTGGGTTGCGCTTAGTCTCTACTTCATTGCTGAAGACCCAAAGATGTCCTAGACGTAAGCGTTTATCTTCGTTCTTCTTGAGAAATAATTCAGGGTGAGCCATAGTATGTGTTTTTAAGGTTAGGTAAAGTATTACAAATATTATAACGAACTGCAAAGCTTTGAACCAATCAGTTTACGCGCCTTCAGTGCGCAACAATGAGTGCACTCTAATCTAGGACAGATGAATCCGTTTGGTAATCTGCTCGCAGTGACCTTCAGTTTCATAGTTGATTATTTATCCCGTCATTGTATCAAACCTGAATTTATTCAATTTTGGCAGAAATTGGGGGATAAATGACATTGTGAAAAAGTATGTAGTGGAGGATGATGATAATTCTACAAAAATAGATTCTAAATCTTGGTAGGTGTGTGCTTATCTTTTCAATATGGGATAAAACAACGCATATAACATTGTCATAAGGCATATCTGGATAGTAGCCTTCCCAGATTGATGGAGTCTAAACAGAAAAAACATACCATTAAACGACTGCCCATAAGTGCTAAAAAAGCCTGGCATATGGGGCTAATTGATAAAGTGCTGGATAAAGAACATAAAATCTTTACTGCGCAAATAAAACATTTGGCCAATGCTTATATTGCCGATAAGCCGTTGTTCCACAAAGCACTACAAGATAAAGCTGAAATGCGTTGTATTGATGAATCTACAAAAGCCTTAGCACTGTATCACCAATTCGAATTGGTTCAGATGTATGCTAATTTTTATGGGAATAACGTATATCACCAGGCAAGGAAAAACTTTGTTTATAAAATCAGCGATAAAAAAACACCGGACAATATTGCTTTGCATCGCCAAAAGGACAACTTAAGTATTCAGCCAGTCTTAGAGGAAGTGTGAATCATTTTAGCGTGATAAAGAAAGATTAATAAGCCTTAAATATATCAATTGCTCGTGAAAACACGGCCTCGTTTATTCGCAGAGGTAGTTCCGGATGTTTTAATATTGAGATAGCGTGACCGTTAGCTCTTCTTATATTTTTTTAAGCCGAAAGAGTATTAGCTGTTCTTCTCTATCCTAACGGACATTAATATTTGACAGTTAAAAATAACATATTTATTTAGAAATCTACAAACGTCAAAAAACCTAACCGATTGTATTTAAAATAAAGACTAAAGAATCTACTCAACGTATTTTGGATCAGGGTTACAAAAACAAGTTTTTGCCTTAATTAAAGCGTATAAAAACTTGTTTTTATACTCCAAGTGATGAAATGCCGAAGAAAGGAATAAAACGGCTCAGGATAAATAATTAAATGAAGGTCACTGAGTTGTTACTTATTAATAACTATTAATAAGTCCTTTGCATGGTGAATTACGTTTATAGCTAATATCTACCTTATTTTAGCGCGATAGAATAGCCACCAATTTCCTGTTCTGGCATGCTAAAAAGGAAATCAATATCCAAAGGAGCATAACTCTGAAGGAGTATTATAGACTCTGATTTACCTAAGAATTCCTGTGGGGTAAATATTCTTTGTGCAATGATGCCACCATAGAAATTTTTAAGTGTTAATTGGAGATAAGGCGGGGGCTGGCTGAAACCTGCGTGGTTGATGAGGCTGACTTGTAGCCGGTAATGGCCTTTACCTGATGGATCTAATGAGCTACCTACAGTGGTATATTCCAGAGGTTTACGATAATCAGGAAGACGGGTGTTGGTCAATGAACTGAAGGTGTTTAGCCATGGCCTTATTTGTGAGCTTTGACTGAATGAATATCCTTTAAAATAATAAATTTGATAGGTGAATATTATCAGTCCTAAAAAAACACCCAGTAACCATAGGCTTGGTCGATAGGCCGATTTTTCTTTCTGCCAGGCATACACTTCAGTCTGAGTTGTCTCAGTTATTTGATCATGGACTTGTTTGAGTCCTAGAATTTTAGGTATTTGCGCCTCAGGAACTAGCGCTTTAACTTTATGTGAGTCAGAGATAAGAGGTTCAAAGATTTGAGCCTTGGGAGGTTTTTTGCTGAGTGTTAGATAGCCATTCAAGGCTTGTTTGCATTTAGTACAACTAAGCTGACCCTGTTTTTTCTTAAGCTGCTTGCGGCTGACTTGCTGGGAGTGATTGCAATTCGGACAAAGAGTATACATAAGCTTATTTTTTCACGCCATCCAGGCGACACCAATCATCTTGAATGACCGCTATATTCATTATAAATTCTTTCTGGTAGGTCTTGCGCACTGAATCTGCCTGCTCTTTAAGTATCCCAGATAATATTAAATATCCTTGAGGTGCAACCAATGCACTAATATTTTCTGAAAGTTCAATCAGTGGCTTTGCAAGAATATTGGCCAGCACAAGATCGGCTGAAAGAGGCTGAAATTCTTCGGGTAAGTAAGTTTTAATTTTATGGGTGACTTTATTCTTCTGCGCATTATCTTGTGTCGCAATCAGAGCTTGTGGGTCGATATCAATAGCGTGTGCTTCTTTTGCGCCTAATAACACGGCAGCAATAGCCAGAATGCCTGATCCACAGCCGAAATCAATCACTGTTTTTCCGCTGACATCGTGCGCTGCCAGCCACTCTAAACACAGTGCCGTAGTAGGATGCGTACCGGTACCAAAGGCCAGTCCAGGATCTAGAATTAAGCTAACCGTGCCAGGTTTAGATTGCTCCTGACCTGATGGGTAAACCCATAATTGATCAGCAAACTGCATAGGCTGGAAATGTTCCATCCATGCTCGTTCCCAAGTCTGGTCTTGTAGGATTTCTGTGGTCCAGTTATGCAGGCTACTTGCAGTGAATTGCTGGAGCAGTAAGGTTTTAACTATGTCAGGAGACGCATCAAGTTCAAATAATGCAATTGTTTTTGTTTGATCCCAAATTTTAGTTTCGCCGACATCAGGCTCATAAACAGGGTTAGCTTCCGCTTGCATATAGGTTACTGATACAGCACCTAATTCGCTCAGAAAATCGGAAATATCAGTTGCAGTATCCGCGTCGCTAACCACAGAAATTTGATGCCAGGCCATAATAAAAGCTTTAGTGTAGAGCGGACTTTAGTCCGCTAAAGTGGAGAAAATATAGCCGTTTTTTGGCTACCTTTTTAAGGTGGGCAAGTGACTAGTTGCAGGCTGGTTTAGCGATAGCGTAACTCAGCGATAACACACAGTAATCTGGGTTACACTATCGCTAACCTAGCCTACATTTTTTTATATGTCTCGTGTTAAAGGTTTTAGCGGTTGTGGCGCGGTTTTTTTTGCAGTGAAATAAAGGTCTGTTTTATTTCGCGGCTAAAGACCGCTCCTACGATTCGCTTAACTCATGCCCAATTTCTTTTCTAAATAATGGATATTCTGACTACCTACAGCAAAAGCACTATCCGCCATAATATCCTGCTGTAATGGGATATTGGTTTTGATGCCATCAATCACCATTTCACTTAAGGCGGTTCGCATACGGGCAATTGCACTTGCTCGGTCATCACCATGCGCGATCAATTTGCCTATCATTGAGTCGTAATATGGGGGCACTCGATAGCCATTATAAATATGCGTTTCACAACGTATACCTGGGCCTCCGGGCATATGGAAAACATCAATTGTACCTGGGCAAGGCATAAAGGTGACCGGGTCTTCTGCATTCAGGCGGCACTCAATGGCGTGGCCTCGTAAAACAATATCATCCTGAGTATAAGAAAGCGGTTCACCAGCGGCAATACGTAACTGTTCTATAACAATATCAACGCCTGTGACCATTTCAGTCACAGGGTGCTCAACCTGTACTCGCGTATTCATTTCTATAAAGAAGAACTCGCCTTTCTCAAACAAAAATTCAAAGGTTCCTGCACCTAAGTAGCCCATATCAACACAGGCTTGTGCGCATCGTTCACCAATCAATTTACGTTGTTCTTCGGTAATACCTGGGGCGGGGGCTTCTTCCACAACTTTTTGATGTCGACGCTGCATAGAGCAATCACGCTCACCTAGATGAATTGCATTACCATGTGAATCAGCCAGAATCTGAATTTCAATATGGCGTGGGTCTTCCAGAAATTTTTCCATGTAAACGGTAGAATTTCCAAAAAATGAACCCGCTTCTGATTTGGTTAAGGCAATGGAGCTGATTAAAGCACCTTCAGTGTGCACTGTGCGCATGCCGCGGCCACCACCACCGCCAGCGGCTTTGATGATAATCGGATAGCCTATTTCTTGTGCCAGCTTCAGGTTGGTTGCATTATCATCGCCTAAGGGTTCGCCATTGCCGGGTACGCAAGGGATGCCTGCCGCGATCATCGCTTTTTTAGCTTCGATTTTATCACCCATAACGCGAATGGTATCCGCTTCAGGGCCCACAAAAACAAAACCACTTTGTTTAACTTTTTCAGAGAACTCGGCACTTTCAGCTAAAAACCCATAGCCGGGATGTATTGCTTCCGCATCCGTGACTTCAGCAGCACTGATCAGGGCAGGAATGTTAAGGTAGCTATCCGCTGAAGCAGCAGGACCAATGCAAATAGCCTCATCAGCGAGACGAACATGCTTTAAATCACGGTCAGCACTGGAATAAACAGCCACTGTTTTAATACCTAATTCACAACAGGCGCGCAAGATGCGCAAGGCAATTTCACCGCGATTGGCAATAACAAGTTTATCGAACATGGTTATACCTCGCTGTTATTATTCTATAATGAAAAGTGCTTGATCATATTCAACAGGCTGGGCATTCTCAATTAAGATTTGTTTGATAACGCCACTCTTGTCTGTCTCAATCTGGTTAAGAATTTTCATCGCTTCTATAATACAAAGCGTATCGCCTTCTTTAACAGAGTTACCGATTTCCACAAAAGACGCCGAACCAGGCGAAGCAGAACGGTAAAATGTTCCAACCATAGGCGATTTAACAGCATGACCTGTTGGCTCAGCAACAACTGGCTCGGCAGCAACTGGCTCACTTGCAACAGCGACAGGTGCAAAGGTAATAGGGGCAGGCGCGACTACTGTAGAATGCCTGTTAATGCGTACAGATTCTTCACCTTCAGTAATTTCAATTTCGGATATGTCAGATTCTTCAATAATTTCGATCAGTTTTTTTATTTTTCTAATATCCACGATTTATTTTCTCTCGAGTAATGTCTGATGAGCAGCCTGTAGGGCCAGTTCGTATCCAGTTACACCAAGTCCACAGATAACCCCCTCTGCAATATCAGAGAAATAGGAGTGTTTACGAAACGGCTCCCGAGCGTGGACATTGGATAAATGGACTTCAATAAAAGGAATCTTTGTTGCTAACAGAGCATCGCGAATCGCAACGCTAGTATGAGTAAATGCTGCAGGATTGATAATAATAAAATCGACATGATTTGCGAAAGCCTGATGTATCAGCTCAACCATTTCATGTTCTGCATTGTTTTGATAAAAACTTAAGATGTGACCAGCCTTTTTTGCAAAGGACTCAGTGCTTTGTTGTATATCAGCTAGCGTTTTATTTCCATAATGCCCTGGCTCTCGCACACCAAGAAGATTGAGGTTAGGGCCATTAAGGATTGTGATTTTTGCCATTCTGTACGTTGTTTTGTTATTATTTTACGTAAGTATGCGCTAATTTTGCCTAATTTGTAAGGTTTTGTCCAGATATATGTTTTTTAGCAACAGTTCGCGACAAAACTCCCCGTTTTTTTAGTAGTTTTCATGATAAGTAAGCTTGAAATTGTCGCTTTTTCAGCCTGAAAAATATTGCGTGTAGGAGGAAAATTGACTGTTACAAGTGGATTGATCAATTCTTTTAGGGTTTGTTTTGATAGCTCCCCTGGGTGACGCAAAATTATCTGCCCCTGCTGATTGACGATAATAGTAAACGGTATAGCATTAATAAAGTTACCTAATTTTCTGGATAGCTGTCCACCCTCTTCTTTAGCGATAAGAATAGGGTAATTAATATCTATAAAGCTTATGTAATCATCAACTAATTGCGGATCATCAATAGCAATGCCAATAAATTGTACATTCTGTTCTGCATACTCTTCTTGTAACTCAATGAATTCGGGTATTTCCTTAAGGCATGGCGGACACCAGGTCGCCCAAAAATTGATAATAAGAATTTTACCTTGCCACTGTGAAATTGAATGAATCTCACCTGTAACATCAGGTAATGAAAATGCTATAAGAGGGATAGGGACTTGTAACTTTGGTGGTTTCTGGCCTTGCTGCCACGCTAACAAGGTACCTAGCAATAGCAGAAAAGCAATGATAGACGTAAATAACTGTTTAGACATATTTTTAGGTTAATAAATACGGCTGTGGCGCGGACTTTAGTCAGCATGGTATGAACACAGCATAAACTGACGGACTATAACGAGACGGGGTATTCACCCCGTTTCAAACGAGTAAAGAATTGAGAGAATTTTATCAATACCTTCGCCAATTTTGATTTAAGGTAAGGCGCAATCAATAAACTACCCATATTGCGCAGGATTTTTGTTTGTCTTCCATTAGTAGAAATAGGCGCATAGCTGGCGACGAAGCTTTTTCTACAACGCTGAAGAGGAACAAAAAGACTAGCAAGATGGGTGGGTGTGTGTTGCGAGTTACCTAAGCTCAAAATAGCCTTTTTCGCTCCATGTGAATAAACCACTTACAGACTAAAAAAATGTGCCAAGATAGGTTGATTTTCATTTTGGCGAAGGCCTTGTTTTATAATATGTAATTGATTAGAGTGACAAATATTCACAAGCTCTGCGTAGGTTGTAAGTACTCAAGCAAAATTGATTTAACCTTTTTGAAAAAGTATAAAATCTCCAATTTTCAGTGTAATTTTTGGAAATTTGAATATATTTTTACAAAAAAATAGAAAATATTAACTCAAGTCATGAATTTCTACCCTCATAATTTTAGTTAAAATAATAATGCCTAAGTACTTAGGTGAGGTACGAACTCCAACATTTTGCGACCTCTTGTTAGGGCTCGTACCTCACCCGCAACCTACAGGGTGAGGAGTTTTACACGTCAGCAGTAGGGTGAATATCTCGCTCATGACGTGTTACTATTTTGTATTGCACTCTGTTATTTTAGCTCAGATAAATGCCCCAGAAAGGCATCCTTTTCCTGAAAGCCAATCACTCTATCGCCCGTCTGCTCCTGCTGGTTTAGGTTAAAAAACAGGATTGCTGGTGGGCCAATTAAATTAAAGGCGTTTAATAAAGCCTTGTCATCCGCATTATTTTTAGTGATATCAGCCTGCAACAAGACAAAATTGCCTAGTGCCTTTTTAACTTCCGGGTGACTTAACGTATAGTGTTCCATTTCTTTGCAACTAATACACCAGTCGGCATAAAAGTCGAGCATAACCCATTGCCCATTGTTGTTGGCAGTTTTAATTTCTTGCTGCAATTGCGTTAATGAGGAAATTCTTTTAAAGGCGATTGGTGTTTCCTTACGTTCACTTGCCCCACCTAGTGACAATCCTGCTAAGGGTTGTAATGGGTTGATATTTCCAGCGCTGAGTCCAATTAAAATCAGTAAACCATAAGTAAATAGAACAACTCCAACACCTTTCCATAACTTATGCCAGCCGCTATCAATGACGGGGATAGGGTCTAATACGCGAAGGTAAATAGACGGAATAATGGCTAACATTGCCCAGAATAGCATAGTTAACTCAGGAGCAATAACGCGTTCCAACATCCACACAGCGACAGCCAGCATAATGACGCCAAAGATGGATTTGCTGGCATTGAGCCAATGCCCTGCTTTAGGCAATAAACTGCCAGCAGAAGCACCAATAATTAATAATGGAACTCCCATTCCAAAGCCCATGACAAATAATGCAGCACCGCCTAAGATGACATCGCCGGTCTGACCGATATAAATCAGGGCTGCCGCTAAGGGAGCTGCCACACAAGGCCCTACAATTAGGGAAGAAAAGATCCCCATAATAGCAGCACCGATATAGGAACCATCGCGGTGTTGATCACTGACATTATGTAAACGAGATTGTAATGACTTAGGGATCTCAAGATTATAAAATCCAAACATCGACAAAGATAGCAAGATAAAAATGCCGCTAAAAAGGTATATAATCCAGGGAGCTTGAAAAGCTGCCTGCAGGTTACTGCCAAATAAGGCAGCGAGAACACCAAAAATAGTATAAGTAACAGCCGACGCTAATACAAAGCTTAAAGACAGCAAAAAGGCCTTACGGTGCGTAATATTTTTACCTTGTCCGACAATAATACCTGACAAGATAGGAATCATTGGAAATACACAGGGGGTAAAAGCCAATAACAGCCCAAAACCTAAAAAGCTCAGCAGCGTTAATGCAAACGAATCCTGCTGCAAGGCTTGAATAATCAGGTCTTGTTCAGATGCAGGCTTTTTTTTTGATGTTATTGATGAGTCATTATCAGTCAATGTAGCAACAGCAGGCAACAATAAGCTAACCGTTTTTTCCATTGGTGGGTAACAAACACCTCGTTCCGCACAGCCTTGATACTTAACCGTCAGCATTAGCGAATGCTCGGCAGTGCTACTACGGCTTAGCGGCACACTAAAGCTCAAATTATCATGGAAAATTTCGACATCACCAAAAGCCTCATCATATTTAGCGACTCCATGAGGAATATCATATTCTAGTAATTTTATATATTTTGAATCAATCAGTTGTAAGTCAATTTTTTCTCGATATAGGTAATAACCTTGTGCAATTTGCCAGTGAACTTGCAGGTCTTGATTGTCATCAATCGTTGCAAAAAACTGGAAAGCCTGGTCAGCCGATAACAATTTATCACCAAAAAAATTAAAATTCTCGCTTATTTTCTTTAATGGATTAAAGCCTTTATGACTGGGTTGAGTACCTGCTATTGCAGGGAGCTGTATTTTTAACTTCGTTCTCTGAGGAGGGTAGCACAGGCCTAAATCCGCACAACCTTGGTATTTGACCAAAAGAGTGAAAGTCAACGCACTATCAGGCCGCTTTAGAGTAAGCATACTTTCAATCTGATGGCGATAAATCATCATATCGCCAAAGAATTCATCGCTTTTAATCTCGCCCGCTGGTAAATCAGCGTTTTCAATGATGACGAACTCTGTTTTTGATTTAAAGCTGATTTTTTTACGATATAAATAATAGCCATCAGCAATATCCCAGGAAACCAGAACACCACCCTTCGCCGTAGGTTTGGCTGAAACTTTAAACGCTTGTTCTGGTGGCAATATATCCTCAGGGTTAACGGCAAAGGTTAACTGACTAAAAAATACAAAAAAGAAGATTAAAATTATTTTAACGTGGTGCATGAAGTGATCCATTGTAAATATTCGTGCGATCCCTTTCTCTATAGAAAAAGCGATAATTTCAGGAACATCGTAGGGGTGGTGTTCAGCTATACAATGCTCAATAGCAGCGTACTAATCGCAAGGCACTTTAATAAGTTACAAATGTTCTTGTGTGACCTTGCCATTGATAAAGAGAAGTTAAATTAGGCAAGATATTAACACAGGCAGCCAGGTTATTGGCAACGATTTGTGTTGCCGGTTGTTCCGCTGTAGTAAAGTCAAGGCAGATATTTAAGGTAATACGCAATAAATAAACTCCCCATATTGCGCAGTTTTTTTGTTCGTCTTCAAGGCGGATATATAGCGTAACCCTGATGGGCACACGTCTTTTCCTCATCTATTATAGAATCTTTCACATTCGTAACAGTAGTATATTGGAAAGAATTTTTCTGTGCGGGGGCTTACAATCATTCTCGACTAAAGGCCGTTCTTACCATTATTATTAAATGATTGTCTAAAAAAACAGCAGGTATTTTAATCTAGTCATGAACAGACTATTTGCTTTTTTCAAAAAAGCCCCTATTGTAATTATATTAGACTATGGAATGGAAATTGAATAAGTTGTGCAATTATGACTTGTCTTTTTGTTTGCCTTCAAGGCGCGGTAACAGGTGCATAGCTGGCTACGTAACTGTTGTCGCAACGCAGAAGGCGAACAAAAAGACAAGTCAGAATGCACGCGTTATTTGATTCCCATTCCTATACAATAGACACGCTATTTTTAACCCGAGCAAGCTAAGAGTTATATTATGAGCCCTGTACAATTAGTATTTTTAGTTTTTGTAATCGTCCCTTTTATCGAAATATACCTATTGCTACAAATTGGTGGAATCGTCGGAGTATTCCCGACTATTGCTCTGGTTGTCCTGACTGCCATTATTGGCGCAAGTTTGTTAAGACAGCAAGGCATGGCAACCTGGCAACGGTTTCAGAAGAATCTTCAAAAAGGTAAAATCCCTGCCTATGAGATGGTTGAAGGACCTATTTTATTAGTCGGCGGTGCCTTATTATTAACACCAGGGTTTTTTACAGATGTTATAGGTTTTGCTTGTTTGGTTCCTCAGACACGTAAAAAAATTGCCCAATATATTATTGAAAAGCGCATGGTACAAGCAGGCGCTTCACCACAGCCACCAAACCCCAAAGCACAACCTGGTGTGATAGAAGGGGAGTTTAAGAGAGACGACTAAGCTATAAAAGAGCTGTCCGGACTCAGTTGTTGGACGAAGCCCCTAGGCTGTCGAAGCTCCATACCTTGCCTTATAGGACGCATTTAAATTCAATTACTGATGATTTTTCAATG
>CAYZUM010000073.1:0-11990 GCA_964481455.1 uncultured Methylomonas sp. | reverse complement strand
TTGATATTTTACTAGATAGTAATGATTCTCAATACACATTTATAATTGCTGCATTGAGTGGGCTACAACGATGACCTAGAAAGGGATAAATCCGGTTGTCCATTACTGTCAAAAAGTTTATGAAAATGGGGTAAAGCTGACCGAAAAGGAAATGAAGCCCTATGAAAATAGAATTGTTCGATCAGGTTTATTGCCTAAATGGGATGTGACCATTGACCCCTAAGTGGGTAAGTTTATTCTTTTAGGATTCCTAAGCCTTCTCCTGTAGTTTTCGATTTTGTACTCATAAATAATATCTTTGAAAAAACTGTTGGGCCTGTGTTTAAAATCTTCCTTTGCCAGTTTTACAAATAGTTGCCTATCATTTTTACTCTCTACCCAGTCAATATTCATGCCTAGGTAATTGTCAAGACATTAATTTCCTGGTTTTTACCATTCACTCACTGATTTTCCCTTAAGTTCCATCACCTTATTGTTACGAGCATACTACATTTTATAATCGATAAAATAGCTTTTTAAAGAGTGTATAAAATTTCTGTGGATAACTCTGTTCATTTGGCAGCTACGAAGATGTGACTAATCTGTACTGAAACTACAGGCCTGTTTTTAGTCACAAGTTTTTAACACTTAAGTCTAAACTTTATCACACTCTTAATAACAAGCTAAGAACTTGATTTCTATTTTTTTATACGACTTATCCACAGCTTTAGTTCTTACTAATAATAATAATAAGTTTTATATAAAGATATTCTTAATTATTATTAGTAACGGTGCTATTCTATGTATTGAACTCTTACTATCATATATTTACAAAGGATTTTCCTCTATGTCCGATCGCGAACTAATACACAATACCCTGCATAAAGCGCTAGAAATAAATCTGAATAACTGTCGATATGGAACCATTGTTGAAATTGGTGCAGGTCAGGAAGTTGCTAGAAATTTTTTCCGGGCGGGTGGTGCAGCAGGTACGGTTGCTAAAACGATGTCTGCCTATGATATGCAAGTGAGTGATGATATATACGGTGCTGAAGAAACCAAACGCTATGTCAGTCGTAGTCGATTGGTAAAAATGTTGGATAAAGAATACGCTTCTGTCACCGAATTATTAACCTCGACACGCCCTAAAAATACAACATTCTTTTCTTATGCTGCCACTGTGACCGCTAAAAGCTATTTACAAAAAAATGAGTGTCATGGCTGGGTTGGTATACGTTTACAACTTTACCCGGGAGCTGCGCCTAGTAATATAATTCTTCATGTGCGCATGCTAGATAATGATGGTGGTGCTCAGCAAGAGGCCCTAGGCATTCTTGGGGTCAATTTGATTCATGCTGCTTTTAATTACTTTACTCAACCTAAAAAAATTATTGAGTCCTTAGTGGATGATTTAGAAGAGTGTCGCCTGGAAATTGATATGATCGACTTCTCTGGTCCTTATTTTGAAGAAACTGAAAACAGGTTAATGAATTTGCATTTGGTGCATAATAACCTTACTCATGCGATTATGTTTAGCCCAACTGGAGAGGTGCAAGTACCCAGTGAACTTTTATATAAAAAGAATATTCTTGTGATTCGTGGTGCTTTTACTCCGTTAACCAAAGTTCAGATTGATATGACTAAATGCGGTAAGCAACATTTTAATGAAATAGAAAACATTAATTTGGATAGAACCTTAGTGCTTGCTGAAATTACTATGGCGAGCTTAACGGTGGGTGATGAAATTAATGATACAGATTTTCTGGCACGAGTTGATATGCTGAATACTCAGGGTTATACGGTCATGATTTCTAATTACTTACGATATTTTCGTTTGCGCGCTTATTTCCGTCGCTATACAAAATTACAAATTGGTATGATTTTAGGTATCTCTAACCTTGAACTTATTTTTACTGAAAATTACTACAAGGCTTTACAAGGTGGTATTTTGGAAGCGTTTGCCAAACTTTTTCAGGATAATACACATTTATATATTTACCCGTATAAAAATGCTGATCAGGAAGCATTAATTACGGTTAATAATTTTCAAGTACCCAAAAAATTACAACACCTTTATAAGTATTTTCTAGAAAATGGTTATTTAGTAGGACTAGAAAATGTGGATGAAAGTGTATTGCATATTAATCCGGTTGAGGTACTTTCGGATATTAAAAAAGGACGTGGTGATTGGGAAAACAAAGTACCTGAAGCGGTTGCTGAAATGGTTATCAATAAAAAACTGCTTGGATTTGTTGATAGATAACATATGTAGACCATATTGTTACGCCACTACGTTACGATGCGAATGTATTCGCACCTAATCTTAAATGTAAGGTAACTCGCAACACACCCCCACCCATCTTGCTTGTCTTTTTGTCCGCCTTCTGCGTTATAGAAATAGTTACGTAGCCAGCTATGCGCCTATTTCTATACCTTGAAGACGAACAAAAATCCTCCGCAATATGAGTAGGTTATTTATTACGCGTTACCTAAGCATTCAGTCCACCTTCTTAGCGAGGAGTGGTTAGGGTAGGTTTTATTAGAAAACTTTGCTCAATCCATGTTTTCCAGAGGGGGAAGTAAACAGTTACTTCTTAGTTTATTGCATATCACATTCCTCTCATTAATAAACGATTCATAAGTACTCATGCAAAATTGATTTAACTTTTTTGAAAAAAGATAAAATCTCCAGTTTTTAGTATGATTTTTGAGAATTTGAATATATTTTTACAAAAAAATAGGAATTTTTATTGAAAATGATAAATTTCTACCCTCGTAATTTTAGTTAAAATAATAATGCCTGAGTACTTATAACTCGATCCTCAAGTTTTTAATTTTTTTATTTCTTGACTTTTTAAAACAGCCTAAAACTTTAGTTTTTGCCAAAATAAAGGTTCGATTTAGCCTAAATTTCACCCAGACATGTGGTTTTTTGTGGAATCAATTGGAAAAAACTTTTAATTTTTTCTGAGATTTTAAATTTATCAAGAATAACGGAAATAGTGACTTTATATCTAACATCATAACATGCTGTTATATAAAATACTTTTCATTTAAAGCAGTTTTTATGCCAATTTTTATATTTTGAAAAACTAAAAACTTGAGGATCGAGTATAACCCTTCTAACCTCTCCCCTTCCTTGTGGAGAGAGTGCTTCCTCATAGCATCTATAGACAAGCCCGACGGCCTTAGTCCGCTATAAATTCCTCTCCTGTGTGTATCATGTTGCTATCATTCTCAATTATGTGTGTAATCTATGCTTGAAATTAAAGTGCCGAATGAGTCACAGCTTTACGACAAGTCATCTCAAACTTAGGCACAAAGTAAAAAACAGGGTAAAATGCTGATTTAATAATCAAAAAATGCCTTTTTCACAGTTTTAAGCTTACTTAATAGCAATAATAAAATAATATATTCTTTTATGAAATTTATAATTAATAGAGAGCTATTGTTAACCCCATTACAACAAATAGTAAATGTTATTGAAAAAAGGCAAACGATGCCTATTCTTGCCAATGTACTATTTAATCTGACTAACAACCAGTTAGTACTGACAGGTACAGACTTAGAGATTCAAATTGTCGTTAAAGTTGCACTAGATAATGATACGGAAGGTAGTATTACCATTCCTGCACGGAAGCTTCTAGATATCTGCCGCTTATTACCGAGTGCTGCTGATATTAAATTTGAATTAGTTGATAACAAAATAAAAATACGCTCTGGTCGTAGTCACTTTTCAGTTAGCACCCTAAAGGCTGATGACTATCCTCATTTTGAAATGACCGAAATGGACTGCCGATTCACCTTACAGGCAAGCCAACTTAAAAAAGCACTGGATAAAACTGTTTTTTGTATGGCGAACCAAGATGTTCGCTATTACTTAAATGGCATGATGCTCAGCATTTTTAATCAGCAACTGAAACTAGTAGGTTCGGATGG
This sequence comes from uncultured Methylomonas sp., assembly GCA_964481455.1. Classification (GTDB taxonomy): domain Bacteria; phylum Pseudomonadota; class Gammaproteobacteria; order Methylococcales; family Methylomonadaceae; genus Methyloprofundus. The sequence goes on along the minus strand of CAYZUM010000073.1, from coordinate 8,072 downwards.
TCATAGGTTATCGATTTATGAAGATAAAATTGAACAGGAAACAGGCATTGAGCGACGTATTATTATTCCACGCAAAGGTGTTCTGGAATTAACCCGCTTGCTAGATGATGATGAACTTGAGGTTCAAGTTGAATTTTCTCGTAATAATATACGTGTTGTTATTGATAATTTGACGTTTTCCGCCAAGCTTGTGGATTCAAAATACCCTGATTTTAGTAAAGTATTTGAACAGGGTTTTAATAGCCCGATCCATGTACAAAAACAAATACTCAAAGATGCATTAACCCGTGTTGCTATTCTCTCTAATGAAAAATTTAGAGGTGTAGAGTTTATGGTTGATGGTAACAATCTGCAAATTAGTACTAACAACCCAGAGCATGAAGAAGCAGATGAAACATTAGAGATTGAATATCTAGGTGAACCAATCTCTATTGCATTTAATTCTCAGTATGTACTAGATGCCGTTTCAAATCTGGACTCAGAATTAGCTGTATTAACAATTGCGGAGAATTCTAGTTGCTGCTTTATTGAAGAGCCTACAGAACAGAAATATAAATTTATCGTTATGCCGATGCGCTTATAAGGCGCTATGAGTTTACAAAAACTGGATATCTACCACGTTCGAAATATAGAACAAGCGACACTTTACCCCGCTGCTAAAATCAACTTAGTACAGGGCAGTAATGCCAGTGGTAAAAGTTCCTTACTTGAAGCTATCCACCTCTTAGGGAGAGCAAATTCATTTCGCTCTACTCCCGTTAAAAATATTATTCACTTTACGCATGATGATCTAATTGTTTCGGGAAAGGTTCTTTTTAGCAGCGGGCATGTATCAACTCTTGGCATACAACATGATGGTAAAAACTTACAAATACGTATTGATGAAGAAACCAGACATTCTCGCTCTGAGTTAGCGTATGCACTCCCGCTGCAATTGATTCATCCTAAGAGTTATCAACTGCTTGATGCAGGACCTCAATTACGCAGAGAGTTTATTGATTGGGGGGTTTTTAACCAACATACAGACTTTCTTAACCAGTGGCGACTTTTTAAAAAAGCGCTTAGTCAAAGGAATGCATTATTAAAAGTTCGTCGTGTAAAAGAGTTAACTGTTTGGGATCATGAATTGCAGCAATACGGTACAATAGTGGCTAATTATCGTAAACAATATTTAGCAGAACTCCTCCCCTTTTTTTTGACAAATGCAGAGCAGTTTTTACAGATAGATAAACTTGAACTGAAATTGATACAGGGGTGGGAGGAAGGGCGTTCATTACTCGATAAACTAGCAGAAGATCAGGAAAAGGATTTACGTTATGGTTTTACACATAGTGGCCCACAGAGAGCTGATTTTCAATTACTAACTCATGCCCGTAAAGCCAAAGATTTTGTTTCACGCGGGCAGCTAAAGTTATTGGTCTTATCTTTGAAGTTAGCACAAGTAGAACATTTACTAAAGAATGGTTTTCAACCGGGGTGTGTTCTTATTGATGATTCGGTTGCTGAGCTAGATTTCATCAATCGTAACAAATTATTGAAATTTCTCGCGGCGATGGATGTACAGGTTTTTATGACTGCGACTGAGCAAAATGAGTTTGGTGATTTAAGTTTGATAGGTGAGTATAAGATGTTTCACGTGAAACATGGCGTGATTTCAGAAGTTGATTAAGGTAGTGCGTAGAAATATTTATTGCGATGTTTCACGTGAAACATTAAAAGTGAAAATACGGATAAAATTGTAGAGATGGTCCTTAGTTGCAAAATATTTACATTATTATTTTGCAACTAAAGGTCGCTGCTACACATGATAATGTTCCACGTGGAACATACAATAATAAGGTTAAACATGAGCGACATAACGGATAATTACGATAGTTCCAATATTAAGGTTTTAAAAGGCCTGGATGCGGTACGCAAAAGACCTGGTATGTATATTGGGGATACCGATGATGGTACTGGCCTACATCATATGGTTTTTGAAGTGGTGGATAATTCTATTGATGAAGCATTAGCTGGTTTTTGTAAAGAAGTTAGTGTGACTATCAACGGAGATGGCTCAGTTACAGTCACTGATGATGGTCGTGGTATTCCTGTTGATATACACCCCGAGGAAGGTCGCTCATCCGCCGAAGTCATCTTGACTGTACTGCATGCCGGGGGTAAATTTGATGATAGCGCCTATAAAGTCTCTGGTGGTTTGCATGGGGTGGGTATTTCTGTGGTGAATGCTTTATCAGAAAAATTAGATATTGAAATATATAAGCACGGTCATGTTTATCGCCAAACCTATAGACATGGTGAGCCAGTTGCGCCCTTAGAAAAAATGGAAGCAACAGATAAACAAGGAACGTTAGTAACCTTTTTACCCAGTAAGAATACTTTCACTGATGTTGAATTTCATTATGAGATTTTGGTGAAAAGATTACGTGAATTATCTTTTTTAAATTCGGGTGTGCGTATCCATGTTAAAGATGCACGTTCTGATAAAGAAGATGTTTTTGAGTTTAAAGGGGGAATTAAAGCCTTTGTTGAGCATTTAAATAAGAATAAAACACCTTTATTTCCTGATGTTTTTCATTTCACAGTAGAAAAAGAGGATGTTATTGTTGAAGTTGCAATGCAATGGAATGACTCCTATCAGGAAAATATCTTTTGTTTTACTAATAATATTCCCCAGCGTGATGGGGGTTCACATTTAGCAGGTTTTAGAGGTGGGTTAACAAGAACGATTAACCAATATATCGAAGCAAATGGTTTAGCGAAAAAAGAAAAAGTTTCTACGACTGGAGATGATGCGCGAGAAGGTCTAACGGCAGTTTTATCGGTAAAAGTACCTGATCCAAAGTTTTCATCACAAACCAAAGACAAGCTGGTGTCTTCGGAAATAAAGCCCCTGGTTGAATCAGCAATGAATGAACGCTTGAATGATTTTTTACAAGAAACACCAGCGATTGCCAAAATTATTGCGGGCAAAATTGTAGAAGCGGCGAGAGCCAGAGATGCAGCACGTAAGGCAAGAGAATTGACGCGACGTAAAACGACACTGGATATTGCTGGCTTACCAGGTAAGTTAGCAGATTGTCAGGAAAAAGATCCGGCATTATCTGAAATATTTATAGTGGAAGGGGACTCGGCGGGAGGCTCTGCTAAACAAGGTAGAGACAGACGCACGCAAGCTATTTTGCCATTAAAAGGAAAAATTCTTAATGTCGAAAGAGCGCGCTTTGATCGCATGATATCCTCGGACGAAGTGGGAACCTTAATTACCGCTCTAGGCTGTGGTATTGGTAAAGATGAATATGACCCTGAGAAACTACGATATCACCGTATTATCATCATGACTGATGCGGATGTCGATGGTTCGCATATTCGAACTCTATTACTAACGTTCTTTTACAGACAGATGCGTGAATTAATTGAGCGTGGCCATATTTATATTGCACAACCTCCTTTATATAAAATCAAAAAAGGCAAACAAGAACGTTATGTAAAAGACGATGCAGAATTAAATGAATATTTGATTCAAATGGCTTTGGATAAAACCCAGTTAGTAACCAACAGTGAAACACCTGAAATCAAAGGTATAGGTTTGGAAAAACTTGCGAATGAATATCTGGGTGTTGAAGAAGTGATTAATCGTCTGGGAAGACGTTATGATAATGACTTTTTAGAAGAACTCACTTATCTTCCTGTGCTCACTAAAGAAGATCAGCAAGATGAAGCGGAACTTAAGAACTGGTTGAATTCCGTTGAAGCCAATCTTAATAAGCGCGTGGAAAAAGCTAGTTTTAATATTGAAATAGCTTACCGTAGTGCTGAGGATTACACTTTAACCATTCATAAAAAAGAGTATGGTGTAGAGAAAATTTTTATGGTCGAAGCGATCTTTTTTACGAGTAATGATTATAAAAAAATTGCCACTTATGTAGAAGATACTACGGGCTTATTTAGTGATGAATCTTTTATCCAAATGGGTGAACGTAAACAGTTAGTCGATAATTTTAAACAAGCGTTTGGCTGGATGATGCGGGAAGTTAAAAAAGGCCAGCATATCCAGCGCTATAAAGGTCTTGGTGAAATGAACCCTGAGCAGTTGTTTGAAACAACTCTTGACGTGAATACGCGGATCTTATTGCAAGTCAATATTGCTGATGCAGTGGCTGCAGATGAAATATTTACCACGCTAATGGGAGACATTGTAGAACCACGAAGAGATTTTATTGTCAAAAATGCACTGGAAGTATCTAATCTGGATGTTTAAAGTTGAATAGAGATTCCTGACTTAGGAATGGGAATTTTATAACTTGCACATTTTTGTGTCTTTTTGTTCGTCTTCTTTGTTGCGTAAATAATGACGTAGCCTGCTATGCGCTTATTTACGCGCCTTGAAGACGAACAAAAATCCTGCGTTAAATGCACACGTTATTTTATTCCCATTCCTTAATAACTTTGTTCAGAATATAACAGTAGTTTTGTTATCATAAGGGCGGATTAGCGAGAAGCTAATTCGCCTTTTTTTGTTCACTAAGAAAATTAAATATCATGCTGACTTATCCCATTATAGATCCTGTAGCCATTAGCCTAGGCCCCATTAAAGTTCACTGGTATGGATTGATGTATCTAATTGGTATTGGGGGTGCCTGGTTTTTGTTGAGTAAGCGTGTTAGTAGGCATTATTCCCCTATTAAATCAGAAGCCTTAGAAGATTTGGTTTTTTATGCGGCTATGGGGATTATTCTGGGTGGGCGTGTCGGTTACGTGATTTTTTATAATTTTGGTCAGTTTCTTTCCGATCCACTCATGCTGTTTAAGGTCTGGGAAGGGGGGATGTCATTTCATGGTGGTTTATTAGGGGTTATTTTTGCGATGTGGTTATCTGCTAGAAAAAATAATTGCACTATACTAGCACTGACTGATTTTATTGCGCCTGTCGTTCCAATCGGTTTATTTTCAGGTCGGATCGGTAATTTTATTAATGCAGAGTTATGGGGTAGACCAACCGATGTTTATTGGTCATTTGTTTTCCCTGGAGCTGGCCCATTGGCCAGACATCCATCACAACTTTATGAAGCCGCTTTAGAAGGCTTGGTTCTGTTCCTGATATTATGGGTTTTTTCTAATAAGCAGAGACCCTATATGGCAGTATCGGGTCTGTTTGCACTGTTCTATGGAATCTTTCGTTTTATTGTCGAGTTCTATCGTGTACCTGATGCACATTTAGGATACCTGGCAATGGATTGGTTAACGATGGGTCAAATCCTGTCAGTCCCGTTAATTATCATTGGTAGTATCTTATTAATAATGGCTTATAAACCTAAGCATTTAGAAAATACAAAATAAACTGGTATTATTGATCCCATGCTTCGAGACTTTGAAAGTATTACTTTATTAGCCTCCCCTCTTGATAAGAGGACTGAGGGGGATTAAACAGCATACTTTCACCGTCTCTTCGCGAGGGAATACCACATAGATGATGCCTGACACCATGCCTCAATACACTCTTACATTGATCAAACAATAAGTATGAAACAATACCTTAAATTACTTGAACAAACACTCACTACAGGCTGTTTAAAAGGGGATCGTACTGGCACAGGCACCAAGTCACTTTTTGGTCGTCAGATACGCTTTAATTTACAGGAAGGACTGCCTTTAGTCACCACTAAGCGCTTACATACCAAATCCATTATTCATGAGTTACTCTGGTTTCTTAAAGGCGATACCAATATCAAATATCTCAATGATAATGGAGTATCCATCTGGAATGAATGGGCAACAGAAACAGGTGAATTAGGTCCGGTTTATGGCGCACAGTGGCGAAACTGGAAAGGCGTTGAAGGTGAAAGTTACGATCAGGTGAGTGCCCTCATTGAAGGGATTAAAAAAAATCCAGATAGCCGCAGACATATTATCAGTGGCTGGAATGTGGCTGACCTGCCAGATGAAACTAAATCTCCACAAGAAAATGTAGCCAATGGAAAAATGGCATTACCACCCTGCCACTTACTTTATCAATGGTATGTGGCAGATGGTAAATTAAGCGGGTCATTGTATATTCGTAGTAATGACCTTTTTTTAGGGAACCCCTATAATACTTGTAGCCTGGCGATTTTTACCCATATGATTGCACAGCAATGTGAATTAGATGTCGGTGAGATTATCATCTCAATCGGTGATTGCCATTTGTACAGCAACCATTTTGAACAGGCGAAAATACAGTTACAGCGTGAACCTAAAGCATTACCCAAATTGATTATCAAAAGAAAACCAGAGAGTATTTTTGACTATTGTTTTGAAGATTTTGAAATAACCGGTTACGATCCACATCCCCATATTTCAGCGCCAATCGCAGTGTAGGATGGGCTTCAGCCACGAATGGTAGAAGGGGGAGTAGTAAGTGTCTACCAACAAGACACAGCACTTGAGAGGGATAGGCTGTAGTATGTGCACTATACGGTTAGGCTAAAACCTACTCTCCTCTTAAAATGATAGGCCTCCCCTGTACTCAATAGAATACCCCCTAATGAAAAGGAACTTAATCAATGACAACTGAAACAGATATTATCAAAAAGCGTTATGATCGAATTGCCCCTTACTTTGACAAGATCGAAGGCATGATGGAAAAAATGATGCTGGGGGAGTTAAGAGCTATTATCTGGCAAAAGCTTAAGGGGGAAAATGTATTGGAAGCGGGGGTGGGAACAGGCAAAAACTTTGCTTACTATCCAGCGAAATCGATGACCGCGATTGATTTTAGTCCCGCTATGATCAAAGAGGCAGAAAACAAACGTCAACAATTGGGCGTGGTAGTGGACTTATCCATTATGGATGTACAACAGTTAGATTATCCAGATAATCACTTCGATAGTGTTATTGCTACTTTTTTATTCTGCTCAGTTCCTGGCCCAAAGCACGGCTTACTGGAGTTAAAAAGAGTCTGTAAACCTGGCGGTGAAGTTCTATTACTAGAGCATGTGTTGAGCACGAATACGTTTGCAGCAGCCATAATGCAGCTACTCAATCCAATTACCGTGCGCCTTGTCGGAGCTAATATAAACCGTGAAACAGTCAAGACAGTACAGGCTTGTGGCTTTTCTAAAGTAGAGGTTTTGCCAGAAAGCTCGCACTTAGTGAAACTTATTCGAGCAGTTAAATAAGCCACCAGATTAACTTTAAAAGAGGAGAGGTCTTTAGCCGCGTAATAAAATATGCCTTTATCTATTTCGCGTCTAAAGACCGCTCCTACCAAAATAGGTTTAAAATATGTTGTCACATTTATAAAGGATAGCCGATTAAGCATTTTATCTACAAAGGCCTCTAATGAACATTTCAAGTATACTTTATTGATAAACCCAATATGACTAATACTTTAAGTTCTCAAAAGAAGTTACCCATCGGAATACAAACGTTCCGTGAAATTCGTGAAGGTAATTATTACTATGTTGATAAAACTTTTTTTGCACTAAAATTAATTGATCAGGGTAAATACTATTTCCTTTCGCGCCCACGTTGATTCGGCAAGTCATTATTGATTGATACCCTGGCTGAATTATTTGCCAATCATCAGGAATTGTTTACGGGCTTATATGCAGAAAATAAGTGGGACTAGGCGCGAAAATCTCCGGTTATTCGATTTAGTTTTGGTGGCGGTAATGTTCATAGCCAGGATGAGTTAAACGCAAAAATACAGGAACAACTCACGATTAACCAGCAAACGTTAGGGCTAACATGCACACAAATAAATGTAGCCGCTTGTTTTGCTGAATTGATTCGTATGGCTCATGCAGCAACAAGTGAGAGGGTTGTGGTGCTGGTTGATGAATACGATAAGCCTATTTTAACCTGAGTTCGGGATAAGAAAAGTAGGCAACCTTTTGTAAAATATGAAAAAATACAAACAACCAAGCATATATTTTTTCAAAAGGCTGCCCATCGATGAGTTTAACCCAATTATTTTGTGATGTAGACGATTTTTGTAAAGTATTTATCCCTGAATGGGAAAAAACACAAATTGAACATGGTGAAAAGAAAAGAAGAAGGAAGCGCCGTATTAGTACGAGCGAAATCATCTC
>CAYZUM010000072.1:0-12028 GCA_964481455.1 uncultured Methylomonas sp. | reverse complement strand
GGTGAATGAAGGTGACAGGAGTCCCTGAATTTCACGAAGTAGCATGGCGCGCCTGTCTTATCCCGAACTCAGGTTACTTAGGTAACTCGCAACACACACCCACCCATCTTGCTAGTCTTTTTGTTCGTCTTCTGCGTTGTAGAAACAGTTTCGTCGCCAGCTATGCGCCTATTTCTACTCATGGAAGACAAACAAAAATCCTGCGCAATATGGGTAGTTTATTTATTGCGCCTTACCTTACTCTCCCGCAATTGCCATCTCTTCAATTAACATAGAGCCCATACGTATATTTCCTCGATAATCAATATCATTACCGACTGCCAGAATATGCTGAAACATATCTTTAAGATTACCTGCTATGGTGATTTCCTGTACTGGGTAGAGAATCTTGCCTTGCTCAACCCAAAAGCCTGAAGCGCCGCGTGAATAATCGCCAGTCACTGGATTAACACCTTGACCCATCAGCTCTGTGACCAGTAGACCAGTATTCATTTCTTTGAGTAATTGATCAAGATTTTTATCGCCTGCAGTGATGCATAAATTACGCACTCCGCCGGCATGGCCAGTTGTTTGCATGCCGAGTTTGCGTGCTGAATAACTACTCAGCAGGTAGCTGTTGAGGATGCCCTCCGTGACGATATGATTAGCCTGAGTTGTGACTCCTTCTGCATCATACAGTGCGCTACCGAGTGCTCCCTGTAAGTGAGGTTGTTCATACATATGGATAAAATCGGGAAAAACTTTGGTATCCAGACTGTCTAAGAGAAAGGATGATTTACGATACAGACTTCCACCACTGATAGCGCTTAGAAAGGAGCCAATAAGACCACTTGAAACTTCGGAAGAATATAGAACCGGACATTTTCGGGTACTTAAACTTTTAGCACCCAGTCTTTGAACGGTTCTTTCCGCGGCTTTTTTGCCAATAAATTCTGCGCTTTCTAAGTGTTGTTGGTCGCGAGCAACACTATACCAGTAATCACGTTCCATATGGCCATTACGCTCGCCTAATACAGAACACGAAATAGAATGACGTGTCGACGCATAGCCGTGTAAAAACCCTAGGCTATTTCCAAAAACACGAATGCCCGCATAACTGTCAACAGATGCCCCTTCAGAGTTATTAATGTCGGGGTGATATTGGCGCGCCGACTCTTCGCAGACTAGCGCAAGGTCGATGGCATCATCTGCGCTGATGCCCCAAGGGTGATTTAAGTCCAGATCTTTAAATTCTGTCGCGAGTTTTGTTTGATCCGGTAAACCAGCATAGCGATCTTCGCTGGCATAGCGCGCAATACTACAAGCGGCGGTGACTGTCTCCTTGATGGATTTAGGCGATAAGTCTGTGCTACTTGCCGAGCCTTTTTGCTGGCCAAAGTATACGCTGACGCCTAAGCCTTGAGAGCAGTGGTGCTCTATGGTTTCTACATCACCCAGGCGAACATTGACGGAGAGGCCATTATCAACACTCAAGCCCGCATCTGCGCTACTGACACCTTGATTCTTTGCTTCCTGTAATAGATCGTGAATGATTGATTCTAAACGCTTAATTTCTTGTTCAGTTTGCATATCGTTAAGTTTTGAGAGCCATTGTAGAGCGAACTTGAGCTTGCAAGGCTAGTGTAAGGTAACGCGCAATAAATAAACTACCCATATTGCGCAGGATTTTTTGTTTGCCTTCAAAGCCTGCTCCGTACTTGATGCGGGGGCGTAGAAAAGGGCGCATAGCAGGCTACGTCACTATTTCTATCAATAAGAAGACAGACAAAAAGACAAGCAAGATGGGGGTATTTGTTGCGAGTTGCCTACGTTTATCTTGATTGAATAAAGGCGATGGTCAAAAAGCAGATAATACATAAATTTTTCATCTCACTCAGAGCATCTATGTTTTAAAAGGCATGTAGGATGGAAACGCGTAGCGCATTCCGTCATCACTTTGATGATACATCATCAAAGTGAATAGCCCTGTTGGATTACACTTCGCCCATCCATCCTACCCTATATATTGGTTCCACCAACGGTTAAGGCGTCTATTTTTAGGGTAGGTTGACCGACACCAACCGGTACACTCTGGCCTTCTTTACCACAGGTTCCGACGCCGCTATCCAGTGCCAGATCATTGCCAACCATGCTGACGCGCGTGAGTACATCAGGGCCGTTGCCTATTAATGTTGCACCTTTTACCGGTTGAGTGATTTTGCCATTTTCTATCAAATAAGCCTCACTGGCCGAGAAGACAAATTTACCTGAGGTGATATCCACTTGTCCTCCAGAAAAATTTTTGGCATATAATCCGTTTTTAACCGATTGCAGGATTTCTTCAGGATCACTTTCACCCGGGAGCATATAGGTATTGGTCATACGTGGCATAGGCGTGTGGGCATAGGACTCGCGGCGTCCATTTCCCGTTGGCTGAACACCCATCAACCGTGCATTGAGCTTATCTTGCATATAACCTTTTAAAATGCCATTTTCTATTAGGGTAGTACATTGTGTTGCAGTGCCTTCATCGTCAATTGATAAAGACCCGCGACGATCCACTAATGTGCCGTCATCCACGATAGTACAGAGAGGAGAGGCCACTTTTTCACCTACCCGGCCGCTAAAAGCCGAGGTGCCTTTGCGATTAAAGTCACCTTCAAGGCCATGACCTATGGCTTCATGCAATAAAATACCTGGCCAACCCGGACCCAGAACGACGGTCATACTGCCAGCAGGTGCGGAAACCGCGTCTAAATTAACTAAAGCTTGTCTGACGGCTTCCTGTGCATAGGTAAATGCCCGGTCCTGATCCAGAAAATAGCGATAATCGGAGCGCGCGCCTCCTCCCATGCTGCCTTGTTCGCGACGACCGTTTTCTTCGACAATCACACTGATATTCATGCGTACTAAAGGACGTACATCGCCCGTTAAAGAACTGCCTTGGTTGGCAATCAAGATATGCTCCTGCACACCGACCAAGCTTATAATAACCTGCTCTATGCGTGAGTCTAACTGTCGGGTCTGGCTATCAATTTTGTGTAAAAGATCAACCTTTTCCTGATCTGTCAATGAGTTGAGCGGATTGACGGGTGTGTAGAGTTGAGGGTAGCTAGATAAAGAGGGGAGGGCTACCGTTGCGTTTTGGCCTTGTCGAGCGATGGCTTTAACATTTTTTGTGGCAGCTAATAACTCCGATATCTCAATTTTATCACTGTAGGCAAAACCGGTTTTCTCACCTGATAAGGCGCGAACTCCAGCACCTTGCTCAATATTATGGCTACCTTCTTTGATAATACCATCTTCAAGTATCCATGATTCATAATGGCTGGACTGAAAATAGATATCAGCATCATCGACAGGGCCACTCATCAGCTGGTCCATAACCCGATAAATATCACTTGCCTGAATGTTAGCGGGGACTAGAATAGCTTGACTTGCTAATTGTAATGCATTGTTATCCATAATTACCCGCAGCTAATTTGACGATGTTGAAGAACAGGAAATGATTCGCGTGTTTTGTGTAAGCGCGCTAAGTCTATCTCGGCAGCAGCAGATCCTGCGTTGGTTTTTTTGCAATCCAGTACGGTTCCCCAGGGGTCAATTAACATGCTATGGCCGTAAGTCTGTCTGCCATTAATATGAAACCCACCCTGATTTGGCGCAATCACATAACATAGATTCTCGACTGCTCGTGCTCTGAGCAGCAGTTCCCAATGTGCTGCGCCTGTTTTTTCAGTAAAGGCGGACGGCAGAATAAGAATTTCCATGCCCTGGTCTTGCATGTTGCGAAATAATTCAGGAAACCGCAGGTCGTAGCAAATGGCGATACCTAGTTTTCCAAAGGGACTATCAATAACCAGTGGTGAATTGCCTTTGGTAATGGTATCGGATTCACGATAGACCTCTTCGGAACCTGGAATATGCACATCGAATAAATGAATTTTATCATAGCGAGCAACCCGCTCACCCAAGTCATTATAGACTAGGCAGGCTGATAGGACTTTATTGTCTTCATGGGCATCTGCAATCGGGATGGTGCCAGCAACAACCCAGACGGCATATTTTTGGGCTGTTTTTGCCAGAAAATCCTGGATAGGCCCTGAGCCATCTTGTTCTTTTTGATTGATCTTATCAAGCTCCGATTCACCCATTAATGCAAAATTCTCGGGTAAGGCAACTAATTTTGCTCCAGCGTCTACCGCTTCGGCAATTAAGCGCCCGGCTTCAATTAAATTAAAACTGATACTGGGGCTGGAGGCCATTTGAATGGCGGCACATTTACTCATATTTAATACTTGGTTATTGATGGTCTTGTCGCAGAGATATTATGTTTTCTGAGACTTATCGGTTGCATTGTTAAAGCGGGGCTAAATTGACGATTGACTTCGGGGTGTTCCAGATTTCCTGTTATTTCATAAAGTAAGCTTAAAATTAACCCCCCCGCGTGTCGATCACCGATAATAGTTTTTGTGATCGCATTTGCAACACTGCCAATAATTGTACCAGCAATGGGGAACTTAGGCAGGACTGTTGCCAGTAAATTAATCTCTTGTGTCAGCAGATGAGTTGTTCCCGTAACATTTATTTTTGCAGGCATGGCGTTAATATGTAAGTTGTTTGTACTCGCTAAACCTTGACTGATTGCGATATCGGCTGTGATTTCAGAAAAGCTTAAACCTTTTTTAGTAATGTCAGAAAAGTCAAAGCGTAGACGCTTAAATAGTTTCTGGGTATCTAAAGCACCTAAGATACGGCCTATACCAGGTTCGATATTTAAAATGCGTCCGTTTGTCAGATGAGCACGTATGTCACCAGAGATTGTCTCTCTGGAAATATTTTGTGGTGCTCCCGGCCAGTTAAGAGAAAACTGAAATTCTGCAGTAGAATCAATAATATTCTCAGAGAGCTTGAGTTGTTTCAGTAAATGGCCAAAGTTCAAGCTTAACAAGCTTCCTTTTAGTGTGCTTAGATTGTGAGGATTGCCTTGTTGCCAGTAGCCAGATAAATCTAATTCATCACTAGCAGAGGTGATTTTTAACTGTTTAATAAGCAGTCCATCCGGAGCAGCTTGAGTGAGTAATTCTAAGCGGCCTAAGTTATGGCTGTTCCAGTACAGCGCTTCGCTTTGCAGCTTGATGCCGGGAAAATCCTGCATAAGAAAAGATTGACCCTCAGTCTTGAAATTTAGCTTTTCTAATGCAGATAGATTCAATTGATCACAAAATAAACTGATTTCTGAGTCCTTGCTAAAGTCAATCGGTATAAAGAGACTGCCGTTTGCAAAAGGGGAATGAATCAGGCCTTGCCAATGGGGGAGGATTTTTTTTAAGTTAATATCCAGACTGTCTTTAGACATTTGATAGTTAACGCCAAAGGCATTAATTCCCTCAGAACTGATGCTTAAGTCCAGAGAAAAAGGGTAAACCGCACCTGCGGATTTGGACAAAGGTGGAAAATCAATGGCGATACCTTGAAGATTAGACGTAAATTGTAGTTTAGTCTTTTGAGTGGTATCGCGCGGCACATTCATGTGCATCTGATAATGGCTAAGCCCAGTAAGATATATCCATTGCTGGTTAGGAAATTGTCTGGCCAGCTGTGGGATATCAGTTTGTCCTGAAAATATGATCCTGGTGTTCAGTTCATTACTGGAAATTTCAGCCGTAATGGGGTAACCCAAAATATTGGCCGTCAGAGTTTCACTGACAATACCCTTGTCGCTTATATGGAGTGTACCATTGATCTCTGAAATGGGTAGCTGAGCACCAGTAACATAAGCTTGGGCATTTTTGGGGCTGACAGTCATTTTAATTTTTGCAGGGAGGTCTGTCATGGAAACTTCTAAATCAATATTAGCAGAAAATAAGCCTTGCATGTGCAATAAGTCGCTTAAGGTTGTTATTTTCTCCTGATAGGGCGAGTGCTTTAAAAAACCAATAGCCTGGTTTAAATCACCGCTAATATCACCTTTAATGGAAATAGTATCGCTGTTTGTAAATGATTCTATGCTAACACTCGCTTGTTCTATTGTTGCTTGATTAGCGAGTCCATGATAGATATTGATGTCTAAACTATCAGAAAAAAAGCGGACTTCTGCATCTATATTTTCGACCAAATGCCAGTCGTCTGCATAGTGAATATCAACATTTTTAGCGTCAAATAAAAGTTCAATAACCCCTTCACTCCGTGTGAAAGGGGTGTCTTTTAATGCGCCACGAAATATAAGCCCGCCACGCTCTATATCACCTGCTAAAAAAGCATGATCTAACCAGTGAGACAAAGATTTTTGTTTGACGATATTGTGCGTTAAATAATGAGGGACTTTGGATATATCATGACTATAGAAAGAGCTTTGCAGAGTGATGCTTGAAGGCTGGTCAGCTTTAGGCAAGATAAAGTTAAATTTATTTTTGGTAACAAGGTCTGTGCTGCTTAATTCCAGCATAGGGGAGTGAAAGACCCAGTTGTCTGCCTGCTGTTGCCAATGCAATTCTCCTAGCAAGTGGATAAAATATAGTGGCTCTCTAAAAGTTGCCGGTGAAGTAAGCGTCAGCTGTTGCGAGCTTAACTGGAAGATACCGAGTTGCTCGGTACCCTTAATATAGAAAGATAATCCATTGACACCCGGAAAATCAGTTGTTGTCTGGCTGTTGATTTGCTTGAACTGAGCACTGATGGCAAAGCTTTCTTCGATTGGATTTGCAATCAATAACAGATCTTCAACTTGACCTTCAATAGCAAGCTGATGTAATTGCGTGTGCACATTTTTAGGAAGTAGCTTATGACGGATCATCATTTTAGTTAAAGGGCCTAAATTTAAGTGCGGGCAATTTAGTGCGATATGCGTTAAGTGGCTATCTTCATCCTGCCCCAGAGCGACAGCTAGCTGGGGTATATATATGTCAACATACTGACTGCTTAATCGCGCTTGTTGAATGCCAAGATGCCATTGGTGTTGCTGTTTCTGTAATTCGAATTGAAGTGATAACTGGTCTATGGGGAGGGGTTTATTGTGTTTGCTCTGTATTTCTGCTACATTCACCTGAATGCTACCCTGCATTTGAGTCATTTGTGAGGCTTTCCATGTGCTCCAGAGTGAAAAGTCGCCACGACCTTTTGTCACAGAGATGTTAAAAGGTAAGTTATCTGTTAGGGTTTCTGCCAGCTGGATATTTTTTCCTTGTATAAAAAGTCGGGCATTAATGCTATCAGGAACAAATATATCACCGGTAAAGTTCATTGCTAGATCCAATGAATCTCCTAATGTTTCAGGTAGCTCCATGTTGATAAATACTTTATGTTGCTGATCGGCATTATGAAGAGAAATATTGACATGTTGTAGCTGTATTGGATCGGCATTACGTTTTTCATCGTGCCAGTTGATTTCGCTGTCGATCAGTTTATATTGCTTGCCCTGCATGAGCCAGTGAGGATGCTGATTATTTTCAGTATTGGGTAAGCCTTGGATGGCAATAACCCCAGACTCTAGCCGGTTAATGGAAAGTTTAGCTCCTATAAGGGTAATGTGTAGAGATTCTAATAATGGGCTCTTCAAAGAGCTCAGTAAATCAAGCCCAAGGTGCACTTCTTGTAGCTGTAATGTGGTCTTTTCATTGCTCTGAGACTGTACCGTAATGTTATGTAGAATGAGTTCAGGCTTGAAATCATTTAGTCCACCGCGTAGTTTAGCAATGCTGACTTGTGTGCCGAATTGCTGACTTAATTGTGACTCAATTTCTATTTTGAATAAATTCAATTCTGATAACGCAAGGCGTAAGCCACTGACGCACACTGCTAGTAGCAGTAATGCCCAGAATAGAAATCGAATAGAGCCGTATTGAATACGCTTGATCATTATTGAAAGATTGTTACAGTAGAACTACATCATACTGTTCCTGACTGTATTCGGATTCAGACCTAAATTTTATGCGAATATTTAAAAATGTTTCTAATTCTGCTAGCATATCAGCTTCTTCATCGAGTAATTTGTCTACTACTGTTACCGAGGCTAATACCAGAATCTGTTGTACATTAAATTGCTTTACTTCACGAATGATTTCTCGAAATATTTCCAGACAAATAGTTTCCGCTGTTTTCATTGCACCTTTGCCGCCACATACAGAACAGGGTTCACAAAGGATATGCGCTAAACTTTCGCGGGTGCGCTTGCGAGTCATTTCAACGAGGCCTAATGCAGAAACTTCGGTAATTTTAGTTTTTGCATGACATTTATCCAGCGTCTTTTCCAGGGCGTTTAGCACCTGAATCTTGTGCTGTTCACTTTGCATATCAATGAAATCAATAATGATAATGCCGCCTAGATTACGTAACCTTAATTGGCGAGAAATTGCTTGCGCAGCTTCAAGATTAGTTTTAAAGATGGTTTCTTCCAGGTTTTTACCACCCACATACCCACCCGTATTCACATCAACAGTGGTCATGGCTTCAGTCTGGTCGAAAATGAGATGTCCCCCGGATTTTAAGTTAACCTTGCGATCCAGTGCTTTTTCAATTTCATCTTCTATATTATAGATATCAAATAAAGGCCGTTCACATTTGTAATGTTCAATAATAGGCAGGATGTCAGGCACAAATTCTTTAGCAAATTTGACTAGGCGTTGATGAGTCAGGCGCGAATCAACTCTGACTTTTTCAATGGTGTCAGTATATAAATCACGTAATGTGCGGACACTCAGCGGTAAATCAAAATGAATGAGGGTTTTAGGCTTGGCCGAGACGATTTTTTCCTGAATGGAGTCCCATAACTGTAGCAAGAATAGCATGTCTGACTCTAAAATAGATTCATCAATACACTCGGCAGCCGTTCTGGCAATAAAGCCACCTGATTTGTGTTTTTCCTGAAAGACATCCTGAAAAGAGCGTAGTCGCTGTCTTTCTGGCTCGTGTTCGATACGTTGTGAAACCCCCCCTTTAAATGAGTATGGCATATACACTTGGTAACGTGAGGGGATTGAGATCTCAGTCGTTAAGCGAGCACCTTTACTCCCAATAGGATCTTTTGCGACTTGCACGATGATTTCCTGATTTTCGGTCAAGTAATGCTCAATATTTTCTGAATCTTGTGTCGCCAGTTCTTTGCCGGATAAATCAGACAGGTGCAAGAAAGCGGTGCGTTCTAAACCGACTTCAACAAAGGCGGCTTGCATTCCCGGAAGTACACGGCAAACGATCCCCTTATAAATATTACCCACTAAACCAAGTTGCCGGGTACGCTCGATAATAATTTCTTGAATGACCCCGTTTTCTACAATGGCAACGCGGGTTTCAGGCGGGGTAACATTAATCAGAATTTCTTCACTCATTGAAAATTTTAATTCCTTCATTCGCTAAAAGTTGAGCTGTTTCAAATAAGGGTAGGCCCATAATCCCCGAAAAGCTACCTTGGATAGAGTGTACAAAAATGCTAGCTAGCCCCTGAATTGCATAAGCACCTGCTTTATCGGCAGGTTCACCTGTCTGCCAGTATTGTATGATTTCTTGTTCAGAAATGGCACGAAAAGTCACATTAGAGATACTTAATGCTTGTTGAGTTTGTTGGCCGCGCAAAGAAACAGCGCTATAAACCTGATGTGAGTTATCCGATAATCGACTTAACATAGTCAGGGCATGTTCAAAGCTATTGGGTTTACCCATAATCATATCGTCTAGAATAACAGAAGTATCAGCCGCTAACACGACTGAATTTTTTGGACAGGCTTGGTGAATAGCAAGTGATTTTGCATGAGCCATACGCATGACATAATCAGCAGGCTTTTCATCATGCAGCGGTGTTTCATCAATATCTGCACTTTGTATGGAATGAGGCAGGCCTATTTGTTTAAGTAACTCACTGCGGCGCGGTGAAGCAGAGGCTAATATAAGTTCAGGAATCATTAACGGTGGTAAGGGTGGTTGTTGATAATACTCCAGGCACGATAGATCTGCTCAGCGACCACGATACGAACCAAAGGGTGGGGGAATGTCAGCTTAGATAAGCTCCATGACTGCTGTGCAATCAGTTTTGCTTTATCCGCTAAGCCTTCTGGGCCACCTATTAATAAAGCAACGTCTTGCCCGCTTTCTAACCAGCCCTGCATCGCGTCAGCTAACTTAGGCGTAGTCCAGGGGTTGCCTGGAATATCCAAGGTGACAATATGGCAGTGGTTGGGCAAAGCGGCCAGCATTCTTTCACCTTCATCGCGAACAATACGTTTAACATCGCTATTTTTCCCGCGTTTGCCAGCAGGAATTTCTTTAAGAATAAGTTCGCACTCCCGTGGCATGCGTTTGGCGTATTCTTCGTACCCTTGCTTTACCCAGCCAGGCATTTTCTGTCCGATAGAGATTAAGTGAATTTGCATGATTAATGTGGGTATTTATTCATAATCTGCTCATAACTACCATCTTGTTGCATTTCTTTAATGGCGTCATTAAAGTCATCAATAATGGATTGTGCTGCCTTGTTGAATTTACTGACTGCCAGATAGAGTTTTTTGTGTGCTAAAGGAGGCGATAAAAATTCAAATGAACTAGCCTGTTTCGGTAAATAGTGTTGTAACGCATAGTAAATGACATGTTCGTCGCCGACTGTTAAATCAATATCGCCCTGATTGAGCTTATTTAAATTTTGTACAAGATGGTTTGCAGGGATTTTTATTAAAATGCGTGATTGATCAAATTCTTCGTGATAAGCATAGTCACGCAAAGTACCAATCACAAGACCTGCTAAGTCAGAAAAATGGCTGTAATCAACAGTGAGGCTTTTCTTTTTAAGAAAACTGATTTTATTATCCAGATAGGGTTCGCTAAATAATAACTCTTGTTCGCGTGCTGCCGTTTTCCAGATGGCACACGTTGCATCAAAGACACCTATCCTCACACCCTCTAGCGCACGTTGCCAGCTATCAATATGCAAAGTAGACTGATAGCCTTTTCTTTGTAAAGCCTTGGTGACTAATTCAACTGCTAGCCCTTTTTCAGGGGCAGTATCATCCACATAGGGTGGCCACTGGTTACTTACCATCCTGATGGTCTGTGCCAGACAAGATTGAGCAAAGAGGTTTAGACATAAGAAAAGCAGTAGGGAAGGGCGAGAAGTCATAGGGAAGCCGTGTGTTAAGTTATGCGTTATGATTAAGTATCTAACTGAAATAAAGGTATAGCGGGAAGCTACCACGCCTTGTCATTATAATTGGGTTTGAATCTTGGCTCTTATTAAGAGTCAAGCGCTTTTAGCTGGATTGTTATTTTTCCTTTGTATTTTATTTTGAGGATTGTTTCCTGATGAGTCGTGCTTATTATACAGAATTAAAGGCTTGATATGCCTTGAAAACGCAAGCTAAATAAAGATCTAGGTTTTTGTTCTCTAGGGTGCCAAGCCCAGAAGAAAAACTCAAGAGGCAAAAATGATTTACAGGGTTATCATATACCCCGTTTTTTCTTGGGAGCTTATACGCGAAGTGATTAAAAGATGGGCACGCTAATTATATTGCCCATCAGTCATTTAATTTACCTAAATCCATCATGCAAACTCCTTAAAGTTTGCAAGAACGAGTACGGAATAAGTTAGGTAACTGTAGGTGCGAATTCATTCGCATAGTGCATAAAACCAGTGCCTACAAAAGTAACTTGCCTAAGTTATTCCGTGTACGTTCCTAAGCAAGCCATATGATCATGTAATCAGTGAGGATCAAGGAGAGGACTGGTACGATGGTGGTGGGTCAAATCTGTTATTAGGCATGAATGTTTCGTCCAAATTCGACTTTATTACTCGATGTTCCAGTTTTTGTAGTGCGTTGATTTTATTATCTATTTTTAATTTCGATTAAATTATGTTTTCCTTTAAGATCAATACTTTAACTTTTATTTCAACAAAATACGAGGTCCTTCAAGCCCAGTTATAGCTGAAAACTGGAACATCGAGTATTAATGAATAGCCCTATGACAATATCGTGCATTTTTTCTATTTTTGAAAAACAGATTGTTCGACGTGTTAAGGAATGGGAATCAAATAACGTGTGCATTCTGACGTGTCTTTTTGTTCGCC
>CAYZUM010000071.1:0-12126 GCA_964481455.1 uncultured Methylomonas sp. | reverse complement strand
GAGTTATACGCGTAGGCTAAAAGCCTGCTCCCCTATAGTGTGCCGTCTTAAGTTGGTAGCCACTTTGTTCACACAATGCTTTCCAAAGGAGGGGGAGCTTCTTGCTTTACTATTGACGCTCTGAATTCACGCCCTACAGTTCTCAATTGCTATAATACTCTAAATTATAATGACTAGTGAGTATACGTGTTAATGAGTAGTTCCCCAAATAAACTCAAAGTCCATGCCTTGGTGTGGCAGGATAGACAGCTATTAGTATTAGATCAACGACAGTTACCTGAACAGGTACATTACGATAGTTATAGCACTGCACCTGAGGTTGCAGAAGCGATCAAAAGTATGCGCGTGCGAGGTGCGCCCGTCATTGGTATTGCAGCGGCTTATGCGTTTGCATTATCCGTTCAACAGCATTATGCCATTGACAATGATGAATGGCGTTCACAGGTTGCAGCCGATTTTAAAATGCTTGCTGCTTCACGACCCACGGCAGTGAATTTGGTCTGGGCTTTAAATCTTATGCAGCAACAATTGGCATTGATAGAATGCTCACCTATTGATGGAATGATTCAGTTCGCCGTAGAAATACACCAGAAAGATATTAGTGCAAACCTGATAATGGGTGAAATAGGGGCAGATATACTGGCGGATGCTCAGGGATTATTAACGCATTGCAATGCAGGGGCTTTAGCAACAGGTGGCTATGGTACTGCATTGGGAGTGATTCGTAGTGCTTATGTGCGAAAGATTCGTACAGTATTTGCCGGAGAAACGCGGCCCTGGTTACAAGGCGCACGGTTAACTGTCTGGGAGTTAGCTGCGGATAATATTCCGAGCACCTTAATTGCCGATTCAGCCGCGGCAATGCTGATGCGAAGTGGTAAACTTGACTGGCTCATTGTCGGTGCAGACAGGATAGCTGCCAATGGTGATGTGGCGAATAAAATAGGCACGTATTCTCTTGCTGTTTTAGCTAAACATCATGGTGTTAAGGTGATGGTGGTTGCTCCCTTATCAACGATTGATTTTGGCATAGATAATGGCGCGCAAATTGAATTAGAGTTGCGCGAAGCACGTGAGTTTTTGCCGGATTGTTATGCACAAGAGAATAGTCTGGTGAGTGCATGGAATCCGGTTTTTGATGTAACTCCGGCTGAACTGATCAGTGTTATTGTTACCGAGCAGGGAGCTGTGTTTAACCCTGCCGAAAAAGGCGTTAGAGAGTTAAGAAATGCAAATTGAATTTGATAAAAAAGCTGGGTTAAATCCATTATTAGCAGCGCAGAGTCTGGCGAAAGGTTCGTCATTGTTATGGCATAAAAAATTAAGGCAATATGTATTAGTGCCGATTGGCGTCAATTTAATACTTTTTTCCAGCATGTTGTATTTGGGGTATCACTATGTAGGGGCGTTAATTGTACACTTTATTCCTGACGGGTTGCTTTGGCTAGATTGGTTAATTTACCCTGTGTTCTTTATTAGTTTTTTTGTGGTGGGCTTTTTTACCTTTACCTTAATAGCTAATTTAATGGCATCGCCATTTTACGGAGGATTAGCTGCACAAACAGTGCAAATTTTGAATGAACAGACAGGTGACATTAAAGAGCAGCCTATCATGTCCGTTATCGGTTCTGAGTTAAAGCGGATGTTGTATCTATTGAGTCGTGCTATTCCCATTGCCATTATTTCTATTATCCCGGGTGTTAATTTAATCGCACCGATTTTATGGGGGATTTTTGCCGCGTGGGGTATTAGTCTGGAGTATTTTGCTTATGCGTTGGAAAATGAAGGCGCACTGTTTTCCGAGCAACGACAAGCGTTAAAAAGTGTTCGTGTAGGCGCCTTAAGCTTTGGTGGGATGGTTTTATTTGCATTGATGATTCCTGTTTTCAATATATTCATGCCTCCAATTGCTGTGATTAGTGCCACGGTTTATCGGCAGAGATTGGCGGCTAAATAACCGACGGTGAATAATCATCAAGCGAGACGGGGCACTCCGATTCAAACGTTAAAAGTATTGCTGCATCAAAGGCTTTATGTTTTCCGAAGAGCATATAAGGGTAAGGGGCGTGCACGAAATAAGCTGGGCAACTGACGCAGAATTTTTATTCGTATTCAAGGCGTAGAAAGAGGCGCATAGCCAGCAACGTCACTCTTTCTACAACGCTGAAGACAGATAAAAAGGCAAGCAAGTTGCTCACGTTATTTCGTGCACGTTCCTAAGTGTTGAGCTCATTTATGACGTTTGTGTTTATTCAATTGATAATGATAAACGTCCAACATGCAAAATACCCATCCAGCAGATTTTTTTTCAGAAGCGGCCTTTGTTCGTGAATGAGAAAATGATTGTTTCCAATTCGTAGCTCATTAATCTGCCTGTGTATTGAAACTAGAGGGCTTAAAGTTGACGCCGAACAGGAACGTTTAATTTTCTCTCTTCTTAGGCAATAGTGGATGATCTTATTTATAATCATTTGATTTATAGTAAGTGTATAATGGCAGTTATACCCACTGTGTTAGTCAGTAACGGGACAACGATTATTAAATAATCTTTAGCGTCGAGCTCTTAATACTCTCATTTTTAGTCTATCGAAAGGACGATACAATGACTAAAATGGAATGGGAATGAAATAACGTGTGCATTTGACGCAGGATTTTTGTTTTTTTTCGTGGCGCGGAAATAGGCGCATCTAGCTACGTAACTGTTTCCGTAACAAAGAAGACGGACAAAAAAGACAAGTCAAATGTGCAGGTTATAAAATTCACATTCCAGTTAGTCACTGTAAACTAGTTTAATCCCCCTTGTGCTCATCATTCAGCAATATTGAAACGGGAATATTTTGCGGTTGACTTTAAGTTAACCATCTTAATGTTGAAAGACTGTTATACGCAGTCGAATGGGGCAGGGTATTTTTACACAAAGAATTTTTTTAATTTTATTGAGGTACTAAAAACATGCCAACTAAGTGTTTTGAAAAAAGCAAGCCTAAAAAGAATATCACCTCACTTCCTGATTTAGGAATGGATAAGAAATCTTTTATCGCTGACTTTAAAAAGTATTATAGTCATCGACTAGGAAGAGACGAGAATTGCCGCTCTCCTCATTATGCAAATGAAGCTTTGTCTTTAGTGATCAGTGATAGATTGATTGAGCGTTGGAAGAAGACAAACGCAGCTTACAGAGAAACAGACTGTAAAAAAGCGTACTACATCTCGATGGAGTTCTTAATGGGGAGAGCACTCAGTAACGCAATGCTGAATTTAGGCATTACCAGTACTGTCGAAAAAGCTCTCTATGATCAAGGCTTGAATTTAGAAGAGTTGATGGATAGCGAGCCAGATGCAGGCCTAGGAAATGGTGGATTAGGCCGCTTAGCGGCTTGTTTTATTGACAGTTGCGCTACCTTACAGCTACCTGTGACTGGGTATGGCTTACGTTATGAATATGGGATGTTTACCCAGGCGATTGAAAATGGCGAACAGATCGAAAAGCCGGATCACTGGTTGCGCAATGGTAATGTCTGGGAGATTGAGCGTCCTGAGCATACGGTCAGAATTAAATTCGGGGGTCATACCGAAAAACAAATTGATGATAAAGGCAAAGAAACGGTTATCTGGATTAGCACCAATGATATTTTGGCGGTCCCTTATGATACGCCTATTCCGGGTTTTCAAAATGGCACTGTCAATACGTTGCGTTTGTGGAAATCTGCCGCTACCGCAGAGTTTAATCTGCAAGAGTTTAATGCAGGGGAGTATGCCGAGGCTGTTGCACAAAAGAATACTGCAGAAAATATTACCATGGTGCTGTACCCCAATGATGCCAATGAAAATGGTAAAGCCTTGCGCTTGAAGCAACAGTATTTATTAGCCTCTGCCAGTTTACAGGATGTTGTTATAAACTGGGTAGCTAAGCATGGAAATGATTTTTCTCAATTTGCTGAGAAAAACTGTTTTCAACTGAATGATACTCACCCAAGTATTTCAGTCGCGGAATTGATGCGTTTATTAATAGACGAGCAAGGCTTAGAGTGGGATGACGCTTGGCAGGTTACCCGCAATACGATGGCTTATACTAATCATACATTATTGCCAGAAGCGCTGGAAAAATGGTCAGTTGGGCTCATGCAGCATTTGCTACCTCGAATAATGGAAATTATTTTTGAAATCAATGCCCGGTTTATGGCTGAAGTGGCAAAGCGATGGCCAGATGATGCGGGTTATTTGAATAGAATGTCCATTATTGAAGAAGGGCAAGATAAGCAAGTGCGTATGGCTTATCTGGCTATCGTAGGGAGTTTCTCTGTAAATGGTGTTGCTGAACTCCATTCACAATTATTGCAAGATGGCTTATTTAACGATTTTTTTCAATTATGGCCTGAAAAATTTAATAACAAAACCAATGGCGTTACTCCTAGACGTTGGTTGGCGGCCTGTAATCCTGAATTATCGGCACTGATTACTAAAACCATAGGGGATGAGTGGGTCACTGATTTATCACAATTGGAAAAATTAAAGCCGTATGCCGAAAAAGCAGCTTTTAGAAAACAATGGGCTAAAATACAGCAGGCGAGTAAACAGGAGCTTATTGATTTCCAGACACAAGAACAGGGTTATGATCTAGGTTTGAATGTTGATGCTTTGTTTGACGTGCAAGTTAAGCGTATACACGAATATAAGCGTCAAATACTCAATGTGTTACATGTTATTCATTTGTATAATCGCATTAAAAAAGGGGATACAGAAAACTGGGTATCTCGCTATGTATTGATTGGGGGTAAAGCAGCGCCTGGCTATATGATGGCTAAGAAAACCATTAAGCTGATTAATAATGTTGCAAAGATTATCAATAATGACCCTGACGTTGGCGATAAATTAAAGCTGATTTTCTTTCCAAACTACCGCGTAACTGCGATGGAAAAAATCTGTACTGCTGCAGAATTATCTGAGCAAATTTCAACGGCCGGGAAGGAAGCTTCAGGCACGGGTAATATGAAATTTATGATGAATGGCGCGGTGACTATTGGTACTTTGGATGGTGCAAATATTGAGATTCGTGAAGAAGCTGGTGACGATAATTTCTTCTTGTTTGGTTTAGATGAGACTGAAGTTCAGGCATTAAGACCACATTATAATCCAGAGGCGATGATTGCTGAGGACGAAGACCTTAAGGCTGTTATTGACCTGCTGGAAGGTGGGCTTTTTAACCCGGGGGAATATGGGATTTTTGATGATATTCTGGGTTCGTTAAAAAACCCTCATGATCCATGGATGACGATAGCCGATTTCCGTAGTTTTATTGATGCGCAAGATCGTGTGAATGAAGCTTATAGAGATCAAGATCGCTGGAATAAAATGAGTATTCTTAATACAGCAGCGAGTGGCAAGTTCTCAACGGATAGAACGATTAACCAGTATGCGAATGAAATCTGGAGTTTAACGCCAGTGACTGCAGGAAAATAATCAACACGACAATAAATGTTGATTGTTTAACATGCTAAAGAGGGCTCTGATTGATACCATGGCATAGTTTGCCTTGCCCATATAGCAGGTGCCACTAAAATAATGCCGTTGACATCCTGATTGTTTGATCGAGTTATTGCCGAAATGATAATGGCAGCCCCCATACTTTCGCCTAATAAATAAAGTGGGACACTCGGGTGCCTGTGTTTTATGAGTTGTATAAAGCAATTTAAATCTTTTGTGTAGGTATCAATACCAGCCCATAGCCCTCGGTTTGGGCTGCCTCCAAACCCGCGTTGATCGTAGGCATAAGAAATTGTTTGATGCTGACTAAAATAAACTCCGGCTAGCTGAAAGAAGTTACTATAGTCATTAAATCCATGGATAGCAATGATGACAGCTTTTAGTCCTGACGGAGGCGTGCGCCATGTTTTTAACGGGAGTTGAGTGCCGTCCCTGGTTATAAAAAAATCTCTACTAGTTGGCCTGGGGAAATGATCGGCCCGGCAGGGTGAATCATCGGAGTGCAAGCTAGTATATTGGTTAAGACTAGAGCAAGAGAGAGCCGTTTGAATGTGTGTGTGAGAGGCCTGCTTTTCATGAGCCATAAACTAATGTTTTTCTTATTCTAACAATAAGGTTGCGTAAACCTCGGAAAATGATTGATTATTGGCTGGCGGAGCATATCCTTAGTAGCGTATTATGATACTTATTTCTGCTATCTTTCATTCGCCTGTTTGCACTTTAACGACTATAAAAGAGAAGTAAGGTAACTCGCAATAAATAAACTACCCATATTGCGCAGGGTTTTTGTTCGTATTCAAGGCGTAGAAATAGGCGCATAGCTGGCTACGAAACTGTTTCTACAGCGCAGAAGACGAATAAAAAAACTAGCAAGATGGGTGGGGGTGTGTTGCGAGTTACCTAAGGTGAGAAGGCATCGGTCCGCTGCTAAACGTCCTTTGGCCTTGAAATGCTTTCTAATATCAAGTGATTACTGTCGGTGCATCACGTCCGGTACATTTTTTTACTTCACAAAATTTCTCAGCAAGTTCAATCAGCTCAGCCAGCGCATCTTGTGGATCCTGGTCATGTTTATTAGCATCGGCTTCGTATTTTTCTAAGTAGATGCGGAGTGTGGCGCCGACTGTGCCAGTACCTGATAGGCGGAAAATAATACGTGAACCATCTGTAAAGCCTATGCGTATTCCTTGTTGTTCGCTGACACTATTGTCAACAGGGTCAGTATAGCTGAATTCATCGGCGTATTGTACGGTGTAGGAGCCGAAGGCCTGTCCTTCCAGTGTTTTAGTCTGATCGCGTAAATGATCCATAATACCATCAGCGATATCACTTTCCACTGCTTCATAATCATGACGGCAATAAATATCGCGGCCATATTTTTGCCAGTGCTCGGTGACGATCTGGCTGACGGGCTGTGCTTTTTGAGCGAGAATGTTGAGCCAGAATAAAACCGCCCATAAGCCATCCTTTTCACGTACGTGATGGGAGCCAGTACCAAAACTTTCTTCGCCACAAAGTGTGATTTTGCCGGCATCTAATAAATTACCAAAAAATTTCCAGCCTGTTGGTGTTTCAAAGCAGGGTATGTTCATGGCTTTAGCCACTCGGTCAACAGCCTGACTCGTCGGCATAGAGCGGGCAACTCCACTAATACCAGAGGCGTAACCAGGAGCAAGTTGCGCATTAGCGGCTATAATCGCTAAGCTGTCGCTGGGAGTCACAAAGATATTGTTACCTAAAATCATATTTCTATCGCCATCACCATCAGAGGCTGCAGCAAAATCAGGTGCATCCGCGCTAAACATTAAATCAGCCAGTTCTTTTGCGTGGGCTAGGTTTGGATCTGGGTGGTGGCCGCCAAAATCTTCCAGAGGAATGGCATTGATCACAGTGCCTTCAGGCGCGCCTAGTATATCTTCTAGTATGCGTGTGGCGTAGGGGCCTGTTATCGCACTCATGGCATCGAAACGCAGGCTTAATTTTCCAGAACTAATCACGCGACGAAGAAAATTAAAATCAAATAAAGAAGCCATTAACTCAGCATAGTCATCCACTGGATCAATAATGAATATATTAATATCCTCTATTTGATGTTCGCCTAGTGTATTTAAGTCTATATCTGCTAAATCTACTATTAGATATTCGCTGATACTTTTGCTGTAGGTATAAAATGCATCAGTATAATGTTCCGGTGCCGGGCCGCCATTGCTAATATTATATTTGATGCCAAAATCCTCGTCAGGCCCGCCTGGGTTGTGGCTGGCTGAAAGAATCAGGCCACCTAGGGCATGGTATTTTCTGATAAGGTGTGATGCAGCAGGGGTCGATAATAAGCCGTCCTGGCCGATGATAAAATCTGTAAATCCATTTGCAATCGCAATTTTAACGATTATTTGTATCGCTTCACGGTTGAAATAACGACCATCACCCCCAATAATCAATGTTTTATTATCACTCTCTTCTAATGAAGCGAAAATAGCTTGAACAAAATTTGCCAGATAATGATCTTGCTGGAAAACTTTTACTTTTTTTCTTAAGCCTGATGTCCCAGGCTTTTGATCAGAATAAGCTTGAGTTTGTATGGTGTTTATTTGCATAATATGACCCTGTGATAATAAGGTTAATCTTAGGTTTTTGTTTCAATATTATAATCATTTATGCGATATTTTATATTTTTATTCGTCTTTCTCTATTATTCATCAAGTTTTGCTCAGAGCGCTAACTGGTTATTGGTTGATACCCAGAAAAAAATACTTCAGGTGATGCAAGGAGAGAAAGTACTTGCAACTTTTGAGGGTATTGCCATCGGTCGTAACGGAGCTTCACAAAAGCGGCAGGTGGGCGACGATATTACGCCTATTGGAACTTATGAAATATCTTATATAAATAATGCCAGTCACTTTAGAAAATTTTTTGGACTAAATTACCCATCAGTACACGATGCAGGCTTAGCACTGTTTTCAGCAAGAATATCGGCTATGGATTACGAAGCTATTTTGCAGGCCCATCGAAATAAGAAGGTGCCCCCACAAAATACAGTATTGGGTGGACAAATTGGTATTCATGGCTTAGGCAGAGGGAATGAGGCAGTGCATGGTGAATTTGACTGGACTCATGGCTGTGTTGGGCTATCCAATAATCAGATAGATAAATTGGCAAAGTGGGTTTATAAAGGTATGCGTGTGCAAATAAAATAAAATTGGAAATATGACTAAAGCACGATACAATCTTCCTTATGCATATTCAATTTTTATCACTATTTTATATGTTAACGCCTAGCTTTAAAATACCCCAAAAATTAGGCCGGATTATTAGTTTTTTTAAGGAATGATGTAAATGATTGAATTTTTAAAAGTTTCAGCTATTATTTTAGGTACAAGCATGATGGTGGGTTGTGCCAATAAAGATTTGCAAGAGGATGTAGATCAGTTGCGCTCTGATGTTAATAGCCTTAAAGCTCAAACGACAGCGCTGTCTGATAAAGCTGACCAGGCTGCGCGTGATGCAAATGATGCTTCAGCCAATGCGGCGGCGGCAACTGCGGCAGCAAATCGGGCGGCAGATAGTGCGGCAGAAACAAATCAAAAACTAGATCGTATGCTTAATAAAGCAATGATGAAATAATATTAGGTTTTTATGCAGTTTGCATGATCAATAAAAAAGCCCGTTATCCATTTTTTGGTTAGCGGGCTTTTTTTATTCAATCTTTTACCTTCAGGTATTAGCGGGTGCTTGTATCCCACTAAGGAATGGAAATTTTATAACGTGCACATTTTTGTCCGTCTTCTTTGTTGCGTAAAGAGTTACGTAGCTTGCTATGCGCTTATTTACGCACCGCGAAGACGAACAAAAAATCTGCGTTAAATGCACAACTTATTTAATTCTCATTCCTTTAGGGCTGCTGTACTAGCAAGCTAGACTTTTTAAATATCTTTATCGGCATGCCTTTTTTTTCAGTTATGGCGCGTCTTAAGGCTGCGCCATCTACAACGGGCAACGCCCCATCGTTAGCTTGTTCGATTAAATCCAGTGCGGTTTCTAATAAATCATCAGATTCATGTCCTTCTAAGGAAGGGTGAACTTCAATATACAGGCTATTTCGATCCCAGCCTACCTTAACTGCCTGATTAACGATGGTAACGGGTGTGTTTACTTTTATGTCAGGAAAAAGCATTGCAATATCTTCCGGGTACATACGAATACAACCATGACTGACGCGCATGCCAACGCCATAGGGTTTGTTTGTGCTGTGGATCAGATACCCCGGAATCCCTAAGCGTATTGCATATAAACCTAGCGGGTTGTCAGGGCCAGCGGGGACAACGTCAGGTAAAGGGTCTCCTTTCTCTGCGTGTTCTTTTTTGATAGAGGCAGGTGGGGTCCAGGTTGGGTTCTCTTTTTTTGCTACGATTTTAGTTTGGCCTAATGGAGTATCCCAGTCTTGTCGGCCAATGCTGATAGGGTGAGTAATCACTGAAGCAGGGTTATCACTCAGACCATCGCCTAGGCTTTCAGGGAAATAATAGAGTCGAAATTCCGGTAAATTTAGCACTAAGCCTGTGCGTGGAGCAGCAGGCAATAGGCGTTCACTTTGTAATTGGATTGTTTCACCATCCGCTGGTAGCCAGCGATCTACCTCTGGGTTTAGGCGGATAATTTCATTCTGACCTAAATCAAAACGGCGAGCAATATCTAATAAATCCTCATCTTTGTTTGCAGTTGTTTGTTTGTTGACACCTGCATCAAATTCCTTGATTAAACTATCACCTGGGTTAGCGGGTAATTCAAAAGAAATGGCATGTACAGAGCTTACACAGAGTAAAGTACTGGTGACTAATGCATTAAAAGAGAGGCTTAAGTGCTTCATTAGTTTATATTTTCACCACCAAATAGTTCAATAAGGCGAGGGAGAAAGGTGCTTAATTCTTGAGACATAATTGTAAAATCAGCATCAAACTGTTCTTCTGCAGTCGCTGTTTCAGTGTCAGCGACTTGATCTTGAATAAGATCCAGAAATTTCAGGCGTTTAATGGATAAATTTTCATCGACAATGAATGATAATCGGTCAGACCAGCTAATAGCAAGTTTAATCACTTGTTTGCCAATATCTAAGTGATTTTTAATTTCTGGTGCAGCAAGGTCTTGGTGTTTACAGCGAATAATACCACCTGATTCTTCTGGAGCACGTAGTTCACATTCGTCCTCAATTAAAACATCTGCGGGTGCGTTGTTTTGTGTTAACCACTGGGTCATTGTATTGACCGGTTTTTCTTTAGTGATGATAGGGACTAAAGGTAGAGATCCCAGGTTTTTACGTAAAAAGCTGATCAGTTCTTCTGCTTTTTTTGCAGAAGCAGTATCTACAATAAGCCAGCCGCCTTTAGGATCGATATAGGCAAAGGTTTTTTTGGAAAAAGAAAAAGCGCGTGGCAGAAGTTCAAAGATAATTTGATCTTTTAATTCGGTACGTTCTTTTTTGGATAATTTTCGAGCTTCCTGATCTTCTTTTTCGACAATTTTTTCTGCCGTCATTTCATTAATAACGCTAGAAGGTAATACCTTTTCTTCCTTTGTGGCGCATAGCATGATAAACCCATTTGCTTGATGGGTAAGTTGATCAGAGCTTCTGCCTAGGGGAGAGGACCAGCCATAACTAAATTCTTCTGTAGAAGAGCAGGGCTTAAAGCGTAGGCTTTCTAGTTTTTCGTCTAGTTCTGCTGGTGTTAATGAAAAGGCTTCAGTTAAGCGATAAATTGCGAGATTTTTAAACCACATAGTTTAGTTATATTGATAAAAATAATAGGATTGAATAAGGAGTAAGCCCATACTATAAATATGGCTGAGCATTATCGCAAATAAATACATTAAAATCAGAAAAATTATCAGTTATACTGGATGCGGTTACGTATGTAGCAGTATTTTGCGGAAGAGGTTTTATGAAATGAATGCAATAAAAGGTTTTAATGTTCTAGGGGATCATCAGGCGAAAATCTTGATTCTTGGTAGTATGCCTAGTGTAACATCTTTACAAAAACAACAATATTATGCGCACTCACGAAATGCGTTCTGGCGTATTATGGCTGCATTATTTAACAATGCAAAGCCTCTTGATTATCTGCAAGTGCAAAGCTTAATGGAGGCTGAAAAAATTGCTGTCTGGGATGTGGTAAAATCATGTGTTAGAGAAGGAAGTCTTGATTCAGCAATAGAAAAAGAATCAATAGAGGTTAATGACTTCATAAGATTGTTTAAGGTGTTCAAGCAGGTTAAATGGATTTTTTTTAATGGCAGTACGGCACAGAAGTTGTTTAAGGGAAATGTTTATCAGCAATTGCCGGCAGAGTATAAAACTTTAAGCTATACTAAGTTACCCTCAACAAGTCCTGCCTATGCAGCCATGCGTTATGAAGATAAATTAGCTGCATGGGCTGTTTTAAAAACCTTATGTCGAGAGGGTATCAATCCGCGAAAGTGACGATTCTCGTTCTCTGGCGGAGATTGGGGGGCAGTAGTCCTGCTTAAGCAGCTTTTTTTTTGGGGGGGGGGGGGTTGGGAAAGGGGGCGTGACACCCTTGAGTAGGCTTTTAAGGCAAGATATAAGGGTTTTGGGGGGGCCGTTCCTGCGAATGAATTCGCCCCGCC
>CAYZUM010000070.1:0-12257 GCA_964481455.1 uncultured Methylomonas sp. | reverse complement strand
CATCGCCGCACGACCTGCTTCGTGAAGGGTATTATTAATCGTGCCCACACTTAATCTCACCCCAACCCAATCTTCAAGAAATTTGCGGATACGCGCACGTGACAGTCGCATTCTCTTGCAAAGACAAACAATTAAGCTTGCAAAAGATGGACCGACTAAATGTCTAAAAATACTAGCATGCCCCTGGGTGAGCACTTTGATGGATTTATAGCACACAAAATTGAAGAGGGTCGCTTTTCTTCAGCAAGTGAAGTGGTTCGAGCAGCACTTAGAATGTTTGAAGATAACGAGCAAAAAACAGCAACTCTTCGATATTTACTTGAAGAGGGTGAACGTAGTGGTACTGCTGAGTACAGTTATGAAAATTTCATGAATGAACTTGATGAAGACCTTGGTTAATGAGGACATTTTCGCTTACCAATCAAGCCAAAGCTGATATACCCAGAGAAAATGAGGTAAAGATCAACGTACAACTTATGTTCGACAACTTGATGATGCTTTCCATATGCTATCGGAGGCTCCTGAACTAGGTAATAAATGTGACTTTATTAAACAGGGGTATCGAAAATTTCCAGTTTCTAGCCACATTCTTTTTTACCGTAATATTAGCCAATGTAACATTGAGTTTGTACGTATATTACATAAACGTATGGATGCTAAAACACAATTTAAAACTTTATAACGCCCGCATCATTTGACGTAAAAATGTGACGCTTATTACGGTCAGCTAGATGCGATTGCTGGACGAAGCCGCTATCGCGGAGCAAAGCAATCTCACCTCAGAAATTAAAGTGTCATCCAATTTTTCTCTTATTCCCTCGGCTGGGTATTATATAGTTCTAACACCGGCCTATTTCTCATAAATTAATTGGGTTATGCACTTATGACTTGAATTCAGGTTACCTGAATTCGTAAAATAATTTCCAAAGTGCTAGTTTGACACAAATTATCATTCGGAAGCGGGTGCTTGAGCTACGTATCTACCCAGCCAGGCTAAAGCACTCGATTCTGAAGGATGAATTTTAATGACTGAGAAATTAAGGCTTGGCTGATGCTTAACCCTTAAATATAGCAGTAAAAGAGGTCATGCAATGGCCAGTTTTTGAATGGATTCGCGGATAAGGAAGTAGGCCTTAAAGCATCATAGCTGTCCCCCATTGAGCTATATTCAATGGGGGCTAATTTTTTGTAGCCGAACGAATTAACGTAATATCGAAATCCCTTTCAATAAGTTCAATGCTTCTGTCAATGGATAATCACGTAGGTCCACTCCTTTTTTATCGGCATCTTTATCAGCTTTTTTAGATTTCTCTTTTT
Source organism: uncultured Methylomonas sp. (assembly GCA_964481455.1). Taxonomy (GTDB): domain Bacteria; phylum Pseudomonadota; class Gammaproteobacteria; order Methylococcales; family Methylomonadaceae; genus Methyloprofundus. Next base: position 10,940 of record CAYZUM010000070.1, on the reverse strand, counting down.
TATCAGATTTCTTACTATTTGCATTCGATAAGTGATTTGATAAATTCGCTTCTTTTACCGGAGTGTATTTTGCAGCTTCTAATTCCTCAAGCTTAAGTCGCCTAAGCGTAATGTCAGGCTCAATTCCAGTCGCTTGTATCGAACGACCTGATGGCGTGAAATAACGTGCTGTCGTTATTTTTACCGCACCGCCATTGCCTGTTGGTAATATTGTTTGTACTGAACCTTTGCCAAAAGATTTAGTCCCCATAATGATAGCACGGTTATGATCTTGCAAAGCACCCGCGACAATCTCTGAAGCTGAAGCAGAGCCTCCGTTGATTAAAACGACCAATGGCGCTCCATCTATTAAATCCCCCGGCGTTGCATTAAATTCCATTTTTGCATCTTTAATACGACCTTCAGTATAAACAATTTTACCTGAATTTAAGAAGGCATCACTGACAGCAACTGCCCCATTAAGCACGCCCCCAGGATTATTGCGTAAATCGAGCACCAAACCCTTAAGTTTGCCACCATTGTCTTTCTTCAGCTTCTTAATTTCTTCTTTCAGCGCTTCACCTGTGGGTGATTGAAAGCTACTGATACGAAGATAACCAAAACCATCTTCCAGGGTTCTGCTGCGTACGCTTTTGACTTTGATAACATCTCTCACCAAAGTAACATTAAACGGTGCATCTTTGCCTTCACGCACAACGGTAAGAACAATTTCACTCCCCACTTCACCACGCATGATTTTTACAGCATTCGTTAAGGTCATCCCTTTTACAGGCTGATCATCTAATTTAATAATTAAATCACCTGACTCTATTCCTGCTCGTTGTGCGGGAGTCTCGTCAATCGGTGAAATAACCTTAACAAAGCCATCTTCCATAGTGACCTGTATTCCCAGCCCCCCAAAACGTCCGGTAGTCCCTACTTTAAGCTCTTTATATTCTTCGCCATCAAGGTAACTTGAGTGGGGATCTAGACCTGATAACATGCCTCGAATAGCGTTTTCAAGCAATTCTTTGTCGGAAACAGGTTCTACATAATCCTGTTTAATACGCCCAAATATCTCAGTAAATGTTCTTAATTCCTCAAAAGGAAGACTAACTGCTTCCTGCTTTACTGCTTTATCTGCAACTACTGAACCGGCAGTAGCAATTAAAATACCCAGCAAACACCCAAGTAATAAAGTAAGTATATTTTTTTGTTTAACCACGCTGCATAAACTCCGTTATATAAAGTCCTAATAAATTCTAGGATAGCTATATTTTATACCAATATAATAGTCAATTGTGTAATTCGATCAAAATCAAAGCATAACAGTATTGCTTAACATAATAAGGAGGTCTCTTAAGCCTTGATATTTTCGATTTATTGACTAGCTGCTATGATAGATATTAAAGCGATACTTGCCTAGATTTTCTGAAAGATATTCCAAGGGATTACTGACACCATTGTCTGGGATTCAACGGTTTGTCTTTGTTGCGAATTTCAAAATATAAGCCTGCCTTTTCCCGACCTCCACTGCTTCCCGCTGTTGCCAAAATATCCCCCGTATCTACACGGTCACCTACTTCTTTATACAGGCTTTGATTATAGGCATACAGACTCACATATTTTTTATCATGTCTCACAATCACTAATAATCCATAGCCTTTAAGCCAGTTTGAGAAAATAACCTGTCCTTGCGCAATCGCTTTGATTTCTGTTCCTTCACTGGCTTTAATTAACACTCCATTCCACCGACTACCTGAACGAGAACTCCCAAACGAGTGAAGAATTTTTCCTTTTACTGGCCATGGTAGCTTACCTTTTAAGTGCTGAAAGGGCTGATTAGCAGCCAGCGGCTGAGCATCTTCCCGCTTCGCTTGTTGCAGCGAAGTAATTAAGCGTATTAATTGCTGCTCATTTTTCTTAAGTCTGGATAATTGCGAAATATTTTTCTGGTAATCCCGGTTAATTTTAGCAAGTATTGTCTTACGCTCTTTTTTACTTTTAGTGAGTTGATTTTGTTGTACTTTATTTTTAGAAACTAACTCAGCTAGCTGTTGCTTTTCCAACTGGCTCTGTTGATTTAAAACACTTAACTGCTGTATGTCAGAATTAATTTGTGTCAATCGCTGCAGTTTTGCACGATTAAAATACTGATAATAAGTCATCATACGGCTGCTTTGACGACTATCTTGTTGATTAAAAAGTAACTTCAACTGTTCTTGTCGGCCAAGTGCATACGCTGATTTTACTTGCCTGGCCAACTGTTCTTGCTGCATCAACAGATTTCCGTTCTGCAATTGACTGTCTTGCTCTATCTCATTGATACGCTGTTGCTTCTGACGCATCTGTTTAGTCAAAGCTTGCAAGGCATGAGTAATTTTCCCTTGCTTTTGCTCTATGCGCATTAACGCCGAAGATGCCTTATCCTGATTTTTTTTTAGCTGGGATATGTTTTTTTCAACAGATTTGATGTTGCCTTGAACCTGATTTAACTGTTTATTTTTATCAGAGGCAGCCACACTTATTAAAGTATGACTGCATAGAAAAAAAGTTAACCAGAAAGCTCTCACTCTCACTCTGACTTATGCATTAACTAATAAAGACTTGCCATCCATTTCAACAGGCTGCTCTATCTCTAGAATATCTAGCATCGTTGGTGCTAAATCCTTTAAACTTCCACCACTTTCTAATGACTTGCTTCCGCCTACGTAGACTAATGGCACCATATTAGTCGTATGCGCTGTTTGTGGGCCACCCTGTGCATCACGCATCTGCTCAATATTGCCATGATCAGCGGTTAACAACATTTGCCCACCTACTTTTTCTAAGGCACTGACGAGTTCAGCTAACACACCATCAATGGTTTCAACGGCTTTCAACGCAGCATCCCATTTGCCAGTATGGCCTACCATATCGCAATTTGCGTAATTACAGATTATGACATCATGTTTTTGTTCGGCAATGGCATTAACAAGGTGTTCAGTGACTTTAGCTGCATGCATCTCAGGTTGTAGATCATAGGTTTTTACCTTAGGTGAAGGCACCAGAATGCGATCTTCACCCGTATTAGGCTCGTCAGCACCACCATTCATAAAGAAAGTGACATGCGCATATTTTTCAGTTTCTGCTAGCCGTAATTGAGTTAAGCCTTGTTGCGCTAGCACTTCACCAAGGCTATTTTTAATATCCATAGCAGCATAGGCAATGGGGTAGCTAAATTTTTCATGGTACTGAGTTAAAGTGACAAAACAACCTTGAAAACCTGGGTGTCCACGTTCAAAATCTGTAAAGCCTGGCTCAGTAATAGACTGACTAATTTCCCGTGCACGATCGGCGCGGAAGTTCATAAAGACTATCGAGTCATTTTCTTGCAGATCAGTCACTTTCCCTTGTGAGTTCAATATAGCAGTGGGTTCAACAAACTCATCTGTTTCATCTCGTTGATAAGCTTGTTGTAAGGCCTCAATTGCCGAATTTGCTGTGTAATCGCTTTTCCCAAGAACAATTAATTGGTGAGCTTTTTGCACTCGCTCCCAACGATTATCTCTGTCCATCACAAAGAATCGACCCACGATTGACGCAATATGTCCAACGCCTAGTTGATCTATTTTTTCTTGCAAATAGAGCAACGATGCTTCAGCACTTGTAGGCGCAACATCACGGCCATCTAAAAAGCCATGGATAGCGATTTTTTTCAATCCTTTTCCGGCTGCCAATTCAAGCATTGCAATAATATGCTCTATATGACTATGCACACCCCCAGGAGAAAGCAAACCAAGAATATGTAAGGTCCCCTTTTTGGCGAGCGCTTCATCCACCGCTAAAGATAAAGCAGAGTTTTCAAAAAAACTACCGGACGCTATCGCATCGCTTACTCGCGATAAATCTTGTGGAACATAGCGCCCTGTCCCAATATGCATGTGGCCAACTTCTGAATTGCCCATTTGTCCGTTTGGTAGCCCTACTACTCGCCCTGAACAGTCTAGCGCTGTCATAGGGAATTTTTTCTGTAAGCTGTCCCAGCAAGGCGTATTTGCATTGGCAATTGCGTTATAGCTCGTCTCAGAGCGTATGCCAAAGCCATCAAGAATTAATAATACTAAGGGTTTTGGTGTCATTATGATTTTTTTCCTGGTTTTAATAAACTACTCTATTAAGCAGCCTGTATCGTATGTTGCTACTTCTTAAGTGGAAGACTGATTATTAGTGGAAAATAGGTTTTCATCGTGAGTAAAGAGAGTGCCTAGTGATAATAACTCGGCTATCAACAATAATCTGCTGCGAAGTATAAATGAATTAATAATACTTATATTTGACTCTTTAGGGTTTCAAGTGGAACATAAAGTTATTATAATTCATTTGGTTACGTTGTTTTAGCTGTGCTAAAAATACGAAAAAACGCTTAAAGTCCATAAAAATAAGCCTTTGATAAATAATGTACTTTTTTGTTTCACTAAGAATGCATACCTCCTAAAATAATAGATCCCAGTGATATCAGGATAGTCAGATTTATCTTGGCTTTGAAAAAAACAAGTTTCACAACTTAAAAAATAATGACCGTGGCTTCAACAGATTTTTTTTATTATAATTAGCGACCACTTGAAACCCTAAAGAGCCTTATATTTTATAACAACACTAGGTTTTACACGAAATATAAAATCATTGTTGCAAGAATTATCCTGGAAACCGCAGTTGAGCACAGATTTTGTGGAAAACCTGAGAGCAAAAAACAATGCACAGCTCGTAGGCAATGGCGGTAGCCCTTGGCAAGATTTGTAACGCAGTATTTCGCACTCAGATGTATTCACAAAACCGTGAAGCAAGGCTTACTCACCTATGCAGGTGACAAGTATTTTCATTTTTAATATTCAGTCTCTTTTTATGCTTCATAGCAGTCAACTGCGGTTTTTAGAATTATGGTTAAAATTGATATTCAGATGATTCAGCGCCGAGATGAAAGTGGTTTTAAATATATTTCAAGCTAATTGACAATTATCATTGCACGAATGCACTGAAATTGCTCAACCTCTCTGTTTTTGTTATATTTAAGTGTTTTCTAATAAGCTGTAATAGGCTAAACTATACACAGTTTAATGCGGTTGTAATTAAAAATCGCTTATTTTTTTAGAAGCAAATTTAACTCAATATGCCTCAGGCGTCTAGCTTTAACAAATAAAGCCATAGGTAAATACGGTTTATATTGAATGATTTAATCACCGCTACTTTGCAAATACTTTCAACACATGGAAAATCAAGATACGCAACCCTTGTACGCAGATGCCGACATCGAAAGAGCGGCTCGTTGTTTAAAAGCTATGTCGCACCCTTTACGCTTGAAGATTCTGTGTGTATTAGGCACAGAAGCAATCAGTGTACAGGATATAGTTGAAAAAGTTGGCACAAGTCAAAGCAATATTTCGCAGCACCTTGCTATTCTAAGAGAAAAAGATATATTAAACTTCAAAAAAGATGCAAATCGAGTATTTTACTACATTGATGATCCCCGTATGCTCAAACTCATTGAGATGATGCGCGAAATTTTTTGTCATCAGTGTTAATAGGCGAATCATAAGAGTTGCCAGCCTTTTTCTTGCTCCCTTATTTATGCCAATGCCTATCTAACCAGCTGTGCTCTCACTTTTTCGCGATGAATAACAACAAGGGTTCTATACACATTGCTTTATCGATTTCAAGACTGATTAATTTTCGCCTATCTTTGTCCTAATACGAAGATGTATAATATTCGGTTTTTTACACGTTGCTACTTCGAAAGTTAAACGCTTCTGCAAACTTGTTACTCCACTTTTGTGAGCAATATAAATTCTAAACTATAACAAAGACTCATGATAGATCAATATATCGAATTCGCGACTAATCACTGGATGCTAGTCGTTGCATTTTTAGCCGTCACATACTTTTTAATTCAAGATGTGTTCGAATCTAGCCTGCGTAAGTATCAGACTATTTCTCCTATGCTCACTGTGACCAAGTTAAATACAGGTAACCCTATTGTGGTTGATGTCCGTGATGCCAGTGACTTTAATAAAGGCCATATTTCCGATGCTATTCAAATCCCACTGGCTAGCCTTGAGAGTCAAATCAAAAAAATTGAGCTCTATAAGAAGGATGATGTTATCGTTGTCTGCCAAACAGGCATGCGATCTGCAACTGCCTGCGCAAATCTAACTAAGCTAGGCTTTGAACATATTTACCAAATGACTGGCGGCATGCAATCCTGGGAAGATAATAAATTACCCGTTGTTGCTAATAAAAAATAATGATACGGCGATCAGAAGCAATTGAATTCTTAGGCAAATCATATACTTAATAAAGGGAAGGGTAAGAAGACCTCGCTCACTAAGTTATTTAATTTAGTGAATCTCTAATGGGTAAAACTAAACGCTACAAATCTGCAAAACGTTAACAATTCTATTAAAACTAATACATAACAACAAAAAAATGGCTGAAGAAAAAAAAGCACAAGAAAAAAAATTCTCAATTCAAAAAATCTACACTAAAGATATTTCTTTTGAATCTCCTGCAGCTCCCAAGGTATTTACCGAGAAGTGGGAACCTGCTGTTGATTTTAACCTAGGCACAAATGCAACCCCATTAGAAGACTCTATGTTTGATGTTGCACTAACCGTCACAGTCACCGTTAAAACAGGCGAAACAACAGCTTATCTTGTTGAGGCCACTCAAGCGGGCATCTTTTCTCTAGCAGGCTTCACTGATGAAGAAATGGGGCCTATGGTTGGTAGTTTTTGTCCAAATATTCTATTTCCTTATGTGCGTGAAGTTATTTCTGACCTAGTGGCTAAAGGTGGTTTTCCGCAGTTACTACTGGCGCCTGTCAACTTTGACGCTTTATATGCACAGCATATACAGCAAGCACCCAGCTCTGAGTCCTTAAACTAAGCCTTGAAATGAACCGCAAAATTAGTTTCTTCGGTGCTGGCTCCTGGGGCACAGCCCTAGCCATTCAAGCCGCTAGAAATGGTAGTCAAATCCTACTCTGGGGCCACGACCCGGTACACATTTCTCGCCTTGCCGAAGACAGAGAAAATAAACGCTACCTTGCTGGTTTTGTTTTTCCTGATTTACTTAAGGTAACGGATGATATTAAAAGTGCGGTTCAATTTAGTGACGTACTTTTAATCTCCGTCCCAAGTCATGCCTTTAAAGATACACTCGTCAAAATAAAACCATTTGTTAATCCGAAGGTAAAAATTGCCTGGGCAACCAAGGGGTTTAACCCAGACATGGGTGAATTATTGCACCAAACTGTTGCCGATATTTTTTCCCCGGAAACACCCGCAGCCGTTTTATCCGGCCCTTCTTTTGCTCGTGAAGTGGCTGCTGATTTACCCTCTGCAGTGACTATTGCTGCAACTCAGCAAGACTTTGCCGATGAACTTGCACAACTTATGCATAGCCCTCACTTTCGTATCTATACAACCCATGATATTGTCAGTGTACAAGTGGGTGGTGCCGTTAAAAATGTACTTGCTATCGCAGCTGGGATAGCTGATGGAATTGGTTTTGGTGCAAATACTAGAGCGGCACTTATCACACGGGGAATCGCTGAAATTATCCGGCTGAATAATGCATTAGGTGGGCAACAGGAAACGCTGATGGGTTTAGCAGGATTAGGTGATATCATTCTTACCTGTACAGATGATCAATCTCGTAACCGTCGCTTTGGCATAGCTTTAGGACAGGGCAAGAACAGAGAAAATGCCATGAAAGAAATTGGCCAGGAAGTCGAAGGGATTTGCGCAGCCAGAGAAACCTATCGACTTGCTAAAAAATACTCTATTGATATGCCCATCACCGAACAAACCTACCGCGTGCTCTATGAGGGGCTTGCACCTTTGAGTGGCGTACAGAATTTATTACAACGCGACCAAAAACCTGAGTAGTCCAGATACCTGGTTTTCTTAGGGCTTGCTTTCCGATTATGGCATCAAATGACAATAATCCTTGATTCTAGAGAGACTACTCATAGATCCTGGTATAAAAATAACACAATATATGACAAGAAGTGCAAAGCACATTGACTCTGTTTAGGAATACACGGGGAAGAACTTCCTCGAAAGAAACGGCACATCTGTCCTTGCGAATTCATTCGCACGATACGCAGTCCCCAATCCTGAAAACCTAGCCTTATTCTCAGCTACGGCTGGACGGGGTATTCACCCCGTCCATAACGTTTATCATAACTAACTCATTAAACATAAGCCCCATTAATCACGCTGTCCAATTCCCTGTATGACAAAATCTCCCCGTGTGCATCAAACTACAAATGTTTGAAACAGGGTGAAGATACGATCTCGCAAAGCACATACCCATAAAAAGAGGTCTTAACTTTTTGTACTGCATTCCCCCTCTCACGCAGAGCTGTTCTTCCCTGTATTCCGAAGCAGAGTTTGGGAACAAACCCGGCAAAAGCGGCTGAGTTCTTTATTGCGTCACTATATCAAATAGATAAGCCAGTTTCAAAGAGACTGCTGGCTAATTTTGGGGGCTGATTTATTTTCATCTCCTTAGGTCCTGGGCTTTTGTATCTGAGGTCCAAAGCATGTTCCACAATTACGATAGCTATATTTTAAATAAAGGTTGCAACGGGTCTAAAGTCTCTCTTTTTTCGGCACGGGTTGATTGGTTACTTTGAAAAGCTAACCATAAAGCATTTCCCTGCCAAGCTTCAGCATTATTGCTATACAAAATAGCATTTAAAGAGTGAATCTCATCCAGTAGAGCTGCATCGCATTGCTGCGCTATGTTTGTCAGACTAGACTGTTTAAATTCTTTTCGACCCCATTTTAGTAAGACGTCTTTAACCATTACGGGTTCATTATTTATACAAGCTTGTTTTAACATTTTAAGGATTGCAACCTCTTTTTCTTTAGCTATCTGAGGCTTAATATCTTTAGTTTCTTTAGTTTTTTTTGATAAAAAATAAATTAAGGTAGCAATCCATGCACAAGCAAAAAATATTGTTAGCCAGAACCACAAATCATGATTTTCCTGTAGGGAAACTGACTCATTTTCTGCTTCAGGTACAGATAAAGGAAGAGGGCTAATAACGGAAAGCGGGGCTTGCGTATTACCATTAGAATCAACCGCAGGCACTGCAATAATGGTGCGCTCAGCAATAACAGCAACTTCCATTTTTTGAGTACCCGTATTCCACCAGGGAACCTTAATCTCTGGTAGAGTATAACTTCCAGCCTTCCCTGGAATTAAAGCAATTTTTTCTTCTCTCAAAGCAACCATTCCTGAATCCTTGGCTTCTTCTTTTAACACTGGCTGATCAGGATAGGCTTTCAAATAGGCCGGCATATTATTTTTATATAATTCAGGTAAAGCACCCACGGTAATTCCTTCTACAAATAATGAGATTGTGCGTGTAATGGGTTCGCCCACCACCATTTGCACTGCGTCATCAGGCCACTTTTCCTGTAAATAAACCTGTTTTGCAGGTAACCAGAATTGCCCATTCGCTTGAACAGGCTTTGGTTTTACCTCTAGCGTTAAAGCCTCAGACGCAACACGCTTAGTACGCGTACTTTGTCGATTTAAAAAACCATTGCTGCGCCGCTGATTCGCAATAATCACATCGGCTGCTAATGTCAGAGGTGCAATCGTCATAACACCGCTTTTTTGTGGAAAAATGGCGTATTTACGCTCTGTGACCACATAATTTTCGCCTTGATACTGAGTATTATAATTCTTGTCTTCACCTAATTTCTCAATAACCGCATTTTGTAGAACTGGCTCAGATAGACTCGCCTGGGAAATATTTACTTTGCGATATAATTTTAAGGTATAGATAACCTGCTCTTGAATATAGGGCTGTGCATTATTGACGTCTACTTGTAAAAATAAATCACCTTTATTATCACTTGTGGTTCGCGCCGTATTGACAACGATGGAGCTAAACTGGCTATTATCAGTACCAAAATTGATAGCCGGTATAACCAGATTTCCAGCATGCTTTGGCATGAGCGTTAAAATCCATTGAAAAGACTTTTTCCTTTCCCAGTTAATAATTTGAGTCGATTGCTGTTGCGCTTGATTTAAAATAGTAAAATCTTTCTCAAAAGGAGAAAAGTCAGGTTCGCCATCAGGTTGATCATTTGCCGTAAAGGTGATTTGCACAGATTCATTTAAATTGACCGGATTGCGGTCTGTACTGACGTTAATATCAGCAGCATATAAAGCAACTGAAATAAAATTTAAAACTAAAATAACAAGCGGAAAGGGTATCTTATACATAACGAAGGCTATTAGATCTGAAGTATAATCATTATTTGAAAAATAAAGTTTCATTTTACCCATTAATTATTATGATTGCTCTTTTAAGTTAAAAACAAAGGAGGACTACCCGCTTAAGATGGGACAGACTATAGCTTTAGGGTGTGGGTAGGGTGTTAAATCTTTATCTTAATAGGCTCATTTCCATCATACACTTTTCGTGCTATCTGAAATTATATTTAGCTGGAAAACAGTAATTATTCACACCCCTATCATTTTAACAGGCAACGGCGGCACTAATACTCCTGCCCGCCTATTGGCAATGACATCTGACAGATACCGCCAAGGCGAACATTTACGTATTCGGCAGGTTTCAATGACACTTGCAAGAATAGCGAACACGCGTGAGCCTACCTCAGTGCGTGTACCATAAGATATTTTGCGTAAAATGACCCAATGGCGTAACGCACGTTCGGCTTCGTTATGAGTCAACGGCAACTGAGGATGCTTCAATACAGCAAATATTGCCTCCCAATCATTCAGCATTTCTACGGCTAAGGCATGCGTTTTTTCAGGCTCAGATTGGCGCATTTCTTCACAGAGTTGCTGGTATTCTTCAAGCGGCTGTTGATAAGTAACCGGCAATGGAATATCGGGCGGACTTTCACGGGCTTCCTTGATTGCTTTTATACTCGATG
>CAYZUM010000069.1:0-12329 GCA_964481455.1 uncultured Methylomonas sp. | reverse complement strand
TGAATGAAGGTGACAGGAGTCCCTGAATTTCACGAAGTAGCATGGCGCGCCTGACAAACTGAAAGCTTATGACAGATATGATAAATAATATTATTATTAGGGGAAGTCCGACGCTCATCCTTCGTTGTTGCCAATTGTTATCATTTCTAGCGCATAAGTACTCACGAAAAATTAATTTAACCTTTTTATAAGAGTTTAAAAAATTTAAAATCTAATGTAATTTAGGCAAATATGAATATGTTTTTACAAAAAATAGAGTTTTTTAATGGAAATAATTAAATGATAATTGCAATATTTTAGTTAAATTAATTATGCCTAGGTACTTATCAGGAAAAACAAAGGCGTAAAAATTATACCCCCATACTTATTTCCTAACCACCTACTCATAGTGGCCTATATTACGTCTAATTCAAGGAAGTATAAAGCTGAAACATTGAGTATTGAAGATACAAGGGTTGCAATTAAGCTAGAGAACAGAAAAAAAGCAGTATATCTTTGAGTTCAAAAAGAGGGTTTGGATAGTTTGCAAAACGTTTAACCAGGTACACTCCTAACCAGGCTCTAAACATACCCTGCATAGCCATAAAAACGATAACAGCTAAGGATCTAGGAGCCATTTGTAAATGGCTGACCTCAACACTTTTCTTTAAATTAAGCTATTTTTATTGGACGTTTTGTATAGCCTTTCCACAGAAATAAAGAAATAAAAAACGTCCATTTTAGAGAAAACCTTTGTATTTAGCTGGCTTGATGCTTATTTTCAATAAACATTGTTGAGATCTGAAAGAATAGAGATCATAAAAAGCCAATTTAAGATCGACCTCCCCGAGAAAAATGCCTGGTAAGACTCAATTACCCCATAATAATATCGCGGCCAAACCAATTCCAACGGGTGGCTAGATTGTCACAGAGTAATCAACTGGACTGAATAATGGCATCGCTAATTTACCTGCCAGATAAAATAAAATGGCGGTAATAATGTTTCTGATTAAAGTGTCTGTCTTGCTATTTATGGCCAGCATCTAGGAAGAATAAAAAATACTTAATATATTATATGTAGCAGAATCTAGTATTAAATTTGAATATTTTATATCATGGCATAGCTAAACCAGTATAGCCTAGGTAAAATACAAGCTTTAATGACCTAAACCAACTCATAAAGATACATGCGTACCTCTCAATTTCCACTTAGTACCGTTAAAGAAACTCCTGCTGATGCTGAGATAGCCAGTCATAAATTAATGATTCGAGCCGGGCTAATTCGTAAACTTGCCTCAGGGCTCTATACCTGGCTCCCCTTAGGCTTACGCGTACTACGTAAAGTTGAGCAAATCACCCGTCGGGAAATGGAAAAAGCAGGTGCGTTAGAAGTGTTAATGCCTGCCTTACAACCTGCTGAATTATGGCAAGAAACAGGACGATGGGAAAAATATGGGCCTGAATTGGCACGCTTAAAAGATCGACATGACAGAGATTTTTGTCTTGGCCCTACACATGAAGAAATCATTACCGATTTAGCCCGTCATGAACTAAACAGTTATAAACAGCTCCCTATTACATATTACCAGATTCAAACCAAATTTCGTGATGAAATTCGTCCACGTTTTGGTATCATGCGGTCCCGCGAATTTATTATGAAAGATGCTTATTCATTTCATCTCAGCACTGACTCTTTGCAAGAAACCTATGCTGTTATGTATCAAGCCTATACTAATATTTTCAATGGCCTGGGTCTCAATTTTCGTGCTGTTATGGCAGATTCTGGTTCAATCGGGGGAGCTGTTTCACACGAATTCCATGTACTTGCAGATTCGGGAGAAGATGCTATTGCGATTTCGACTGGCAGTGATTACGCAGCGAACGTAGAAAAAGCAGAAGCAATTCATCCAACTGACACACTACCTGAAGCAACTCGAGAACTCACTTTAATTGATACACCCAATCAACACAGCATTGAGGAACTCACTCACAGCTTGAAAGTATCAGCTAAACAATGCTTGAAAACTTTAATTGTCAAGGGAAAAGAAGGTTCATTGATTGCCCTGTTGATAAGAGGGGACCATGAACTTAATGAAATTAAAGCAGAGAAAATTAAAGGTGTTATTTCACCTCTGGAATTTGCCACTGATGAACAAGTAACCGATGCCTGTCAATGTAGACCTGGATCGATTGGCCCTATCGGCTTAAATATCAGAATTATCGCTGATCGTAGTGTGACTGTGTTATCTGACTTTGTCTGCGGTGCCAATCAAGAAGGCAAACATTTTACCGGCACTAACTGGCAAAGAGATTTGCCTCTCCCCACTGAAATTGCTGATCTACGCTCTGTCGTTGAAGGTGATACGAGCCCAGACGGCAAAGGCACTCTTAGTATTGTACGCGGAATCGAAGTAGGCCATATCTTTCAGCTCGGTACCACATACAGCACCGCCATGAAAGCGAATGTCATTAATGAAGGCGGGAAAAGTGAAGCATTGCTGATGGGGTGCTATGGAATCGGAATTTCACGTATCGTTGCCGCAGCGGTAGAACAAAGCCATGATGACAAAGGCATTCTCTGGCCAAATAATCTAGCTCCTTTTCAAGTTGCTTTATGCCCCATGAATATGCATAAATCAGAACGCTTACGAACAGCTGCCAATAAGCTCTATCAAGAACTATGCGATGCCGGGATTGATGTCTTGTTCGATGATCGTAAAGTACGTGCTGGTTTTATGTTTTCTGATATGGAACTTATTGGTATCCCACACCGTATTGTCATTGGAGATCGCGGTCTGGATAATAATTCAGTCGAATATCGTGCTCGTACTGATAGCGACAATCAGGAAATATCTTTAGAGGCTATCGTTGAATTTATAATAGAAAAAATGCGCTAGTGTGCTTCTAGCACATTTTTCTTTAAATAACTGACGCAATATTTGAGATACTAAACTAGAATGCCACTCAGAGCGAAATTTAATCTGCATACTAGGAGGCTTGTCCAAGAATAGAAGCCGTCGCGAGGGAAAGCTGACCAAAAGGGCTTTTCCGCAGTAGGTTTTCTATTCTTGGACAACCTCCTAGGCTTAACCTAGGGTGTTATTTATTGCGTGTTACCTAGGCTCATTTCCATCATACACTTTTCGTGCTATCTGAAATGATATTTTGCTGGAAAATATTCTTGTAAATCATTTTAGAATAATGAAAAAACACCGCAAGCGATGTAGAGCGAACTTTAGTCCGCATCTGCCGGAAAACTTAGTCGTCATGCGGACTAAAGTCCGCTCTACACGTCTTAGAAAGGTAGGCAATTTATTGTGTGATAAATTTATAATAAATCAAGACAAATTTAACACCCTAGGCTTAACCTATCCTTTACCATCCTTATTTTCAGGGAGTACCAATGCCAAAAGCCAGTGAATTAAAACGCGGAATGATTATTGAAATTAATAATATTCCCCATGCAGTCAAAAAAGTTGATTCCAGAAGCCCTTCATCAAGAGGTGCATCAACACTGTATAAAATACGTTACACCAATCTCAAAACAGGGCAAAAACTGGACGAATCTTATAAAGGTGATGATTTCCTAAAAGAAGCAGATTGTATACGTGTCAAAGTCCAGTATTCATATAACGAGGGAGAAAACTATGTGTTTATGAATTCTGAGGATTATAGCCAATACATGCTTAGTGATGATGATCTAGAAGGACAAAAAGGCTATATTACTGATGGTTTAGAAGGTATTACGGCCTTGATCATGGATGACAATATCTTAGGTATTGAACTACCTGCATCAGTTGATTTAGAAATCATAGAAACAGCTCCAGGGATAAAAGGATCTTCTGCAACGGCTAGAACAAAAGCAGCTGTATTGCCAACAGGAATTGAAGTTCAGGTACCGGAATACCTGGAAATAGGTGAAGTGATAAAAGTTAATACAGTCACTGGTAAGTATATGGCTCGAGCTTAGGAATGGGAATCAAACATATTAGTAAACATGAATTAATTTAAGACAGGAAACCAGATTGAATAATATCCAAGGTAACGCGCCATAAATAACCTACCCATATTGCGCAGGATTTTTGTTCGTCTTCAAGGCATAGAAATAGGCGCATAGCTGGCTACGTAACTATTTCTACAACGCAGAAGGCGGACAAAAAGACTAGCAAGATAGGTGAGTGTGTGTTGCGAGTTACCTAAGTCATTAATTCATCAGGAAGATAATGAAGGAGACCCATTCATTTTCTGTTCGAACTCACTTCACCCAAAAAAGCATTCACCTCATCACAAAATGCAACGGGTTGCTCGGCATGCATCCAATGCCCGGCATTTGCAATCGTTTTAATCTGAGCACAAGGAAATAAATGATAGACACTTTCTTCAGCAATATAGTTTGAGGTTTCCCCCGCCAAAAAAAGTACTTTATCTGGATAAACACTCATAGTATCAGTATTAGGAAAAGCAATAATATTATCTGCAGTCATGGCAAAAATATCCAAATCTATACGCCACTGATATTGAGCCTCTTTTAAGACTAAATTTTGTAATAGAAATTGTCTAAAACCAGATTCAGGAATTGGCCCTGCTAACCATTTATCCGCTTGCTTGCGATTGGTTAATTGCTCAAGAGGAAGCTGCTTTAAAGCTTGAATAAGATTATCAAAGCTATGTCGATAACTCACAGGGGCTATATCTGCTACGATCAGTTCTTTAATACGTTCAGAACTGGTTAAGGCAAGCCACATGGCTGCCTTCCCCCCCATACTGTGGCCTAAAATATTTGCACTTGTTAATTGCTGGGTATCTAGAAATAATTCAATATCAGCGGCCATAGACGGGTAGTCCATGACAGTACTATGGAGTGAGTTACCATGATTACGCATATCAATGACATAAACATGGTGAATTTTTGCTAATTCCCGGGCAATTTTCCTCCAATTTTTTGAGGAAGCAAAAAAACCGTGCAAAATAAGTAAAGCGGGAGCTGTCGGTTCACCATATTCCTCATATTCTAATGCTAGCGGCTTACTCATATACCTGACCTGAAAGGGTCGCTACAACAGAGCGACTGCCGCCATGATTTCTATGCTCGCATAGGTAAATACCTTGCCAAATACCCATATTTAATCTCCCCTGAGTAATAGGTATATTGATACTTGCTCCTAAAATACTACTTTTTAAATGTGCTGGCATATCATCATCCCCTTCGTAGTCATGTTGATAATAAGAAGCTCGCTCAGGGACAAAAGTATTAAAGTGACTTTCAAAGTCTTTTCTAACAGTTGCATCCGCATTTTCATTAATCGTTAGTGAAGCTGACGTATGCTTTATAAATAAATTAAACATCCCACATTCAATTGAATTTAAACCTTCTATAGAACGTAAAACTTCATCTGTAATTAAATGAAAACCTCTTGGTTTAGTCTTTAATTGAAATTCTTTTTGTATCCACATAATATTATATTTATTTCACCAATAAAAAAGGCGATCAAAAAGATCGCCTTTTCGTAATAAGAGAAAGAAAGTAACTATATTAAAAATTCAGATTTGTCCCCGCCAGATTCAATCCATGCACGCATCCACAAAGGCATAATGCCACGACCAGTCCAAGTCATCTCAGCATTATCTGGGTTGCGGTATTTTGGAGCTATTTTTGTAACTTTACGAGCTTTCTTTTTATCAGATTCATGTATTTCAACCGTTACTCCCACCGATGCAGCTAATGCCTTAATCTGAGCAAATACTTCTTTACGATGGCCCGCTTGTTTCTCTTTCAAAGCAGACTCAGCATGACCAATCATTGCCTGTAACTCATTGATGGAAAGATTATTTAAATCAGTCATATTATTCATCCTTAAAACTATTTAATATTATTCTCATGTCTAAGTATTAATAACTTAAAATCACTTAGTTAGCATTATAACAAGTAAATATGGCTAATTTATTTATTTTCGACAGAAAAATCAATTTTATGAAGCATTTCACCCTGCTCAGTAATTAATCTTACCTGCCACTGTCCTGTTGTTCTATAGGTAAATAGTTTGCTCGTCGACATTCGTCCTCTGGCACCTTTAATATTAAATTTACGTTTATAGATAGATTCCCCTTCTCTTAACCATTCATGAAACACTGTATTACCCTGCATATTATTTACATCCGTAAAATAATAGAAGCCCTCAGCTTTAGTATCATCAACAAGTAAAGGTAAGACAACCTGACCATGCGGTACCTTATCTTTAACCCATCGCGCTAACCGTGCTTGAGTGACGTGTTGATTTAAAGTCTCTGGTTTAGGTATTTCAACTGGGATTTGCTTTTCAATAACCGTTTCTAATGCTATTTCAGGCTCTTCTTGATCGGTATGCTGAGTAGGAATCAATTCCACCGTGTCTTCTACTAAGGTATCTTCGCTAAAATCTTTAGCGGAGGCTTGCTCTGGAATCGCTGGTTTAATTGAGTCTGGTAACTCAACAGTGGGCTCCTTTTCTGCGTGAGAGCTGACTACATTTTTAGCGTCCTCGTTATCATCAAGACGACTAAAATAATACGCCAGAAACATGAAAATAAGAATTAGAAAGATGATGAGTACAGTAATAATTCGTTTTAGGTTCCACTCCGAAATCATTTCAATCTCAGGGTCTTCCATGATGCGTCGTTCGGTTTTAGATTTGACTTGAATTGATAACGTTTTATCTGCTTTCATATTCCATGCATTCATTTAATTGCTGTGGGGATAACTTTTTTTGTGCAAATTAAATCTTAGGCTTTCATTCGACATCCTTCATTCACCTGTTCACACTTTTACAACTTTATGAAGGGGCACTCAGGAATGGGAATGAAATAACGTGTGCATTTGACGCAGGATTTTTGTTCGTATTCGAGGCATGGAAACAGGCGCATAGCTGGCTACGTAATGGTTTCCACAACAAAGAATACGGACAAAAAGACAAGTCAAATACACACGTTATAACATTCACATTCCTCAGGAAGGGAGTAGACTTTAGCCTACGCGTATCACGTTTAAGCGATACGTGTAGGTTAAAGTCTATTCCCTGACAATACCTGCAATATTAAAAAGTGTGGTGAAATTAAATGTAAACTACTTTCACGCTTATATTGAAGGGTGCCCTTTTTTCGTTATCAACACTAACAACATTATTAATAACTACCAAACAGCGATCTATTCCATAGAAGATTCTGAGGGGTATAAATCTCACTTGTACCTCCGCAATAGTCATCCTTAACCATCAGCGAATGTGAAAGCATTTTCTTTTAACTAAGGCAACTCGCAATACACACCCACCCATCTTGCTTGCCTTTTTGTCCGTCTTCTTATTGATAGAAATAGTTACGTAGCCAGCTATGCGCCTATTTCTACTAATGGAAGACAAACAAAAATCCTGCGCAATATGGGTAGTTTATTTATTGCGTATTACCTAAGAAGCTTAGCTGTTGTACGATAATTTATCACCAAAAGCAGCTGTCCAGTCGACATTAAACTGCTCTACAGCTGGCTTAACAGCAGGAAAATTGACCATTTGCTCAATCACATCAACAGGTAATGTAATCGCACCACAACCTGTCGCTAAACAATCCATTACTTGCTGAGTTGATTTGAAACTTGCTGGTGTAAGAATAGTTGATAATTCATGCGCATTTAGCAATTGCTGAATTTGCTCACAAACACCGACCCCATCATTATAAAGAGTATCAATACGGTTGACGTAAGGTGACATATAATCAGCACCATTTAAAGCGGCTAAAAAGCCTTGTTGTACCGTATAAATAGCGGTCGCTAAAGTACGTATGTTAGTGGGTTTTAACTTCTTCATTGCAGCCAGTCCCACTGGAGTAGTAGGAATTTTCACTGTAAGATTTTTGTAAGGCATAGCTGCCAATTTATGTGCTTCCTCAACGATACCATCAACAGTCGTACTCAAGGCTTGTACAAAAAGCAGAGTGTCTTCACCCAAAACTTCCACAATAGCTGGTAAAACATAATTCACTCCTTTACCAGAGCCTGCCATAATTGATGGGTTAGTTGTAACACCTCTTACCGGTAGATATTCATTGATTTCAGCGATTTTATCTACATCAGCCGTATCGAGTAATAATTTGAACATATTGATCCTTTGTTTTAGTTTTAAATTGTATGGCTGTCATAACAACAGTATTGACAATATCTGTACTGTACAACCACGACTTAAATAATTTGTAGGCTTATAACAAACCTTGCATAATTAAACTTATAGCTATTACGAGCTTAATGGTGTTAATGGTAGGGAAAATGAATTCTACCCCGCCACTTTATATCAGGCGTTTGTCCTGGCAATACCTGCTACACAAATTGCTTAGAACATTTTATTTTTTAATTCAGGATGCGCCAAATTTATGATAACAACCGCCTGACGTAACTTAAACACTGCCTCCCTATAGCTCATGCTCTCATAGAACCAAGAAAGCATGTAACGTAAACTAATATTATACATCTTTGCTGACAATACTGCACACGCGATACTGACCAAACACAGCATTGAGTCAAGACTAACTAAGCACCCTGATAATACAAGTCACCAACCTTCCTGACACCCTCTTTTCAGGAGCACTGCAAATAGACTATTATAGCGTAATTGCAAATGCGCTCCATAATATCATAAGTAACGCCTTTACGTATATTAGAGTTGTTATTTTTAATATTCAATAATAATCAGTATGTTATGTTTTTTAGTGCCCTTTATTTATGAATAAATTGGATAAAATTGCATTTCATCTCGTTTTCTGACAAACGCATTATTTTAATCTATTGATATAAGATTCAGTTTATGTCGCATCAATTTCAAAATAATGCCTGCTAGATAAAGATTTAAGAAACAACTTCTTAGGTAACGCGCAACAAGTTACGGGAACGTATATATGGTGCATAGCAAGCTATGAAACTATTTCTATCAATTTAAGAAGACAAATGAAAAGACAAGCAAGATGGGTGGGTTATTTGTTGAAAATTTCCTTATTGGGAGAAAGCAATAACCCGTTTCAGCAGTTGCGTAACTGACTCATATTGAGGTAAGGTACAACTTAATAAATCAGTAAATGCTTATACAGAAAACATATATGTCAGTAAAAGCACATAACTTTATCAAGAGCCCCCCTTAACGATGAACATATTTAAATTATGCCTGCTTTTTGCAATGAGCATTATAATACCGACAGTATCCAATGCCGCAAAGGATGAAACTATCTGGAACCAGACATTGAAACAACAGTTTTTTTCTGGAAAAACGATCCTTAATGGCAAGGATGTTATCAAGTTGACAACCCCAATTCGTGCAGAAAATCCTGCATTAGTCCCTATTAAAGTCACCGCCAGTCAAGCGCAAACCAAAGGTCATTATATTAAACGAATCATATTGCTGATTGATAAAAACCCCGTGCCTTTAGTTGGTGAATTTGAATTTACACCTGATAGCGGCAGAGCAGACATTGCTATGCGTGTCAGAGTTAATACCTATAGCTATATCCGAGCCATTGCTGAAATGAATACGGGGAACTTATATATGGTCAAAAAATTTGTCAAAGCCAGTGGTGGTTGCTCTGCCCCTATTGGAGCAGACTACGATGCGGCAATGCAACGCCTTGGGAAAATGAAATTCAGGCTGGATAATACCCTTGAAGAGGGTAAACCTACTATGGCACAATTATTAATTAGCCATCCGAACGTCACTGGCATGCAAATGGATCAGGTAACACGCTTTAAAAGAAGAGCACATTTTATTAAGCAAATTAAAGTCACCTTTAATGAGTTACCAATCTTAACGGCTAAAACAGATATTGCCATCAGCACAGACCCAAATTTTCGTTTTTACTTTGTGCCCACCCAAAAAGGCGAACTTAAAGCTGAATTTACTGACACTTCCTGCGAAAGTCCAGTGAGTAGAAGCGTGTGTCAATCAGGAAAAACATACACTAAATCCTATATGGTTTCCCCATAAGAAAGCACATGAAATAAATTTGTAATTGCTCAGTGTATTTTTAATCAGGCGTGCAAAAAAAAGTTTTGCCCGAACCTAAGGCAACTCGCAACAAATAACCCACCCATCTTGCTTGTCTTTTTGTCCGTCTTCTGTGTTGTAGAAATAGTAACGTAGCCTGCTATGCGCCTATTTCTACGTCTTGAAGACGAACAAAAATCCTGCGCAATATGGATAGTTTATTTATTGCGTGTTACCTAAGAGGTATAAAAACTTATTTTTATACTCCAAGAGTAAGGCTTATCCAGTGTTAATAATTAGAAAATTACGCTGAGTAGTCAAAAAAATATTGAGTACTACAATACCTTCGCCAAATTGAAATGAATTTTTCACCATGAAGAACATTAAGGACATGAAGTTGTTTCAATCAATGTGTTATATAATTATTGCAGAGGGTATTCTTGTAATGAGTAACACTTTGTTTTTCTTCATGATCTTCATGGTGAGTTTTGTTTTTAGCGATGGTATTGGTACTATTGATGCGTTTCATACCTCAACATCCTGCATGTTAATAAATTATGGACTATAAAGACTATTACAAAATAATGGGACTGACCAAAACGGCCACTAAAGATGAAATAAAGCGTTCCTATAAAAAATTAGCTAGAAAATATCACCCTGATGTCAGCAAAGAAGAAAATTCAGAGACAAAGTTCAAGGAGTTAGGTGAAGCCTACGAAGTCCTGAAAGATCCTGAGAAACGTGCTGCATATGACCAGCTGGAGGAGCGCTGGAAAAGTGGCGCAGGAAATACACCACCACCTGATTGGGAGGCTGGATTTGAATTTAGTGGTGGTAATTACACAGGGGCAAATTCCGCAGAATTTAGTGATTTTTTTGAGTCATTATTTGGCAAACAATCTCCCCCCAATTCTAGCGATCAAAATGCTAACGATCAATATTATGCTCAGAGTAATGACCGTCATGCCAAAGTGCTTATTGACCTTGAAGATGCTTACCAGGGGACGACAAGATCTCTATCTCTTAAAGTCCCGCAAACAGATCAACAGGGGCACTTAATTAATAAAACACATACCCTGAATGTTAAAATCCCTAAAGGTGTTAAAGCCGGGCAGCGCATACGTCTTGCTGGTCAAGGAAGTCCGGCAATTGGCAATACAAAACAGGGAGATTTATATCTAGAAATTGAATTTAACAAACACCGCTATTTTCAGGTTTCTGAACGCGATATTTATCTTGATTTGCCTATAACACCTTGGGAATCAGCATTAGGTAGTACAATTTCTGTCCCTACTTTAGGTGGAATAGTTGAACTAAAAATTCCTGTTGATTCACAAACAGATCATAAATTACGCCTAAAAAACAGAGGATTACCCGGCTCCCCAGCAGGCGATCAATTTGTTATCTTAAAGTTAGTGATTCCACAGGCTAAAACGACTGAAGAGACACAATTGTATGAAAAAATGGCCCAGACGATGGCTTTCAATCCTAGATCTCAGATTGGAGTATAACGATGTCAGATTCAATAACACAGATAACAGGTGTATTTTTAGATGAAAAGGTACAGTTCACTCTGGTCGAGTTATGCTGTCTATGCGAAAGTAATGCCGAATATATTATCGAACTGGTTGAAGAAGGTGTATTAGACCCTAAAGGGATATCAACTCCTGACTGGCGCTTTGACTCAATAGCTTTAAAACGTCTGCAGAAAACTATCCATTTACAACGTGACCTGCGCATTAATCTCGCTGGTGCTGCTCTAGTGCTTGATTTGCTGGATGAAGTTGAAGAACTGCGGCGCAAGACATAGAAGCAAAAAAACTACTTTAGGGAGCTGGAAACAAATAAACGTCTAATATTGGGCAGGATTTTTGTTCGTATTCAAGACGTAGTAACATGCGCATAGCAGGCTACGCAACTGTTACTACAACGAAGAAGACGGACAGAAAGACCAGCAATCTTGGATGATTATTTGTTTCCATCTCCCTTAGGGTATTATTGAATTTTTGTTCCTTAGGTAACTCGCAACAAATAACCCACCCATATTGCGCAGGGTTTTTGTTCGTATTCAAGGCGTAGAAATAGGCGCATAGCAGGCTACGTAACTATTTCTACAACACTGAATATGGACAAAAAGACAAGCAAGATGGGTGGGTTATTTATTGCGAGTTGCCTTAGATAAAAAAGTATGTTTTATTTCGCGGCTAAAGACCGCTCCTACAAGCCTGCAAGGCTTGGCATTTTATATTTCCTAGAACGGAATATCATCGTCAAAATCTTCCTGCATCGCTGAGGGGGGGGGATTAGGTGCCGATTGAGGCTGCTGATATTGTGGTTGTGGTTGAGCTGGAGCTGGATTAT
>CAYZUM010000068.1:0-12348 GCA_964481455.1 uncultured Methylomonas sp. | reverse complement strand
AACTTACTTCTTGATAACATTTCATCCGAGGAATTATGATGTAAACTTTTTACTTCTCCTAATTATTTAAGTGCAATCACAGGTTTAACCCACCACCAGAATATGATGAAAGCTGCCTAAACCTGAAACTATTATGTTCAATTCTAACCGCCAATTGTTTTCATAGTTTAAAAGAAATATAACATCACATTTTTTAGTTGTTTATGAAATATGGCTTGGAAATTAAAGATCTGAAAGTCTATAACCTAGCTGGCACGAGTTCCGTATAAAAGATATCTGCTGGATAAGTGTTGAAAAACTACTGAAAATTTATTCATCAACCCAGCTAGATCGGTTTCCACATTCACTAATTAATTTTTCTATTGGATCTTCTGGGCGAAGGTCAATATAATGTAGGCCAAATTCGGTATCAAATTCTTCACGTATTACAACTGAATTCACGATAACTGGAATACCTGATTCGGGCAAAATAATTTCAAGCTGAATATTTGTTCCTAACTCTATTATTAGAGGTTTTTGTACTCTTACCTTAATACCAGTTTGACTGACATTTAATAAGTTAACATCGGCTACTAAAACAGAACGATTAGGTGCGGTCACCATAATTTTTGCCTGTAAACCTTTTGCATCTGTTCTTGGGTGCTTTCTTTTTTCTTGTTCCATGCTTTGTAACCTCATCTTTATGTAAAAATATGTATCTAGTTTAAAAGGATACAAAAATCTGGCTATCAGTTTAGCCCCCTTTATTTGCCTGTTTACACTTGCAAGCTAATATGAAGGGTGCCATCACTTTAAAAGGGGATATTATCAGGAAATGGAAATTGACCTATTCGTATAACCCACATACTATACAGGCAGACTAAGGAGCGAGAATTCAATCATACCCGAGTCTGACTTGTTTTTTGACTCCACAGCCGCGTTAGAAAAAATACCTTGTCTTGTGCTATGCGTCAGTTTTTTTTAACACGCCTGTGTAGCCAAAATACTGAGCCATACTTTCGGGTATTCATAAATCCTCGCGCCTAAATCCCACACCTCTTCAAATACCCTTTCTAATATTGATAGCTAAAATTCTATATAATCTTGAGTTATGCTAAATATTTTAGAGAACTAAAATAAAACGACTTGAGCATGGTCCATTCTTATACAAATCCTCAAGTTATTATCAACTTTTGATTTCTCTCTTAATCTTAAATTGGTTTCCTAGAAACGGGAATAGTTGTTAAGTAATCTGGAGAGTCAAAAGTTCTCGTAGCATACTGAAATAAATGAATTTAAAAAATCTTCCATATCTATTGATGAATTCGAAATAGATTATTAAATTCAATGGCTTAAAAAATATAGCATGTATTAAAACTGTAAATTTCATGAGAGTTTTTAACTCTCAAGTTAAGTAATACACTCCGTATAATGTGGAGTGGAGTGGAGTGGAGTACATTACCTCATTTGGCGACGGGTGTTAAAATACAATTGAGGCCGCATGAGATATACCTATAGTTTCTCAGATAAATAGATTCCTTGTGGGGTACGGATAACATCCCTTTGAGGGATGGTGTCCGGAAAATTATTTTTCTGAAAGCCTATATGAGCATTACTAAGTACTCAGGCATTATTATTTTAACTAAAATTACGAGGGTAGAAATTTATCATTTTCAATAAAAATTCCTATTTTTTTGTAAAAATATATTCAAATTCTCAAAAATCATACTAAAAACTGGAGATTTTATCTTTTTTCAAAAAAGTTAAATCAATTTTGCATGAGTACTTATTCACTCACATAACGATCAAAAACCATTTTTAACATATTCAGTTCCCCTTCCTCAACAGGGCACCAGCCTTGAAAAGCAATGTCTTCTAATATACCTTTGCCTTTTTCATCATCTGCCATTTCTTTAAGAATAGTATGCAAAGTTTTGCGTTCTTCCTCTAAACCGGGCGCGATAGAAAATAGGTGAAAAGCAAAATCAGTAGAGCTTTCATCAAGCAAGCGTACATTTTTTTTACTAAAAGAAGATAATCCTTCATAAGTCTTCTTAAGCATAAATAATAAATCAGCTTTCTTTTTAATGAGCATCTGCAATGACTTAATTTCATTACCAGAAAATGTGAAATTAAATTTGGATGAATCCAGTTCGCTTTCATCGCATAAAAAACGCCCTAAAATATACACAAAACTATTTTTTGATGCAGTAACGACATTAGCTTGTTTGAATGCTTCCAGGCCACGCTCATCACCTGCGCGAGTTAATATTACGACTTCATCTGCTTCTGCGATAGGACGCATAATGGGGACAAAGCCATGTTTTTTAATCATCGAACATGCTTCAAAAGGCTTAGCAAATAGAATGTCAATATTTGTTTCATTCAAGACATCTTGAGACTCATCAAAATGGATGGCTTTTTGCATGCGGCGTTGCAAATAAGTGTTAAATAAATACCAGCCTGTTAATTGGTGTCCTGTTTGTAGACTGGCAACAAAATTTAACTTCTTTTTAAGACCTAGTCTTTTACCTGAGCCAATGGGTACTTTTTTGGCATTCTCATGGATAGGGGCTTGTGGACTAATGGTTTTTTTATCGGTACTTTTTGATTTGTCATTGTTACCGTGTACAAATCGTCCTAATCCAGTGATTTTAAATAACATATTAACCATTCGATTAAGGTCTTTGACGGCAACGGTAACTTGTGCCTTTTCCCATTCTTCAAATATTTTTAGAAGTAGAGATAAGCCCATTGAGTTGACGCGCTCTATTTTTTTAAACTCTAAAATAACATGGGCTTTTGCGGGAATGTTATTGAGTGCTTCAAGTGGAATCTTAGCATTCACATCAATTGACCCTGCGCAATCGAAACAATAAGTATTATCAGTATCGGATATCTTTGTGATGGTAAGAGAATCTGAAATTGCCATGAGTTAAGCCCTCTCTGCTGATTTCTGAGCCAATGGCTCATATTGGCTGTGGTGAATAAATTGGAAACCAGAATTAATATCCATATCTATGGGCTCTTTTAGATCCCATAAAGTGGTCACTTGTGTTCTGTGCTGAGGATGGACGCGGATCTGAAAGTAGTGGGATAAACGCCACATCATATACAGTCCTGCACCACCAACTCCTGCTTCTACCCCTTCATCCATGGCATGAGCCATGTTCCTCAAGAAGACAGAGGAAGGTAGAGTCCCCCAGTTATCCGTAATCATTAGCCCTAAGCGATTATCACTGAGTGCAATATCAATTCGCACTTCTTCATGTTCGGAAAGCTCACGTGATTCACCTTTAGCATAATAGGCAACCCCTTTACCATCTCTTGGCGCAGCATAAAGGCTGTTTTCTGTCATTTCATCCAGAATAACAACTAATGAATCTATATGGTCTTGAGGTACATTTCCTTGGTCAGATATCCAGGATAATATTTCCTCCATGATATACAGCTTATCTTCAGTGTGAGTTAATTGAAACTGTCTGTGCTGAAGCAAGTGTGGCATGAGTGCGAAAATATCACCATCCGCTGTTTCATGATGTTGACTTAATAAATGATTCCAGCCAATTTGTTCACAGAAATCACTATTTTTGGGTAAAATTCGACAAATACCATCTTTGCTTAAACGGCCTAGTAAGTCAGCAAATTGTTGTTCGGCAATAAAGACAACATACTCTCTGGAAATACGGGGGATTGGATGGTCGCCCTGACGGTAAAAGCTTTCCGATATGCGGATAATATCACTGATGTCCTCATCAGATTGACTTGCTTCTTGTGCAATACGGTCACTGTGTGTCAGCACCATAATGCTGACATCATCATCAAAATTTTCTGTTTCACAGTGAATCGCGAGAGCTTCCATTAAATATTCTTTCATAGTTACAGCATCGATATCACCACACTGGCTTAATATATCTTCTAAGCGGTCATACCCAAACGCTTCACCAGAAGGTGATTCCTCTTCAACCAGACCATCAGTAAATAGGAAAAGCCTATCGCCGACTTCCAGTTCAATTTCTATGGCGGAGGTAGAGTAGTCTGATTCGATATTTTTACCGAGAGGTAGCCCTGATGCTTCCAGCATTTCCCAGTGTTGGTTTTCATTTCTCCATAAATAAGGTAATACATGGCCCGCATTGGCAAATTGTAATTTTCCGCTACGCGCATCCAGTGTTAAACAGTTCATTGTCATTAACAGTGATTGTTGCGCGGTCATTAACAGGGTTTCATTTAACAGGTTCAAAATTTCAGAAGGATTGGTGATACCCTCATGAATTAAAGGGTAAACCCCGGCTTTTGCCGCACTTACCATGGTACCGGCCGCAACACCATGGCCACTTACGTCACCCATCAAGATAACACTGAGATGACCAGACACTTTGTAGTAATCATAATAATCTCCACCCACTTCACTAGAAGTTAGTAGGTTTGCATATCCCTGTATACCTGGTAGCTCAATTTGTGAGTCAGGCAAAATCGATTGTTGCAAAGTTGCCGCTAAGTTTACTTCGTCTTGTAAACGGTTGGTGATCACTTCCATTTCAGCATGAACACGTTGTAAATCTTTCTCCGCTTGCTTACGTTCAGTAATGTCACTACCCGTCGCTAAAAACATCACAGGCAGTTTTGTTTTAAGATCTAAAATAGTCGTGGTGTGCCAGATAACATTAATAATTTCCCCCGTACTCACCTTAACCTGAGTTTCGATTTCATCAGAAAATTCCACATCTCCACTCATCATATTGGTGAATAAAGTTTTAAGTGTATCCTCTTCGCCCTCAGGAATAAAGCTGTCAAAAAAATTATTGCCTGATATATCCTCTTTAGCCCACCCTGTATTTTCTTCGGCGTACTCATTAAATAAGATGATATTTGCCGAGCTATCAAGTCCGATTATGAGTGCCTGAGCAGTATTGACAACGTTATCAGCAAAGTTTTTTTCTGATTCTGCCCTTAGCATACTGTCTTGTAAGCGTTTAACTAAGGGTTGTAATAGACCCATTCCCAATAGTGTTAATACCCCAAGGTTGAATAAAAACATATAGTTTTGCTTCGTTTTAGCCCCTGATAACATTGCTTCTGCATTTCGCTTATAATACCCACTGGCTTTACTTAGAGAGGCCAGTAAATGAGGAGAAATTTGATTGTAAAGTTTATCAAACTGGTCTTTTTTGGCTGCTATTTCATCAAAAGGAGTGTGTTGTATTTCGCGTACTAATGAACTGTACTCACGCATCAGGTTATCCAGAGAATTATCACCGTATAAATAAATTTTCCTTATATCATCATCTAATATGCCCCTTACCTGCACAATACGAGAGCCTTCACGAACAAATCGGTCACCACTTTTTAAAGACTGATGAATCTCTTTCAAGCGAGCTACTTTTTTAGACATTTGTCCTTTAGCAGTATGAAGTTCCTGCTTATTTTCAGCAGTGAGAAGTTCAGTCGAGTAAAAATTGATCGCTTGAACTAATTGACCCTGTTCAGCACTCAACTGAATCATGGTTGCATTTCCTTCCTGATTTTTTAAATCGTATATTACAACCAGATAAGAAACACCAATACTGAACGCTAGTATAACTAGTACCGTGGTATATTGGTCTAGCATAGAGTGTGCAATATTCAATATAAAGTCTTTTGCCTGCCGTTCTTTATCTCTGGTTTTCTGTAGTATTTCTTTCACTATCTTCTCCTGATTATTTTTTAAGTAGTGTTAAATTTTAATGTAGTGTTTTAAATTGGAATTCATATAATTTTATTAAATAGTAATGTTTTAATGTTTTAATGTTTTAACTATATTATAGGAAAGCAATAATCTATTGGTAAATTAGCCACATTTATTCAAAAATATTGAGCGCCAGTAGAATTGATTAAGTTGTACTTTAAAGTCTAGCTAGTAATTTTAGAAATGCAAAAAAACAACAACTGTTCCACTTGGTAATGCATCGCAATAATGACAATTAATTTCTTTTTAGATTTTAGTGAATTATTGAGATATTGATAATATTAAGCGCATTCAATAGGTGTCGTTTATGAGTTATTGTGTAGTCGTTAATAGCGAATCATTTTACTTTCGCTGAATTTCAGAAAAATGGGGCCTTAGCACAGTGATGAGATTTGTGCAAGTGTAGAGCAAAAAACGATGATAAGTGCCCTAAAGTTTTGTGAGAGGAAGTATGGCTAGACAGGATACTCTGGAAGTTCGTGAGTCACTTCACAAGAGAATAAGATATACTTCGCGTGGCCGCAGATGTGAGTGTACCGAGCTTATTTTTATCAAGATCTAGGTTCATAGTGGACTCAGTAGCTTTTCAGCAATACAGTTATCGGCTAAAATCAGCCGCTAGAAAGTAGCATTCGAGGCTGTGAGAGGTATCATTAAGTTTAAGCTTGAATTTAACGTACATTGAGCTATCTTTAAGATAATGACTAGTTTTATATGAAAATAATTTAGCATAATCCTTAAATTATGGTAACCCCTATAATGTAAAAAAAATATTGATAATGTTGAATAATTAGTCTTTGTGGAATGAATATTTTTGATTTAAAACAATATAACTAGTGTTGCATCCTTTTTTGTATAGATAGTTTTCTATTTTCATACGTGATTGAACTTTAGAGTTATTATTGAACCGTGCAGCAAAAAATGCTGCTGTTCTAGTTCAGCTCAGTATAAAAAACGGGTAGTGGGTTAAAACTGTTATTTTACAATTTTTTTCATCACTAATAATTTAGCTACAGGCTAATAGTAGTGTAATAAAGAACCTGTTTTGCAGTATTCTGAAAACAGAGAAAACAACAGATTTGACCCGCGACCCTTCTCCAAATAATTAAGTGAAATAAAAGATTTCACCCACTACCCTCTCGTTTAGATGAGAGTCTTCAATATCTTAAAATGTTCTCAATGCCCTGCCCTTATGCTATTTGTATCGTGCCTTTGAATTCGCACCTACAGATGCGTAGTTTCTAACACTCGATGTTCCAGTTTTTGTAGTACGTTGATTTTATTATCTATTTTTAATTTCGATTAAATTATGTTTTCCTTTAAGATCAATACTTTAACTTTTATTTCAACAAAATACGAGGTCCTTCAAGCCCAGTTATAGCTGAAAACTGGAACATCGAGTAACAGACACTTTTCTTCACAATAACATTCTCTCTAGAGAGGTATTAACTGGCATTTCAGTTCCCTTTTCAGTGTCAACAGTACATTTTGTTATCATTGACTGTGCAGTCACTCGCAATAACTCCTGAGCTTGAGCGTTAACCTTAATGCCCTCTTGAACCTCAATGCCCAAGGTTTGCAAAGCTGACACGAACCCTTGATTCAAACCCTTTAGCGCTGCTTTTTCGATAGAAGGTTTTAGTTTTTTTTGTAAGAAATAGGGGAATAACCATGCAATAGCAATTAACATAACACTATTAATGGCAAAGTCTGTACCAACATAATGTGGTATGGCATCTAGACTGCTTTCGTAGAACTCTATAAAAACTTGATAACCTACCCACCCCATTGCTGCGATAGGTAAAACAACTTCTGCGAATTGAGCAATTTTTATCATTGAGCGCTGTAATATATTGCCTGGTTTAATGAGTGCTTTGCGTACCGATAATAAGGTTTGTTCTTCAACAACTTGCTCGCTACTCTCTCTGACTGGTAATAATAACAGCTTTAACGGCATTGCTGGCATCTGTAATTCATCTGCTCGTAGAATTAAACCATCAAGCGTATCATTAAAACGTGCCTGCGCCCATTTATCCCATACACGATGATGCAGATAAGGTTCTGTTTTCTTATTTGCAAGGTCACTAGTATGCAATGCATAATACTCTGCCATTTGCTGTATTGGTAACATACTGGCTTCTATAATAAGCCTTTCCAGATCACGCCATTGACTCTGCCAGAAAGTCATTAATTCTGACGTTACAGTAGCAGGCCCTAAGAGTTCGCTAGAGGTTTGTAATACTTTACTTAATTCAGTTTTACGTACCTGTAGACCTCTTAACTCCAGTTGCTTAATAGTATTATCAGTTGCCAGGTTTTGCAGGGTTTTCTGTAAAAGAGAAAACTCGTCTATTGAGGTATTCATTCTATCAGGCGAACAACAACTTTGATAAACCAGTGGATTGCTAAATCCCGCTTGTTCTAGTTGCTTTACAAAATCCTGATATTGTTCAGCCTGACCACGGTCGGATTGATTTAAAACAAAGATCCAAGCATGTTTTCCGCCTTCTGACAATAATATTTTCCAGGCCTTATTGTCGCGATATCGCTCAGGACTCACGACATATATTAAGACATCAATATGGGGTAACCATTCTAAGACTAGTTGCTGATTACTTTGCTCGGTGCTGTCAAAATCAGGCATATCAATCCAGATGATATGCTTATTATTTTCTTCGTTATGCTCAGTAATTTTAATTTTATCGACGGGTAGTCGCGTAGGTAAATGCGAAACTTTGACA
Organism: uncultured Methylomonas sp.; assembly: GCA_964481455.1. Lineage (GTDB taxonomy): Bacteria > Pseudomonadota > Gammaproteobacteria > Methylococcales > Methylomonadaceae > Methyloprofundus. The sequence continues at coordinate 3,900 of CAYZUM010000068.1, read as the reverse complement.
CTATTATGATGAAACAATGTCACTTCCTTAGACGTTGGCCTGACGACTCCTGTTCTAGCGATTTCCTTTCTTGCCAAGCGATTTAAAAGAGTACTTTTACCGACACCTGTTCCCCCCAAAAAGGCAACGATTAACGGCCTGGATGACGATTCACTAAATAATGCATCAGGCGTTCGGGCATCATAGTCCAATAAATTATTGAGTTCAGTCTCCGCAGCCCAAGCACTATCAACCATCTCGTTTGCCCAGCTCTTTGCCTGGGCAACTAAATCAGAGTATTCGTAATCCATGCTTTTTTTCTTCCAATTGGGCCTCCGCTTCAGCTAACTGATGAGTAGAGATATTAAAAAAAGTATTTTGCATCATTTTTTCAGGTAGTTGTTCTAATGATTGTTGTAATACTTGAGTAAATAACAGCAGCTTTACTGTGTTTAATTGTTGTTGTTTGAGTGCTGTCTCGGCACGTTGTAAGTAACTTCCTATTGCGCTTTCTGCTAAATAGGAGGTGACTGATAACATGGCGGGAGCCAGTACTAAGTCATGTAAACCAATTCCACCGGCCTGTACTGCCAATGCGAGTAATGCTGCATCAGTTGTGACTCGTGTCGCTCGCAAGCCGTTTAAAATGGCCGGATGCTCTTCTAATTTATGATACAAACCTTGTGCAGTTTGTTCTATTTCTTGCTTAAAGGCTTCATGGTATGCAAAGGTACTTTGTTCAAATTGTTTTAAAATAGCAGATTTATCCTTTCTAACCTGACTATTGACTGATTTCCACCATTTATTATTTCCTTGCGACTGCTCAATCTGACCTAAAATATTATCGCCTAATTGTAAAAAAACATGCTCAGCTATTTGCTGCAGTGCTGCTGTTTCCATAGTGCCAGAATAGGCTTTACCCAGCTTTTTTGAGCCCATGGAAAATATCTTTCTTAATGGCCAGGCTAGGATTTTTCTGCTTTGCGCTATGACATTAGCTAATCCTGGGATTTCCAGTAAGGTCAGTAATTTAGCAAGCGCATTTTGAAAGGTATCATAATGGTGAGGATGATTTAAATAGTCGCGCTGGTAAATTTCAGCCGCTTCAGTCATCGCTTTTTCTATCAATACTTGCCATTGGACTTGTGCGCCTTGTTCTGATCTAACGGGGGCTAACCAAAGCTGCCAATATTGCTTGATAAAACTTGTTGCAAATTCATCATATTTTTTAGGCTTTGCTTTTCTAATCGCTTTATCTATTAAGCGAACAAGCTCTCGTTGTTTTGATTGAGTATCGTTTCCTTCGCTGAATAGTATTGGCATTATGCCTGGAACTTTATCATGACGTACTTGTTGCCAACGTTCTTTAAAAGACTCCACCACGACTGACTGCGATTCAGCAATGAGTTTATTGATCACAACCACCACGGATTGGTTCAACGGCTCTAGTAAAGCCATGATTTCCCATACGGATTGATCGGCATATTTTTCTTTACTAACGACCAGTAACAATACATCTGCGAGTGCAAGGGTTTTCAAGACTCCCTGATGATAGTAACATGCATCTATTGAATCAAAATCGGGTGTATCCCATAACAAGCTTGTCTTTAACACATCTGTCGTGACGGGAGTGATAGAATAACTATTATAAGTTTCCGGATTTAAAGAATATTGCTCAACTTTTTGAAAATCAGAAAAATACTCGGTAACACCTGACAACTTGTCATCACTGACATTAATGGCAAAGCCTTGAGGATGGACAGTAAATCCCGCTAGAGGGCTGACTCCGGCAATATCTTGATCGAGTAATAAATTAACAACGGTACTTTTTCCTGATTGGGTTGGGCCAATGACGGCAATATTGATCGTGCTCCTGTTTTGTTCAACTAATTGTCCCTTATGTAAATATGATTCGATCAATGTTAATTGCTCAATGCAGGCCTGAAAGGATGTCCATTGTGTACTTTCTTCTGCTAATCCTGATTGAATAATCTGGTATCGCTGCTTTAATATTGTAATAAATTCCAGCATTGTTTTAGACTTATGTAATATAATTACTTAGTAATTTACTATGATTAAGTCTACCCTATTTTAGCTAGACTTTAGATAACTATTATTATAATAAAATTTAACAATACTTACCGAGAGGATTCTATTAATATGCGTATACTTTCCATAATCATCATGACATTAAGTATTTTGATGTTAACTGGCTGCAGTGGAAGCAGTCAAATAAATGGACGTAGCTTTAAAACGGCTTTAATGTCAGTCAGGATGATCAAAGGACGCCTCCCTCAGGAGCAAAGAATTGCTTTTGAACTTTCTTTTTGGGCAATTCGCACTGCTTATAGAAAAAATTCTGAGTTTCTGGATATCGTCGACGGTAAAACACCAGATGAGTTAATAGAAATAGGAAAAGAAGTTTTTGCGAAACGCAAGGCAGATGGATTTGAGGAATATCAGCAATATGCTAATTGGGATGACATGATTGCCAAGTATATTGAAGAACGCAACGCTCAAAATACTAAAAGGAAACGCGACCCTAGAGATAGACAAAATAGCGTTTTGTATAAGCTTTAATATTAAAACATTGACCCGTTTTTAAGCCTTTACTGACTATAAATCAAGCGTATTTTTTAATTTATCCCTGCGATATATTGCAGGGATAAAAAGCTGTTTCTATCATGAAACTGTTGGCACTTTAACAGGCGTGCAATAGCTTTAGCTATTTCTAAAAGCTAAAGCTAAATAACTCTTATTCTGAGTCAAATCTTAAAAAGTGTAACCTTCTTTTACGAAAAAAAAAGATACCGCTTTTGTTCCAAATATTAGTTCGTTTTCTTATCACCTTAACGTCTGAAATATTCTGCCTTAAGACTACTTAAGCTGAGACTTTAGGGAGTGATAGATTACACTTAAAATCAATGAATAAATTTTAACAGTAAGTCCTCAATACTCGCAAACTAGAATAAATGAATTAACGAAGGGATTATAACTTGAGGGCGTTGAAACCATGTTGTGCTTTTTTTAATTCTTCCTTAGCTGCTTCTGGATCTGATTTTTTTAAAAACTTCTTAGCTTTAGAAAAATGTGCGGAAAGTCTACCTATTTTTGGAGCATTTTGTTCGCTATTCAACATACTTTTTCCTCTTTTAGCCTGTTTAATAGAGGCAAGCGCTGCAGGATAATCATTAGCATTTATAGACTTAATTGCTTCATCAATATTGGTGTTAATTTGTTGTATTCCAGTGGCATTTTTTTGAAGAGCAAATGCAAGTGATGAAAAAGAACCTAAAGAAAATGCTAATAAGACTGCGATAATAGTACTTTTAAATGCGTTCATAAATTTAACCTCGTTGTTGTTTTTATAATGGTAGACACGTAATCATTTATGTACACCTACATGCCAGAGATAATTTTAACATACCCTATGTATAAATCACACGAAAGCTCTGTTAGTTCATTACTCATCTTGCCCCAATAACGGCACAAAAATGAAAGGTATCCCTAGGAGGCTGTCCAAGAATAGAAGCTAGTGGGTCAAACCTGTGGTTTTAATATTCTCCCTATTACGTTAACCCCTTATATCTCGGACTATTGCATAACTTGTAACTAAACAATAATCACAGGTTTGACCCACTACCCTCATTCCTTAGAAATGGGGATTTAATAACGTGTGCATTTAACCCTCAAGCCATTTAATCTATTATGTTAAGTGTAGATTGTGGGTGAGGGTACGAACCCCAACGTAAGGATAGCACACATCGAAAAACCAAAAACCCAATGGCTTATAACACGATGAAACCTCTAGCGTCTGTGATTATAGCTAGCGGCATAATGTTGGGGTTCGTACCTCACCCACAACCTACATAGGAATGGGAATCAAATAACGTGTGCATTCTGACGTGTCTTTTTGTTCGC
>CAYZUM010000067.1:0-12348 GCA_964481455.1 uncultured Methylomonas sp. | reverse complement strand
CGAATACGTAAATGTTCGCCTTGGCGGTATCTGTCAGATGTCATTGCCAATAGGCCGGCAGGAGTATTAGTGCCGTCGTTGCCTGTTAAAATGATAGGGGTGTGAATAATTACACTCGGTTTGCATAAAATGCTAAACAAACATTAAACTTATTACACCTTAATATGAAAAAAAACCTCTGTTTCATCTCCCTTTATTTTCTGAGTCTCACCGTTTATAGTGCTGACATTCTGCGCATGTCTACCACGACCAGCACTGAAAATTCCGGTTTACTACGAGTTCTCAATCCATTATTTGAAAACGTCTATGATGTTCGGCTTGATGTAATAGCAGTCGGCACAGGCAAAGCCTTACGTCTGGGTGAAAGTGGTGATGTTGATGTCGTGTTTGTTCACGCACCTGCTGCTGAACTTAAATTTATTAAGGAAGGTTTTGGTATTGATAGAAAGGCCGTTATGCACAATGATTTTGTCTTAATAGGCCCTAACTCTAACTCAGCAAAACTTAATTCAACACAATCAATACAAGAAGCATTACAACTAATCGCTAAAACGCCTGCCGCGTTTATTTCCCGTGGGGATGATTCTGGTACGCATAAAAAAGAAATATTGTTATGGCAGCAAGCTGATGTCATGCCGACGGGTTCTTGGTACTTTTCTGTTGGACAGGGTATGGGAGCAGTCTTAAAAATAGCAGATGAAAAACAGGCTTATACCCTGACTGACCGTGGCACCTATATTGCTTTTCAAGATAAACTGGATTTAATTATCGTCAATGAAGGCCATCAGTCCCTGTTTAACCCATATCATATAATAGCTGTAAACCCTTTAAAACATAGGCATGTGCGTTATGACTTGGCAAAGAAATATATTGATTTTATCACTGGGGCTGAGGGCCAGGCCTTGATAGGTGCCTATAAAAAACGCGGTGAACAATTATTTTACCCTGATGTAAAATAATGACGATGATTGTGGATTGATATAATTTGGCTTTTATTCTCCTGCCATAAAACAATGTGATATGAACAGTGGATGAGAATATAAACCGTCCCTACTAATTACAGAAAATTCCTAAGACTTAAAGAGATAGAATTTGAAGTTAATAAGCTATAACATCGGCTCCCCACATCACCACAGGCTTATAATTATTTTCTTTTTTAAAGCTTTTTTTGAATATTGTCAGGTAACTGTCATGGAATGTGTAATCACTTAGAAATAATTTATTTTGGGAATAACAGAATGGTTTTAATTTGGAGCATGTGCTAATAAAATACCGTGCGGCACCTTCATGAACGCCTGGCCAGTGCATATTGTAATAATCATCAAGAATGACCACTCCACCAGACTGGAGAGTGTTTTGGGCGATTATTAAGTCGTTATATGTGTGCTCAGCCGTATGCCCGCCATCAATACCAATTATTCTAAACGGGCCATAGTCTTCGATTAGCTTATGTATCTCAAGGGTATTTATTGATAAACTGTCTTTGGTTATAAGCTCTACTTTATTAGATGGGTTACAATATTTTTTAATATTATCATATGCTATTTGATAGTTACCATAACCAGAGTGGTCTATATTCAAGTGCTGTGAGTCAAAAACATCTATTCCAACAGTCGTTTCACTTTCTCTTGACAGCAATGCCAGAGCAATCAACAAACGCCCATGGTGCACACCTATTTCAAGTATACCACCTTCAATATTTCTACCAATTTGAAATTCAGAAATAGCTTTTAAAGGATGAATAATTCCCTCAGAAAGCCACCCTTCCACTTCATTGAATCCTTTTTTCCAGTATGTATCAATTGTTTCCATTGTTATGTTCTTATGCGATTTATTTATGGTGAACATTAAGATCCTCTCATTTTAATATTTTAATAAAGCACGGAAAGCGACAAAGCAATTTTTTATTAAAAAATAATTTTATCCAAAATTTAAACGAAACACTCATTTTGTTAATGGAGTATTTCTCTATGAAAAAAATTGGCGGCTGGATATATTATAATGCATTGAAATATATGTAATTACAATACTCATAATAGTCTCATTAATTTATGAAAAAAAAGAGGAAAAATAGAAGTAATATTTTCTACTTTTCCACTAAATATTAATAATTAAAGCGATATAAATAGGACTATTGAACACGAATATTTTATATATTTTTCAATAGCCTATGAAAATTCCAACCACCATTTTTTTCATAGGTTTTTCTTCTGAATACTCGTTAATAATCAAGTATTTAAATTTTAAAATAAAAACTCTTATAATATGAAACGTACAAAATAATTTAGCCCCCCCCCAAGTGTTATTGCTACTATTGGACTGAGCCCCCCCCTTTCTAAGGTAACTCGCAACACACACACACCCATCTTGCTAGTCTTTTTGTTCGTCTTCTGCGTTGTAGAAAAAGTTTCGTCGCCAGCTATGCGCCTATTTCTACTAATGGAAGACAAACAAAAATCCTGCGCAATAGGGGTAGTTTATTTATTGCGCCTTACCTAAGCTATCGAAGTCTTTGACGTACGTTACTTATTATTTTTCTAGATAACGATCCATCCAATCCGGTGGCGTGATTTTATAAAAGCCAAACCCACGCTGCAGATGCTCAATAAACCCTGGGGTATTTTTGAAATGTTGCTCCACCAAAAAAAGTGCCTGATAACGGTCAGGATGCTTTTTATAAAGTAATGCATCTTTCACGAAAAACCTTGCTCGTTCTGAAGCTGACTCCCGGCTTAGCGAACGAGGCTGTGCTGGATGAAAAACACTCACATCTTTGGCATATGGCACATTACCTAATCCTAGCATCCTCCACCCAAAGTCAGTATCTTCTCTGAAGTGTGGTTTATCAAACTGAAGATCAAAACCACCTAACTGTTGGAAAACACAACTACGAACCATCAAGTTTGCTGTCATAAAGCCAATACCCTCCAAACCGACATTAGTCACTTGCCGCCATTCGGGTTCTCCTAAATGGTCTGAAAAGATAATACCTTCGACTCCCACAGTACTCTCAGAAAGGAAATATTGACGCGCATTTATAAGCCAGGCGTCTGTAGGCAAGCAATCATCATCAGTAAATGCAATTATTTCACCTTGAGCCAGAGTGACACCTGTATTTCTGGCTCTGACTGCCCCCTTAACCGGAGAGTGGTAATATAAAACAGGAAACCCATAGTTCTGCTCAGCTCCAATCCAGGGATTTACACTTTGATCAACAATGATAACTTCAAAGTCACGCTCAATCTGGCTCTGCAGGCACTTCACAAGAGATTCAAGCTGCTCATGTCTCTCATACGTTGGAATCACCACCGAAAAAAGTGGCTTTGGCTGCCCTGAAAACTGGTGCCTTTGCTTAAGCATCGCACCAGTAATAGGGCTAATTCTTTCCCATGAATAACCCTCTTCAACACATAACCTGGCTTCTTTACCAATTGAGTTACGCAACGTGACATCCTGCAACTGATTCATTGCGGAAACAAACGATTCAACATTTGGCTCACAAATTAACATTGCTGGTTGGTCACCAGTTTCAATTCCCCGTGCCCCCGTAGCAGTTGTCAATATTGGCAACTCTAAAGCCATAAAGTCAAACATCTTAATATTCGTACCAGAACCTGAAAACATCGGGTTTATAGCAACATCGGCGGCACAAAACCATAGATACTTTTCATGTTCATTAATTCCCCCCGTGATAACCACATTGTTGCTTTCAGGAGTAACATGACCACCAACACCACCTGCAATAATAAAGGTTACTTCTGGTATTGCTAAAGCAAGCTCTTCCACAATAAATTGCGCCGCGTCCAAATTTGGCCCATAAGGGCTACCAATAAAAATTGCGATTAAACCATTATCATCTAGTTTTAGGTTTTTTCTAGCTACTTTTTTTTCCTTTTCGCCTGGCACTGCGGCGGCAAACGCCATTACACCATTGGGCGCTATGCGCATTTTGTTATAAGAAATGTCATATACACGGTTAAACCGCGCCATATCTTCCTGCGAGCAGGCCAGAACCAGGTCGGCTCGACAAATGAGATCATATTCATCTTGAGCAACTTGCCGAAGTAGTTTTTTTTCTACGGGATTACTTTCATCAAGAAACTGCGCTCTCAGGTACCCCTCAACATTATGTGATTCATAAACAATAACCTGCTCAGGTTTCAAGTAGGTTGCTAGAAGTGGAAATACCCATGGATGTGAAAAAACGACTACATCCGCTTTTTGAATTTCATTTTTCGCAGCTTCAATATAATTCTTAGATAGATACCCTAATTGCCCAAAAGTAATATCAATCACAGTCTTGCCACCAGACTGGCTACTGATTTGTTGCGATGCTATGTGGTGTTCTTCGCTGAGTGGCACAGTTATCTCTTCTAGCCCATTGCTTAATTGTTGCCGACGAAAGCTTTCACCAACCCAATCATAAGTGCCGACATAATGACAATCTATGCCATTTCCTAGGTTGTGGTACAACCCCAATAGTCGCTGTCGCCCTCCGCCAACGGCTGGTGTAATTGGCTGCATATCGAACACTGCCACTCTGGTAGTTGACATTTTCTTCTCAACAGCCGTATCAAGAGCGGCCTGTAAAAGGCGTGTTGCAACCGAGCTCCAAGCCATACCACTAATAAGCTCTTTTCCTTTCTGGCCCATTTTTTTTGCTTCATCACGATGCTCAAACAACCATTCAAATGCCTCACATAAACTCTCTGAGCTAGGCTCGCATATTAAGCCATTGCTATTATGCCTTACGAAATGAATGGGCTCACCAGAATCACTGCAAGTCACCACCGGCTTACTACTGGCAAAAGCCTCTAAAGTGATATAGCCATAATCTTCACGCTTAGGCACAAATGGCACGGCTAATGCGTTTGCGTATAAATCAATCAGCTTTTCATCACTCACCCGCCCAATAAATTCAATACGTGGATCGCCAGAAGCAAGCCTTTTCAAGTCGCTTTCAGCTTCTCCAATACCTGAAATAATAAGTTTTAATGATTTTTTAGAGCGTTTGATAGCATCAATAACTAAGTCAGCTCGTTTCCAGGGGTGTAGCCGACCTGGAAGAAACAAGTAGTCACCTTGCTTTTCACACCTGAAACCACTAAAACCTATAGGAGGGTGCATTACTTCGGGCATAACACCTCGCCAACGAAAGAGCCGACTCGCTACTTCATGGCCAATGGCAAATTTTACCTTAATGCCTGCTAAAGCCTTAGTATCAAAACTATGTATCTTTGCTCTTTGAGAAAAATCTCTCAAAGTTGCATCAGGAAAGGTTTCATAGAACATATCATCAAATACTCGTACAGTATGAACAAGATACATTATATGACAAGGATGGTTGACTGCATAAGTCGGTGCTTTTGTCGAAATAACAACATCATAGGCCGACAAATCCAAAGTATGGCAACTCTCATAGTTGTCCACTATCTGTTCAAAAGAGGATTCATCAGCAGGCAAGAAAATTAATTTCACATGGCAGCCAATTTCACGCAACCCTTCGGTCAACCCTAGGTAAAACCGCTCTGCACCTCCAAGTTCACCGAGGGAGGAGCCTGCTGCAAGAACTGCGGCTTTAATACCAGAATATGATAGGCCAGGTTCTATTATTACGTGTTCACTCTTCATTTTTTTCTACTGTAGAATTTGCTAACTCAGCTCTTATTCCGATAAGAATATCATCAATAGCTACCCTATCCTTAAGATGACTCCCAACACTCAAGTATTCATTTCCCTTAAAAATAGAAATAGGTTTATCCAGCGATTCAGAACCTTCCAAGCCGTAAACTAAATTATAGGAGGCACCTGAACTTCTACTATGTGGGTATTTGGTTGACAAACCTGCTCTTAAGGCTATCGTATTCAAATAAGCTTTTATTCGAGGGAATTTGAATACAATAGCGAGTGCAGTTTCTTTTAGTCGCGGCTGAGTAATCACATATCGCATTGTTGAAATAGTAACAGCCTTAGCTAGTCGTTTAGTCTGACTAGGCAGTCGAATGAGAAAATGCATAATTTTACGTAATTGCAGCATGATACGCCAGGATTTACTCGCATAGACGGCAGTTAACTCTTCATTTGATTGATTAACTAATTGATTCAGCACGTCGATCTTTGCTTTTGCAGAGTCGCCTTCCTCGACAAGTCTTGCTCTATTACATTCCAATTGATTCAGATCAGATTCGAACTGGGTTTTAATAGATTCCAATTGATTCAGATCAGATTCTAACTGGGTTCTAATAGATTCCTGTTGATTTAGATCGGTTTCTAATTGCGCAACATTTTCTTCAGCCCTTTCAGCTCTTAACTCAGAATTCAACTGCTGTTGGGAAATAAATTCATCAAATACATTTGGAGGGGCCTTAAAATGAGCGGCTAACGCCTTATGCTCATCTGCAAGATAAAATCGATTTAGACCATCAAAATAGATGAAAAAATAGTGCGCCTCTAATAATTCACTTTCCCAAAGCTCATAATCTTCAATTTGTGTATTTGGAAGGGTCGACTCGATGACAATAATCCACGGCCTGATCAGTTTTAAATCAAGTCCTTCTATAACTGCCTTTTCAGCCCCTTCTACATCAATTTTTAAAAAATGAATCGGCTTTTCATGATATTTTTGGCAAATATCGGTTAATGTTTCAACAGGAACTTCCCGTTTAATTTTTTGATAACCTCTTGCTTTCTCATGCCTTTCGGCAATCGCCAGATCCAGAGTCGATAAGCCAGTATCAGGCAATTCATATAAGGTTAATGTACCTGTAGTACTACCCACAGCAGTTTGTAAATTAATATCTCGTATACGGCATTCTTCTAGCCTATTAAACCACTGTGAAACTGGCTCAACGTTTATTCCCCGCCAACCCTTATCATAAAAAAGTTTAGTCACTGAGTCATGCTCAGGATCATTGGCTCCGATATCAATATAAAAACCATGTTCTATATTTTTTAAAGCACGCCACAACATCACGTCCTCATAATTTTGGGCGTAAGAAACAAAACTCATTGAGTGATACCTTTAATCGTTATTGCTGGTTCATTCCAGAGGCAACCAGCAAATTGTTTTTTATCAATATTAATCACATTAAACACCAGCGCTAAGTCACGCCACTCATAGTTAGCCGTTAAGTGCGTGTCGCTGTCCACTAATGCTGTTTGAACCGAGTAACTACCCACACCAAAATTGGCAGAAAAAGCGATCACAAACAGATATTCATCACCAGCCTGAGGCCACTTGATCACTTGCCCGGTATGCCATGTATTGGTGCCATACATGACCTGCCCTAGGCGATCCTTTATACCGTAGCCAAGAACCAGAGTTTCTATAGATTGAACAACTTTCACTGTGACTCGCAGCTCAACCTGCTCTCCAACGCCAATAAATTCAGCCATCTTGCCTTTATTATTATACAAATTAATTTCCTCAACCTTTGCTTCACCTGTTCCTGAACTCGTTTGAACTTTACCATTATCAAGCTGAATAACGTCTACTGTATCGTTCTCTTTTTCTGCAATGAGCGCATTGTAAAAATCAAAAACTTCTTCAGGGGTTCCATCTTTGATGACTGTACCACTTTCTAATAATATTGCACGATCACATAAGCTTTGAATGGCCACTTGATCATGAGAAACAATTAATAATGTCGTCCCTTGTTCCTGAAACTTACGTATGCGATCAAAACTCTTGTGCTGAAAATAGGTATCACCCACTGACAAAGCCTCATCAACAATAAGAATTTCAGGGCGATAGGCCGTAGCGACAGCAAAAGCCACTCGCATTTGCATACCGCTAGAATAGACTCGTACAGGTTGATCAAAATATTCGCCGATCTCGGCAAATGCTTCAATATCTGGGATGACACGTTGGATTTCTTTGAGGCTAAACCCCATCAGCCCAGCGGCATGAAAGACATTTTTCCGTCCAGTCAGTTCCGGGTCAAACCCCATCCCGAGCTCAAGTATCGCGGCAATACGTCCCTCCACTTGCACTTTACCTTCTGATAACTGTAAGGTACCTGTGATCATTTTTAGCAGTGTGCTTTTACCTGCACCATTTTGTCCAATAATACCAATGGCTTCACCTGCGTGGATGTCAAAATTCACATGACGTAACACCCAATGCTCTTCGCTCGGTCTTGTGGGGAGACCAAACCATCGAGCAAAGCGCTTCCATTCAGAACGATAACTCAGAAAAGCTTTACCTAGATTCTGAACGCTAAGTAAACTCATAATACATCAACCATTTCGGCACTCGCTCGGCGAAACATAAAGAGGCTGAGTAAGACTAATATGGTGGCCCCAGCCAACACAATGGCAAGGCTTTCAAGCTGCGGAGCGTTATCATAAACAAGCACTTGATGATAGGCACTCACTATGGAATACATAGGATTATATTCCAGTAAATATCGGTAACTGTCAGGAATGATTTTTTCCGGATAAACAATAGGCGTTAACCAAAACCAGATTTGCAAAACAATGGGGACAACCTGCCCTATGTCCCGTAAAAAAACATTGAGTATTCCAAGTATTAAGCCAATGCCCATTGCCAGTATAACCACCAGCAAGGTAAGTGGTATGACCCACAGCATATTAAAGCTAAATGGCTGCCCAAAGGCAGCGTAAATACCCAATACCGCTAGTAATAAAAAGAAATTGTTTAATAGACTTGACCCAACAGCAATGGCAGGTAATGTAATTCTGGGAAAACTCATTTTTTTCATCAAATTACCTTGTTCGATAAAAATATTTAGACAACGGCCAATAATTTCGCTAAACAGCATCCATGCAAGCTGCCCTGCCAATAAATAAAACGCGTAGGAATACTTGTTATCTGTATCGGGTAATTTAGAGGCAAGGACATTTGAAAAAACCAACGCATAGATTAAAGCTTGGGATAAAGGGTTGATAATGACCCATAAGCCACCTAGTTTATTTCGTGCAAAGCGGCTTTTCGTTTCATTGCGTATAGAGCTGAACACGAAATGACGATATTGCCATAAATTCCATAAGATGCCGTGATGTTGTAGTATTTCTGAAGATATCATTGATGTTTGTATATTATTTGTATTCAAGCATGGAGTAGAGATTTTTCTTCTTTAGGAATGGGAATTGAATAAGTTGTGCATTATGACGCAGTATTTTTGTTTGCCTTCAAGGCGCGGTAACAGGCGCATAGCTAGCTACGTAACTGTTTCCGCAACGCAGAAGGCGAACAAAAAGACACGTCAGAATGCACACGTTATTTGATTCCCATTCCTTAGTTCCTTTATACCTACCGATGTGCCAAAATGCCCAGTACTCAGATGAGGTATGAAATTCACTATTTTTTCATTTTTCTACACAGGAGCGAGACTTCAATAATACCCGCGTCTAACGTGTCTTTTGACTCCACCGCCACGCTAGAAAAACAATGACTTAGCCTGCTATACGCCTGTTTTTCTAACACGTCTATGAAGCCAGCATACTGCGCCATACTTTCGGGCATTATTAAACCCTCGCTCCTAACTCTTAATACCCACGCCTTTTGCCAATAAAAACAAACAAAAAATAACCAGGAATACGACAAAACCTCCTGTCATCGCCAAGGCAGTATACACATCGATATCAGATATGCCTATCAAACCATAACGAAATGCATTGATCATATACAGAATAGGATTACCTAAAGCAATTTTCTGCCAAATCTCCGGCAGCATTGAGATAGAATAAAATACCCCGCCCAAATAACTGAGTGGCGTTAAAACAAAGTTGGGAATAATAGAAATATCATCAAAACTATCCGCAAAAATCGCATTAATAAATCCCGCCAGTGAAAACAGGATTGCGGTTAACACAAAGACAGTCGTCGTTACCCACCAGTTAGTGACCGATATATCTGTAAAGATCAGAGAAATTCCCGAAACCACACACCCTACTAATACCCCGCGTGTTACTCCGCCGCCAATATAGCCCGCTAATATCACCCAGTTAGGAACAGGCGCGACAAGTAGCTCTTCAATATGGCGCTGGAATTTAGTGGAGTAAAAAGAAGACACCACATTGGCATAGGAGTGACTGATCACTGACATTAATATCACCCCTGGCACGATATAATCCATATAGCTAACACCATTGATGACACCGATACGATCACCCATTAATTTACCAAAAATTAGAAAATAAAGGGACGTTGTAATAGCGGGTGGTAATAAGGTTTGTGGCCAGATTCGTGTAAAACGGCGAATTTCTTTAAAAAACAGAGTACGAAAAGCAATCGAATTATTCATGAGATAATCGTTTCACCTTTCGCTAGTTTAGGTAAACGCCCCTCTAAACCCATTGCTCCACGCATCACTTTATTTTTTAACGGTGTAATACGCTCCGCTAAACCCAAACCAAGGTTTCTAATAAACTTAATAGGCAATATCTGGTTACTAAAGGTTTGGTAAAACAAATCCATTACCGTCATCATTTTCAGATTTTCATTGCGCCGTAAACGTTCATAGCGTTTAAGGACCGAAACATCTGCTATATTCTTACCTTTATCACTCGCCTCTATCAACACCTCAGCCAGCATTGCCGCATCTAACAGACCTATATTAACCCCCTGCCCCGCTAAAGGGTTAATCATATGCGCTGCATCACCTACTAAAGCAACACCTTGCTTTACATATTCCTGCGCATGCTGTCGCTTTAAAGGAAAACTTGCCACGCCCAGAATCTTATTTATTTTACCTAGGCAGTCAGGAAAAGTAGCCGTTAATTCAGTGAGTAATTCTGCCTCTGCAAGAGCCTTTAAGCGGCGCACTTCATCTGGCGTGTTATACCAGACGATAGAACCATAATTGCCCGTTAAGGGTAAAAAGGCTTGCGGCCCTGTGGGCACAAAACGTTGCCAGGTGATATCCTGCTGCTCATAATCTGTTTCGACATAAATAACCATTGCATGTTGCTGGTAATCCCAACTGGTCACACCCAGCCCAACTGTTTGGCGCAAACGTGACTGTCCACCATCAGCACCCACGACAACTTTTGCCGATAAGACTCGGCCATCATCAAGCTCTACGCTGCCATTTCCATTTATATAGTTCAACTTCTGAATGGTAGACGGACAGAGAAAGTCAATATTTGAAAATTCCTGTGCTCTGTGTAATAAAGCAAGTTGAGTAACCCGATTTTCAACAATATACCCGAGCTCATCAAAAGCGATATCATTACTGTTAAATTCGGTATCGCCTGCTGTTTCCCAAACGCGCATGCGTTTAAAAGGGCACACACGCATGGCAACGACAGCATCCCAAGCTCCCACTGTCGCTAACATTTGTTGTGAAGCGATACTTAACGCAGAAACACGCAAGTCATGAGCTTGCTCAGGCGAAAACTCTTCTGGCATGGTTTGTTCAATCAAGGCAACTTTTAGATCACTATCGCCTAATGCACAGGCAACAGTCGCCCCAACCATGCCTCCGCCAACAATTAATACATCATATTCTTCATTCATGCCACTATCCAGTAAACAAACTAAGTGTCCTGATTATAACATCATGGTTCACTACCGCTAAGAACGTACACGAAATAAACTGCGCACCTGTCGGTGTGAATTCATTCGCACGATAGGGAGGTGCAATACAAAAAAGTGATTGTATTGAAAAACGTTAAGGACAGGGTGAATACCCCGTCCAGCAGCAGACTTGACAAATATTGCCATTCGGAAGCGGGTGTTTTAGCCCCGCATGGAACCTAGCGAGGCTAAAGTACTCGCCCCCGAATACTGGAATATTACTCATTGAGAATCTATAGTCTTAATTTTTTAAGGAACACCTTTAGGAACGTGCATGAAATCATATGCGCAAAGTAAGGTAAGGCGCAATCAATAAACTACCCATATTGCACAGGATTTTTGTTTGTCTTCCATGAGTAGAAATAGGCGCATAGCTGGCGACGAAACTTTTTCTACAACGCTGAAGACGAACAAAAAGACTAGCAAGACGGGTGGGTGTGTGTTGCGAGTTACCTAAGATGGGCAAAGGTCTTTTTCGTGCCCATCTTTATAGATGTACAACCATTAATCTGTCTGGTATAGCTTGATGGGCACGCTGTCGCTTTGCCCATCCTACAGGTTTGTCACTTGCTCACGTTATTTCGTGCTCATTCCTTATCTATTTTGCGGCTCAAGACCGCTCCTCTCTATTAGGGCTATTCATTTATGCTCTAGCAAATCTGTATCAATCACACCACTGGCCATTTTTGTCATATCGACAGGATAGCGGCCTTTAATCACTTGTGCAATCGCCGACATACCTTCCAGTATGATGCAGCAATTCTAAATATAAGAGTTATACTCCCCCTTAAAATCTATTATAGATT
>CAYZUM010000066.1:0-12396 GCA_964481455.1 uncultured Methylomonas sp. | reverse complement strand
GGGACTAAAAATCATCACTTCGCTAAGCTCCGTTTCCCTGATTTTCAGCGATTGCACCAGTCATACCTTCAGAGCCTAGTGTTAAAATAATTTCAGCACCATATAGTGTTAATAAATGCCTGCGTTCTACTAACATAATTTAACTATTTTAGATATAGCATATCCCGTAAAGATACTATGCCTTTTTATATGATAAAATTCCTGCATCAAATATTTTAAGGATTACTTGATTATTTGATAGGATGTTAAAGGTAAATAAAGCCGTAATGCTTCGTGAAGAAGTCATTGCAGTACAGGCCGCTGAAGTATGGGTCTTTTGGGTTATGCTTCGCGCGCTCACGGATGCGTTGTTATAGCGAGTTGGTTTTTGTCGAGAGCAAGAGGCTTTCTCCATACTTGATGAAGGGCGCTGAAATTGGCGCATAGCAGACTACGTAGCTGTTCCAGGAACACAGCTATAGGCAAAAGTCAGCAGATAAAAATCCGCAGCCGTGACCGTGTAAAGTATGAATATAATAAAAATAATTAACACTTGAGAAACAGACTTATGCAAACAAATCTACCTGATTTTAAACAACTGCTTACTGATTGGTATCTACTGACACTAGAAAACCCCTTATATGCGGGTGCTTTAGTGATTTCTGCCTGGTTACTGACAGTATTTTTTTATAGTATTAGGCTTTTTTTCATAAAAAGGAAGCAACGCATAACTGACCAAGCAAGCATCAAACTGCAAAATCAGCTTGATGAAGCTCAGCAAGATAATAAACAAAGCGAAGAAAAACTAACGGCAATCACGGAAGAGTTAACAAAAGAGCAACAACTTAGTTCAGAATTTTCGCTTAAGGTAACGGATCGAAACCAAAAAATTGTTGAAAATATTAAGCAATTAGCCGTTCAATTTAATTTAAGTGAGCAGCTTGTGGCCTCGGAAAAACAGCCAAAATCTGAGTTTGTCTGGCAACAGCAAGATAATATTCAACTGCAATTAACTGAACGATTGCAAGCGGCGACTCAGGAAAAAAATACTCTGCAAGATACCTATAATCAAGAAAAAGATCAATTTAGCAAACAAAATGCTGAATTTAGTCAGTTGCAGAAAACACTGGATTTGCAAATCAGTAAATCTAAGCAATTAGAACAAGATATGAAGGTGCAGAAACATTTACAACTACAGCTAAAGAATGAAGCTGAGCAGATTATGGCAGACAAGCTCTTAGCTATACAGGAAAAGCATGACCTTGAAGTATCTGCTTTAGGTGATGTTGAAGAGACGAGTAATATA
Organism: uncultured Methylomonas sp.; assembly: GCA_964481455.1. Classification (GTDB taxonomy): domain Bacteria; phylum Pseudomonadota; class Gammaproteobacteria; order Methylococcales; family Methylomonadaceae; genus Methyloprofundus. The sequence goes on along the minus strand of CAYZUM010000066.1, from coordinate 11,111 downwards.
ATAGATGAAGCGATAATGCCAGCTGTTAGAGCTGTAAAAGAAACAGTCGTCACACAAGTTGAAGAGCCTGAATTGGTCGTCAATAAAGGTGATTTTGTAGCGTCTCAGCAGGCTGTTTTTAATGAGGTTGTTGAGCAAAATGAAATAAGGGTTTCTCCTTCACGTGAAGTTGAGGAAAAAGGAATAGAGCCTGATTATACAAAATCTAATCTGGATATGTCCGGAAAATTTAAAAGTTTGTTCGGTAAAAGTAAAAAGCAAGTTGTTAGTCCTGAAGAGCCATTAGATCAACCTGAAATATTAGTGCCTAAAGTGACGACCCCAGATATTGAGGAAATGATAAATGAAAAAAGAACCAATCTGGATATATCTGGAAAATTTAAAAGTCTATTTGGAAAAGGCAAAAAACAAGTTGAAAAATTAGACCCAGAAGTGTTGTTACCGATAGAAGAGGAAGGATTAACAGAAAAGCAAACTGAAACTACCGGGAAATTCAAGAATCCGTTCACCAAAAGTAAGCAGCAAGTTGATCCAGTTGTTGCTGAGCCTGAAATTGAAGTACCTAATGAAGAGGAGCAAGATTCTGAAGAGCAGGTATATGAGCCAGATTATGCAAAGTCTAACTTTCAGGTACTAGGCAAATTAAAAAAATTATTCGGTAAACATTAAAGAGCGTGCGAGATAAATTGAGTCACTGTCGATACTGGGCGGGGAGATTTACTCTGTTCGTAACGATTATTGTTGCTAATACAATTAAACTGTAAACGTTTGCAGCGGGGTAAATACTTCATTTCGCAAAGGGTATGAAATTGACTGCATAGCGTTGGTGCGAATTCATTCGCGCGGTACGCAGTTTTTAATCTACATACTCACTCGATGTTCCAGTTTCCAGCTATATCTGGGCTTGAAGGCACCTAGATTTTGTTGCAATAAAAGTTAGTGCATTGATTTTAAAGGTAAACTTAATTTTATCGAAATCAAAAATAGATAATAAAATCAACATACTACAAAAACTGGAACATCGAGTACTCAGCTTTAAAAATTCACCTATTCATTTCCTGCCTGCTCCTTAAGCGTTTCACCGAGATGATTATCTTCTATGGAAAATGGCTAAATTTAAAGCTCTTATGCTTAAGATTAGCCAAGAGCGGAGCTGATTAATATTATTGATACAATAGAGGAGAAGCAGGGACGCTATTCTTGAGGGTGCGGTGAGAAAAGGCATTAGCATGAACTCTCAGACTGGTTAATCCTGAGATGTGTAGAATTGATATACTACTGAATGAAGCATTGCAAATGAGTGACTTAAATTTCCGGATCTCAATATGCCTGAGATCCGGCTTAATATTAGCGGCCTCTGCGTCCCGCTTTCGGGGATTCAAAGTTTACCTTTAAAGGTTTTCCCTTAAAGTCTTTGCCATCAAGCCCAGCAATAGCCGCACGTGATTCATGTCCTTCCATTGCAATAAAACCAAAACCTTTACACTCGCCAGAAAAAATATCTGTAACTAGTTGAGATGAGCGCACAGTACCGTACTCGGAAAACAAGTCCTTAAGTTCTTGCTCGGTAGTGCTTGCAGGTAAATTGCCAATAAATAGTCTTTTCAATTCTGCTACCTTTGTTGATTAGTGTGGCTACTATTGAGTATTAACCACAAAAAAAGAACCCCGCCGTAGCGGGGATCGTATATCTATATTCTAGGACTATCGTTGTGCTGCAATAGTAAACTTACATTTATGAAACTTTATTCAAGCTATGGGGCTGTTTTAGTCTCATAGTCGTTAGAAATAATCAGCTGACTAAATAAATAGCCATATCGGCAGTCCTTACAAAAAATTATCTTAACCAGCGGTGACGCTCGTTGCTTGTGGACCTTTTGGACCATTTTCTACATCATAGTTGACTGCTTGCCCTTCTGCCAGAGTTTTGAAGCCTGAACCCTGAATTGCACTGAAATGTACAAAAACATCTGCGCCGCCATCATCTTGAGAAATAAAGCCAAAACCTTTTGCTTCGTTGAACCACTTAACTGTACCTGTAGCCATAATCTAACATACCTGAATTAAAATTAAATAAAAAATAGAGTTGTGTACAGGTTATGAAACAGGGAATACATGAGGGGTAACACGAGGGAACAACCATAACTGCCAATAACAAAATCTGTAACTATTGCTATTATAAGGATAATTCGCTTGCTTTGCCAGAAATAATTGAAAATTCATAGAGGTAAGTCGAATGAGTAGGGCACATTCAGTCAATAATTTTTGTTTTTTTCATAAGAATTTAGTTAATTTAGACGATCTTATTGCAAATTTAATATGATATTTTATTAATAGGAAACCAGCAATAAGTGAGGCTATGGGATAGAGTAAGCGATAGAATGATAGCAAACTTAAGACTAAAAATAATAACCAAGCTATTTACTCTGTTATTAAATAGTACTAAAATAGTCCTAAATAAAAGGAGAGGACATGTTACGTCTAGGTAAAATGACTGACTATGCGACAGTTATCCTAAGTTTTATGGCTAAAAGTGAGGGGCAGGTACATGCTGCCCTAGAAATTTCGATGGCAACAGGCATTGCACATCCGACTGTGAGTAAAATTCTGAAACGGTTAGTTAAAGCAAACGTTTTAAGTTCTATTCGTGGCGCAAAGGGGGGATATGCTTTAGTGGAAACACCTGAAAAGATTACTGTTGCAGCGGTGATCACCGCGTTAGAAGGTCCAATATCTTTGACAGAATGTAGTGCCACTGAACATAGCTGTGAGCAAGTTTCAGGTTGCCCCATTGGCAATAACTGGCGCCTCATTAATCAAACTGTTCAACATGCATTGGAGTCAGTTACGCTTGCAGATATGCTGTTACCCGTGCAGTCCCCTAGCGAAATTACTGTGCCTGTCGCCAGTTTATATCGCTAATTTATAGTATTTTTTTAATTTGATCCAAAATTTTACACAGAGTAGTTATGTCAACAAGCGCACAAGAAATTGAAAGTCTAATGAGTCACAAATATAAGGAAGGCTTCGTGACGAATGTAGAGGTGGATACCTTTCCACCGGGCTTAGATGAAGAAGTTATTGCCAAACTTTCGGCGATTAAAGGAGAGCCAGAGTTTATGCTGGAATATCGTCTTAAGGCTTTTCGTCATTGGCAAACAATGCAGGAACCTGACTGGGCGCAACTTAACATAGACCCCATTGATTATTATTCGATTAGTTATTATTCTGCGCCTAAAAAGAACTCAGATAAACCGCAAAGTCTGGATGAAGTTGATCCTGAGTTATTAGATACCTACAAAAAATTAGGGATCCCACTGGATGAACAGGAACGCTTGGCAGGAGTTGCCGTAGATGCTGTTTTTGATAGTGTCTCGGTGGCGACAACCTTCAAAGGTAAGCTAAAGGATGCGGGGGTTATTTTTTGCCCTATATCAGAAGCATTACAAGAGTACCCTGAACTGGTAAAGCAGTATCTTGGCACTGTTGTTTCTGAGGCAGACAACTTTTTTGCAGCTCTGAATGCGGCAGTCTTTACTGATGGTTCCTTTGTGTATATCCCTAAAGGTGTGCGCTGCCCAATGGAGTTGTCTACTTATTTTAGAATTAATGCCGCTAATACCGGTCAATTTGAACGTACCTTGATTATTGCAGATGAGGATAGTCATGTTAGCTATCTGGAAGGCTGTACAGCACCTATGCGAGATGAAAACCAACTGCATGCCGCTGTAGTAGAGCTAGTGGTAATGGATAATGCCGAAATTAAGTATTCTACAGTGCAAAACTGGTATCCAGGTGATGAAAATGGTGTGGGTGGTATCTATAATTTTGTCACCAAACGTGCAGAATGTCGGGGAGATAACGCTAAAGTTTCCTGGACACAAGTAGAAACGGGTTCAGCGATTACCTGGAAATACCCTAGCTGTGTTTTATTAGGTGATAATTCTGTGGGTGAATTTTATTCTGTTGCAGTGACTAATAATCTTCAGCAAGCTGATACCGGCACTAAAATGATTCATATTGGTAAAAATACCCGTAGTACTATTATTTCCAAAGGTATTTCAGCCGGGCGTTCACAAAATACATATCGTGGCTTGGTCAAGGTAGGTAAAGGCGCGACAAATGCACGTAACTATACTCAATGCGATTCTTTATTAGTCGGTGACAAATGTGGTGCTCACACTTTTCCTTATATCGAAGTGAAGCAGCCTTCTGCGCAAGTTGAACATGAGGCAACAACTTCTAAAATTAGCGAAGATCAGTTATTTTTCTGTCAGCAACGTGGCTTATCAGCAGAAGATGCTGTTTCGATGATTGTGAATGGCTTTTGTAAAAGTGTTTTCAAAGAATTGCCGATGGAATTTGCTGTTGAGGCACAAGCTTTATTGGGGTTAAGTTTAGAAGGCTCGGTGGGCTAGTAAAAAACCATAACCATAGTTTGATGGGCAGTGTAGCGCAGGCTTTAGCCTGCAAAGCATGCGCCCCAAGCGGGCTAAAGTCCGCGCTACAGAAAATAAGCCATCACTAGCCGTGCTTGTCCAGCAAAGCCAGGCAACAAACAAATATTTAATATATCAGGTAAACTAAATGCTCAGCATAGAAAATCTTCATGTCAATGTAGGCGATAAGCCTATTCTTAAAGGTGTCAACTTGCAAATTAATGCAGGGGAAGTCCATGCCATTATGGGGCCTAATGGTGCAGGAAAGAGTACCTTGTCACATATTTTATCTGGCAAGGCTGGTTATACAGTGACCGAGGGGAAAGTGTCTTATCAGGGTAAAGACTTGTTAGAGATGGAACCTGAAATGCGAGCACGTGAAGGTGTGTTTTTAGCCTTTCAATATCCAGTTGAAATTCCGGGTGTGAGTAATATTTACTTATTAAAAGCGGCATTAAATGCGATAAGGAAACATCAGGGCTTAGCAGAAGTAGATGCGATGGATTTTTTATCCTTAGTGAAAGATAAAGTTAAATTACTGGAAATGGATGATAAGTTTTTATATCGTTCGGTGAATGAAGGGTTTTCAGGCGGAGAGAAAAAACGCAATGAGATTTTACAGGCCGCTATTTTAGAACCTAAGCTATGTGTTCTGGATGAAACCGATTCAGGTCTGGATATTGATGCGTTAAAAGTGGTTGCAGCGGGCTTAAACTCTCTGCGAGCACCTGACCGTTCATTTTTAATGATTACACATTATCAGCGTTTATTAGATTATGTCAAGCCAGATATTGTGCATGTTTTAGCAGATGGGAAAATTGTTAAATCAGGTGGGCCAGAACTTGCACTGAAGCTAGAGGCAGAAGGTTATCATTGGGTTGAAGAGCAGGTTGCATAATGAGTGCTGAACAGATAATCAGTCAATATCCAGAGCGTTATCAAAAAGTATCGGATTCTTTACCGGGGCAGTCTGTTAGCTGGTTAAAGGATTTTAGAGAGCAAGCTATACAGGAATTTTCTTCTACAGGATTTCCCTCATTAAGAGAAGAGGAGTGGCGTTATACGAATGTCTCTGCCATCGAGAAAAAACTATTTTCGCCGGTATTGAGTTCAGAGATAGGGGCAATTGATCTAGCAGGGTTGAATCAATATTTTATTAATGATGCTTGGTCTGTCGTTTTGGTCGATGGTCATTTTTCCGAATCTTTATCTAAGCTTGAAGGTCTGCCGGAAACGGTTAAAGTCCTCAATATGGCGGCAGCTGTTGAAACGCAGTCTGATGTTTTAAAAAAATATTTCTCACAAGCAGTTGACTCTACTGAAAATGGTTTCGTTGCCTTTAATACGGCCTGGTTTAGCGATGGAGTCTTTATTCATGTTCCTGCTAAAGAGGCATTAGCAAAGCCAGTGCAGATTTTGCATGTGGTCACGCAAGCGGGTTTTATGGCGAATACAAGGCATATTATTGCGGTCGATGAGTCAGCTGAAGCTAAAGTTATTGAAAGCTTTGTTGGCTGTGACGAGGCTTATTGTTCGGCTGCTGTGGTGGAAGTTTTTGTCGGCCAGAATGCGAATTTATCCTTATACAAATTGCAAATGGAAGGGCATAAGGCTTATCACTTTGGTGGAACTTATATAAAACAGGCTAGAGATAGTCACTTTACACATCATAATTTTGCTTTTGGTGGATTGTTAGCACGGAGTGATATTCATACTGACTTGGATCAAGCGTCTGAATGCGATTTAAATGGATTATCTTTGGGAGAAAAGCGTCAGCATATTGATAATCATACGCGTATTAATCACGATCAACCCCATGCAGTGAGTCGTGAACTCTATAAAGCTGTTTTAAATCAGCGTGCAAGAAGCGTTTTTCAAGGGCGTGTTCTGGTTGCTGAGCAAGCGCAAAAAACAGATTCAGATATGCATAATCATAACCTTTTGCTCTCTGATGATGCCGAGGCTGATGCTAAACCACAATTAGAAATTTATGCGGATGATGTAAAATGTGCACATGGTGTGACAGTAGGCCAGTTAGATGAAACGTCTATTTTTTATCTGCAATCGCGATGTGTTGATGAAACAACGGCTAAAAATATGCTGACCTTTGCTTTTGCCAATGAAATGGTTGAAAAAATTGATATAAAAAGTTTGCATGATATGGTTTTACAGCAACTTCTGGTGCGATTTCCGCAAGCAGGAATACAACAAGACTGGCTCTGATAAAAACAGTAGAGCGGACTTCTGTTCACATATTATGCATCTGTAGCGGACTAAAGTTCGCTTTACCCATGTTTTAAAAAACAAAATGACCACATTTCCAATTGAAAAAATTCGTGCTAATTTTCCTATTTTACAAGAGAAAATTCGTAATAAGCCTTTAGTCTATTTAGATAATGCTGCTAGTTGTCAAAAACCTCAACAGGTCATTGATAGCATTGTTCATTGTTATAGTCATGAATATGCAAATGTACATCGTGGTGTGCATACCTTGAGTGTCAGAGCGACAGATCGCTATGAAGGTGCTAGAGAAAAGGTTAAAGGCTTTATTAATGCATCGAGTACCCAAGAAATTATTTTTGTCAGAGGGGCAACCGAAGCGATAAACCTGATTGCACAAACTTTTGGCAAAACTAATCTTAAGGCAGGTGATGAGATTCTTATTACCGCAATGGAACATCATTCCAATATTGTACCTTGGCAGATGTTATGTGCAGAAACAGGAGCAGTCTTAAAAGTTGCACCCATTAACTTACAAGGTGAATTGATTTATGCAGAGTTTGAAAAATTAATTTCTGATAAAACCAGACTTATTTCTGTTGTCCATATGTCAAATGCACTGGGGACGATAAACCCGGTTGAACGGATCATAGCGGCAGCAAAATTAAAAAAAATTCCTGTTTTACTGGATGGAGCTCAGGCTATGCCACATATGTCTGTTGATGTGCAGGCACTGGATTGCGATTTTTATGTGTTTTCAGGACATAAGTTGTATGCACCATCGGGTATCGGTGTACTATATGGCAAGCAAGCCTTATTAGAAGCCATGCCTCCGTATCAAGGAGGAGGGGATATGATTCGTAAAGTGACTTTTGCAGAAACTGAATATAATTCTTTGCCTTATAAATTTGAAGCCGGAACTCCAAATATTGCTGGTGTTATCGGCCTAGGTGCAGCGATAGATTATCTTACCGAAATAGGCATGAATAATATTGCCGCTTATGAAGCAGAATTACTTGATTATGCGACAGAAAAGGCAAAGCAGGTTAAAGGTTTGCGGCTGATAGGGGAAGCAACAGAAAAAGGTGCAATTCTTTCGTTTGTATTAGATAAAATTCACCCGCATGATATTGGTACTATGTTAGACAGCTTAGGTATTGCGGTACGAGCGGGACATCATTGTGCAATGCCTGTGATGGACTTTTTTGAAGTACCAGCCACTGCAAGAGCGTCTTTTGCAATGTACAATACCAAAGAAGAGGTTGATGTCTTGATTAATGGCATCGAATCTTTAATAGAAATGTTTGGCTAAAGACGCAAAACGAATGAATACCTACGCCAAATTGAAATGAGTTTCTCAGCATGAAGGATATGACAAGCATGAAGTTGTTTAAATATCAATATGCTTATGTTTTTTGTAAATGATACGCTTAAAATAAGTAGCACTTTGTTTTTCTTCAGGGTGAGTTTCGTATCGGGCGCTGGTATTGCTAATAAATAGAGAATAAAATGTTTGATGATTTACGCGACCTCTATCAGGAGGTTATTTTTGATCACAATAGAAATCCACGTAATTTTCATGTTATGGAAAATGCAGATCGCCAGGTAGAGGGTTTTAATCCTTTGTGTGGTGACCGTCTGACGTTATTTTTAAAGATGGATGGCGATAAAATTACCGATGCAAGCTTTCAAGGATCGGGTTGTGCAATTTCAACAGCTTCTGTTTCTTTAATGACAGAAATTGTAAAAGGCAAAACAGAAGCAGAAGCAGATGATTTGTTTCAGCAGTTTCATGAAATGACCACTGGCCAAAAAGACGATATTGATATGGAAGCAATTGGTAAATTAGCTGTGTTAGCGGGAGTTCGTGAATATCCTGCCCGGGTTAAATGCGCAACGTTAGCATGGCATACTTTAGATGCCGCTTTAAAAAATGAGCAAGAAGCTATTTCTACAGAGTAAGATTACTGTGTAATGACAGCTAATGTTTTCTTGCGCATCATGTAATACACATAATGGTGTGGTAGAATAATCACAACATGTGCTAGTTTGAATCGACATCAATGTCTTTATCAATGATCAATGGATAAGGCTCTATTTCTGGGTAAATCCAGTATAAAAACTAGGGCTTATATATCAATATGTTATTTATAAGAGGTAAATGTAGATTGGGACTTAACATGTTTCTTTTAATTACAACAATGAGGTTTATATATATGAAATTATTAAAAAGTGCTCTTGTAGCTTTCGCATTAACACTTTCTTTAGGTTCTTTTTCCACAACTGCTGTTGCTTGTGAAGATGGAAGAACATGTTTTGGTCCAGCTCAAGCGGTTGATATTGTATTAGGTCATATAGCGGAAGGTATGAAATCAGTTGAGGCAGGCGAAAATGGACCAGCCGCTATTGCACATACAAAAGCGGCACTGAAAGCGAGTAAAGAAATCAATGTAAGTGATAAAGTTGACGTAGCTCGTGGACGTGCTAACGCTCATCTTAAAAAAGCAAGATCAGCCTTTAAGAAAGGCGATATGCAAGGTGGTGAAGATCATTTAGGAATGGCAGAAAAAGCATTTACAGCTCTTAAGAGAATGATATAAATTGCTTCTTTTTTAATTAAAGCTCGAGGTGAGGTTAGCGCGGTATTACACGCGTTACCTCTCTTTCGCCTTTTCTCATATCACTTAATCTTGCAATTTATGCTTTCATAGCATTGAGGCCAACTAAATTTGATTTAGTCTTTCCTACAACCTGTTTTTTTTCAAATTCAATTCGGGCATGAAATAATTGCCTGTCTTCTTTCTGTCCCCAATGTAATAAGTTGCTGTTTATCCATAATATATTAGCTATTCGGATATGCTCATCAGGTACTTCTGTTACCACTTTTGAATTTTCAATAATTTTAGAATTTGTGGCTAGCATCCATCTATGCTTTACGAGGAGTTCTGCAATGACAGAAATTTTTGAGGTAGATAGGTTTTCTATTCTTGGACAGCCTCCTAGGTGTTGATTACCGGCTAATGTAAGAGGTTTAGGTCAATTGAGTTATTTAGGGAATCTGGCAGTTTATTATCATGGAGAAGGCGATGTAAAGCTATTTAGTGCGCTTGCTGAACGGCTACAGGTGCCTTTATATTACGTTATTAATAAAGATATTCCCGAGAGTATATTTTTAAGCTGGCGCGATGGGTGCCTTAAACTTTTGGATAAAGAGTTAGTTAAAAAAGGTGGCTTGATGGTTGAAATTGAACCAAGGAGAGGGGAGCAGCGCTCTTGGCCGGCACCAAAAGAAGGCGCATTAGCACAAGCGATAGGGAGAAAAACAAAAACGGTAATTGATGCAACGACTGGTTGGGCGCAAGATAGTTTGCATATTTTTCGCATGGGCTATGATATAAGCTGTATTGAACGTTCACCGGTGATGCTGGAATTACTTGAAGATGCCTTTATGCGTTTAGGAAATTTGGACTGGGTCAAAAGATTAGCCTTGCCTACGCCTAAATTGATGGCTGGTAATGCGATTGAGATATTACCACAGTTAACGAATGCTCCTGATTGCATTTATATTGACCCGATGTTTCCAGCTAAACGAAAGAAATCAGCTTTACCTAAAAAGTCAATGTTGATATTACGTGATTTGCTGGGTGATGATCTGGATAGAGAAGCCTTGTTTGAGGTTGCATGGCAAACAACAGCAAAAAAAGTTGTTGTCAAAAGCCCCGATTATGCTCTACCTCTAGGGGGGAAGCCAGCGGAAAGTTTTAAAAGTAAGTTACTGAGATATGATGTCTATCTAAAAAACTAAAATGAGGGGAATATGTCTGAGTGGGTTGATGTGGTAGCTGAAAGTGCTTTAGCAATAGGTGAGCATATGGTTGTTGATGTGGAGGGTATTGATGTCGCTGTTTTTAAATTAGAAGATGGATTTTATGCCTTGGAAGATATGTGTACACATGACGGTGCAGAAATAGCCAGTGGAGAAATTGAGGATGATGAAATTATTTGCCCACGGCATGGTGCAAGGTTTTGTATTAGAACAGGCGAAGTTAAAAGCGCACCTGCTTATGAAGATATAGCGAGTTTAGAAGTTAAGCTTGTTAATGGCAGAATACAAATTCGTGATTCACGCTGGGACTAGCTTAAATTTGTAATCTATTTTATTCAAGAAAATAACCTTGGGCACATTCTTTATAAGCCCTTACTTGCTGTTCTACCACGGCTTTCTCATAAAAATTTGACTTGCCTAAGCATCTCCTCCATGCTAAAGACCGAATTAGCAAAACCTTCCATTGCTGCCTGAAAGTTTTTAGCGCCAGATTTTCGTAATCATTGAAGCGTAAAACCGCGTAACCTTGCCATAATATGGACTTGATTCGGTGCCTTTATTTTAACGTTATCTTCATTCGCTGAAAATCAGGGAAACGGAGCTTAGCGAAGTGATGATTTTTAGTC
>CAYZUM010000065.1:0-12605 GCA_964481455.1 uncultured Methylomonas sp. | reverse complement strand
GGAGCCATTTTATGGATTTAATAAAATGTTAGGATAATTTTGGTCGACTACTTAGTACCAGTATGATATAAAAAAACAGGGCCATAATGTGAAAATAATCACAATTCTCGGTACTGCATGAGAACTAGTTCAATTTCTTCGCATATATCATTTTCCTTTTTTTCCGCTTAGGTGTAACCTAGTATTCCAGCAGCGGTAATAATTAGTCTAAAAGATCAGACATTAATCTACAATTTGAGAGAGCGTGAAACATGACTACATCAACACTACAAATAGATCTGGATGTGCTTGACGAATTATTCAATAACCAGAAAAAACTTGATGAAATGGCTTTATTTGATGATGAGTTTTTATTTGGCGGTTCCAGCACCCCCTCACAGAAGACTCAAAATAATAGCCCACGTTTAGATACTTTTGGTTCTACAGATGATTTTTCATATAGTGACAACGATATTACGGATGTGCAAAGCCGAAGTATGACTAGATTTATTGCACCTGTCATTTTAGAAATGGCCGCATTATATTACGGCATAACCTACTTTACCTAACGTTGAGTAACAGCATAGTGCGACAGGCTGTCATTGCAAAGCATCTAAAGACTAAATAGCTCATTTATTTGATAAGCTAATGTAACCCACTGCCTAAGCCATTGCATTGAATATATAGGTTTTAAAAGGGGCACACTGTACTGATAAATTATCAACAGAAACTTTACAATCATTTGAATATTCTGGGTAATGTTGCAGAATAATTGGCTTCCAGCCTCTTTGTTCCTGGATTTAACGCGCATACCCACATTTAGTACAATTTTTTCAAACCACTTCATTTGGAAGAAAAAAGAAAATACTTTTAGCACAAGTAAGTGATAAATTACATTTATTGCTGTTTCTCATACAAAATTCAAACCCGTGGTTAAAGGATTGTCATACGCTACAGGCTCCTTAGCTTTTTCGTTCTGAATTACGTCTTCGCTAGCATCAAACTTATCTCCAGCAAACTTTCCCAACTATCGCCTGCTTGCTGACCTTTCATTTGCCGATCAGCTTTAGCCGCGATTAATAACATCTGCATTAAGTCTTGTGCAGCCAACTTATTAATTGCTTTAGTCACCAACTGTTGCCGTTTATCCCAGACCTGATGTTGCATAAAGACGCTATTTCGCGGGTGTCCTGCCGCTAGCTTTTGTTTAATATAGATCAGGTTACGAACTTCCCGAGTCAAAGCCCAGAGCACGATCGGCGCAGCAATACCTTCATGCTGCAATCCCCGAAGAATCTTAAGAACCCTGTCTACTCGACCTGAGAGTGAGGCATCGACAAGATTAAACACGTCATAGCGTGCCACATCAACCACAGCCTCTTCAATTTGTTGTTCAGAAAGCTGCCCCTGACCATAGAGTACATATAACTTTTCGACTTCCTGAGCCGCCGCCAGCAAATTCCCTTCTACTCGACTAGCGATCACTCTCAAGCCAGGTCGGTCTGCAATCAAGCCTTTCTTTTGCATACGTTGCTGAATCCAGTTTAGCAAATCAGCTCCACTCAAAGACCAGACTTGTATGGCAACGCCATGCTTCTCCAACGTGCTTACCCATTTTGACTTTTTGGCTGATTTTTCCAATTTTGCTGCTGTGATCAATAGTAGCGTATCTTCAGGTAATCGCGAGCAGTAATGAACGAAAGCCTTACTTCCTTCTGTCCCGGGCTTGCCTGTTGGAATACGCAAATCGATAATTTTCTTTTCCGAAAAAATCGACATGGAATCAACAGCCTGCAAGAAATCAGACCAAGCAAAGCGAGTATCGACGGTTAACAGCTCACGGTTTTCATAGCCTGCTTTTTTAGCTGCCTGACGTACGACATCTGCAGCTTCACCTAATTGCAAAGGCTCGTCGCCGCTAAGAAAGTAAATAGGTTCAAGTTTCCTCGCGATTGCCGAGGCTAACTGCTCAGTCTTTAACCACATTTTTAGGGTATGATTTTTTTAGCTCCGCACGCGCTCTCCCAATGACTGAGTGTACCGCTTTAAGGTAGAGTTCTTTTCGCAATACCTGCTCTTCATTTTCCTTAGAAAGCACAATATCACTACTTTGCTGATTAAAATACGCCTGCCTAACTTCGATGGTTTGCGCCGAAACCAGTTCATTGCCATCTTTATCAATTAAGTCAAACACTAAACGATAGATAAGGTCAAATTCATTGGAAAAACCTGAAGAACTAATGGACACTGTCCGACGCCGATAATCCTCATCTATCACATTTAAGATCATACCTGCATCTGCAGCATTACTTACAAGCTCACCAGTGGTAGACCTAAACGCCTGCTTAATGGCCTCTGATAATTCTCTGGAAGCACCACGCACGTACATCTTCTGCAATGACTCAGGCAAGTCAATTGAACCACGCAGATGATAACCACAGGCTGTCAATAAAAAAACAAGCGATATAATAACGCCGATTTTACGAGCGATTGTATTTTTCCCAAGTAAATTATACAACGATACTCACCAGTTTTTTAGGGACAACAATGACTTTTTTCACTGCTTTATCTTCAAGAAAACGCATAACATTCTGTTCGGCCAGGGCAAGCGCTTCAATAGACTCTTTACTCGCATCAGAGGCCACCATGATTTTACCGCGCAATTTCCCATTTACCTGCACTATCATCTGTAACTCATCTTGCACTAATGCAGATTTATCTAACGTAGGCCAATGATAATTAATGTCTTCTGCTTTCCCTAAGCCATTCCATAACTGCTGGCAGATATGAGGCACAATGGGAAACAACATTAATACAATCGCTTCTAATGCTTCCTGACGAACTGCCAGTGTATTACTGCCTTCACTCTTAAATTTAGATAAGGTATTCAATAGCTCCATATTGGTCGCAATAGCGGTATTAAAATGGTGTCGACGACCAATATCATCGCTTACTTTTTCAATCGCATGATGTACCTGCCTACGCAGCTCTTTTTCTGCCCCTGTTAAACTTTGTTTATCGAGAGGAACGACAACAGTCTTGCCATCGACATGTAAATGCACCTGACGCCATAAACGCTTTAAAAATCTAAAGGCTCCTTCAACGCCACTATCAGACCACTCTAAAGACTGCTCAGGAGGTGCCGCAAACATGATAAATAAGCGCACGGTATCGGCACCATATTCAGCGATTAAGCCGTGAGGGTCTACCGTGTTACCTTTGGATTTAGACATTTTAGTGCCACCCATTAACACCATTCCTTGTGTCAGCAGGTTTTTAAACGGCTCATCACAAACTAACAGCCCTTCATCACGCATTAATTTAGTGAAAAAACGGGCATACAATAAATGTAAGATCGCATGTTCTATGCCCCCAATATACTGATCAACGGGTAACCAGTATTTAGCACTGGCATCCAGCATTGAATCCGCCTTACTGCTAGCGTAGCGAGCAAAATACCAGGATGACTCCATAAAGGTATCAAACGTATCGGTTTCGCGCTTTGCTGCTTTACCACACTGCGGGCAGTCAGCATGCAAAAATGCTTCATGTGTTACTAATGGCGAATTTGAACCGTCCAAAACGACATCTTTGGGTAATTCAACCGGTAAATCAGTTTCAGGCACCGGGACAGTCCCACAATCCTCACAATAGATAATCGGAATAGGCGCTCCCCAGTAACGTTGCCTGGAAACACCCCAGTCATGTAACCGGAAATTAGTTTTGCGCTGCCCTTTACGTAGCCCTTCTAGCTTATCAGCGATAGCATTGTCTGCCTCAGCTGAGCTGAGCCCATCAAATTCAGCTGAATTTCTTAAAATGCCTTTCTCAGTAAAAGCCTGTTCATGGATGCTATCATCGATATCGTTTGCAGAAAAAATAACCTGCTTGATAGCGATAGTGTATTTTTTTGCAAACTCATAGTCACGCTGATCATGTGCAGGGACAGACATCACTGCCCCCGTGCCATAACTCATCAACACAAAGTTAGCAACCCACACAGGCACAAGCTCACCAGTAATAGGGTGATTAGCTTTAAATCCAGAATCGACTCCTTTCTTCTCCATAGTTTCTAATGCCGCTTCTGACGTTTCCGTCTGCCGACACTCTTCCAGAAAAACAGCAATTTCTGTATTATTCTTAGCGGCTTGCAATGCCAAAGGATGCTCCGCAGCGACTGCTAGATAGGTAACGCCCATTAAGGTATCGGGGCGAGTTGTATAAATCTCGACATCATCCATTCCAGCAACAATAAAACTCATTTCCAGACCTTCAGACCGTCCTATCCAGTTCGCCTGCATGGTTCTAACCTGTTCAGGCCAACCGGGCATCTTGTCTAACGAATCCAGCAATTCATCAGCATAGGCCGTTATTCTTAAAAACCATTGAGAGATGTCTTTTTTCTCCACTGCAGTATCACAGCGCCAGCAACATCCCTCTATGACCTGTTCATTCGCTAAAACAGTTTGATCATGAGGGCACCAGTTAACGGCAGACGTTTTCTTATAAACTAGATCCTTTTCCAGTAATTGCAGAAAAAACCATTGTTCCCAACGATAGTAACTCGGATCGCAAGTCGCTAATTCGCGGCTCCAGTCATAGCCGAACCCCAACTGTTTTAACTGCTCACGCATATAAGCTATATTTTCATATGTCCATTCCGCAGGATGTACATCATGCTTCATCGCCGCATTTTCTGCCGGCAAGCCAAAGGCATCCCAACCCATCGGCTGCATTACATTCTTTCCTTGCATACGTTGGTAACGACTGATCACATCACCAATCGTATAGTTACGTACATGCCCCATATGCAGTCGACCACTAGGGTAAGGGAACATTGATAAGCAATAATACTTTTCTTTATTCTCGTCATCAGAAGCCTGAAATACACCTGATTGCTCCCATTGCGCCTGTACTTCAGACTCAATTTCTAGTGGTTTATAGTTTTCTTGCATTGTTACTCGTCTTTTTGCATTCAAAAGCGTTAGAATACCTTACAGCGAAGTAAATCTAAAGCCTTTTTACGGAGTGATTCTAATGAATGAAAATAAACTAACCAAAGCCTATAATGACTTTATGGAATATATGTATGAAGCAACGGATGACACTATTCATACAATAGCCGATAAACTGGACTCTGCTAAAGAAAAGATCAGTGAAATTGGCGGTCTGACTCAAGAGGAAATTAGTCATGTCTCTGAGGCGGTCTCCAGAGATGTTCATCATGCAGCGCACTCTTTGCCAAACAACAGCAGCGACTCGTTAACAGAATGGCTTAAATTTGATATCGATTTAATAGAAGATTTTGCTCTGGATTCTTTTCTTGATGTGGCCGATAAAACCCGTATAGAACTGGCACAACTATCGGAAACAGCTAAGCTATATAGCCATCCCTATCAATCTGGCGAACTCACTGCACCGGGGACATTAAGGTGTGAAAAATGTGGCAAAGTGATTGCTTTTAAAAGTACCAGTATTATTCCTGAATGCCCTGAATGTGAGGCAAAAACTTTTATACGCTCATAATTTTACTTATAATATTACTTTAATTGTTTGATTTATCGGGGAACAGAATGCGCAGGGTGATCTTTAATCAAAAAGGCGGTGTTGGAAAATCGACCATAACATGTAACTTGGCAGCCATTAGTGCAATGGAAGGTAAACGTACTTTAGTGATTGATTTAGATATACAGGGAAATGCCACGCAGTATTTATTAGGGCAAAAAGAAACGGACTCTGATCAAACTATTGCTCATTTCTTTAAAGGCTGTTTAAGCCTTGGACTTTTCGGTGGCAAGGGCCCCGAATTAGAAGACGTTATCCACGAGACCCCTTTCCCCAATTTATTTGTGATCCCTTCTCATCCAGAGCAAGAGGGCTTACAAAGCCGTCTGGAATCTCGTTACAAAATATTTAAACTTAAAGAAGAACTGGATAAATTAGAAGATTTTGATGAAATCTATATTGATACTCCTCCTGTCCTTAATTTTTACAGTCAATCAGCACTGATTGCAGCGAATAAATGTCTCATCCCCTTTGATTGCGATACGTTTGCACGCGAAGCACTTTATACTTTAATGCAAACCTTAGCTGAAGTGAAAGCTGATCATAATGAAGGTCTTGAAATTGAAGGTATTATCGTTAATCAATTTCAGGCGCAGGCACGCTTACCCAGGCAGTTAGTTGAAGAACTGATCGCTGAAGGCCTACCTGTACTAAACAGTAAAATTTCACCCTCCGTTAAGGTGCGCGAATCACATACAGAATCAAAACCTTTAGTACATTACCTGCCTAATCATAAATTAACGAATGAATTTCGTGAACTACATATAGAAATCCATAGTTAAAGGGTCTTCAATATACTCATTCTCAGCGAGGAAACGTGCTGAGACTGGGTTAATAAGACCTCAACACTTTTCTTTAAATTAGGCTATTTTATGGGACGTTTTTCATAGCCTTGACACAGAAAAATAATATTTTTATGATATAAATCAATTTTATAATCATAAAATGACAGCTTTAGGTTAACTACACCACTCTGGGTGTTCTATCACAACATCACCACAGGATTTTGTTTATTATAAATTTTCTCTAATCAGGACAATGACTTATACCCGTTTCGCGAATAGCCTGCTGAATTAACATTATCACTCGAATAGACCTTCAGAAAAATAATTTCTTGGATACCATCCCTCAAAGGGATGTTATTCGTATCCCACAAGGAATCTATTTATCTGAGAAACTATAGTTACAAAATAGTACCATGCTCAAAACCCCCTATTTCTATCTTCACCCATGCTTTATTTAGTGCTCCTCAAGGCAATAGACATAATGGCAAGCGAGCGGCTTTATGACACTCGCAAATAACACTCACCAATGGATACTCGTTTTCCTTAGCATCCTCATTAACGCTAAGGTTAGAGCTTCCAATCTGGGAAAACTTTTTCCTTAAATGGCTATGAAAAATTCTATCATCAGTTTTTTTCTTCTCTTTTTATCAACTTATGCAGTTGCTGATATTGTTGTCATCGGCAACTTGCAGAATAGCCAACAGCAATTAACCGTATTACAGGTACAAGATATTTATATGGGTCGAACCCGTGTGTTTCCAGATGGTAAGCCAGCTTACCCATTTGACCAGACTAATTTACGAACCGAGTTTTATTTACAACTGACTCATCGTTCTATTGCGCAAATTGATGCCTATTGGGCGCGCCTTTTGTTTAGTGGTCGGACCTCTCCACCCACAAAATTACCTGATGATCAAAAGATTATCTCTATCGTTCAACAACACGAAAGTGCCATTGGCTATATAAACAAAGAAAATGCTGATGAACTCACTATGCGCATTTTATTATTTCTTGAATAACATGATGCTAGCCCTCCCATTACCCAAGACAAGTTATATCGCTAGAGCTATGATTTACCTAACTTTACGCGACACCTTTTGTAACCGAGTGACACTTCTCAATAAAGTGCTTGCTACTTGCTTTATTGCTTTATTGCTGCTTTTTTCAAGCATTGTTCGAGCGGAACATTTTTCCCCGTCATGGTCAATCAAAGGATTTGGCTCTCTATCAATTGTGGGCACAGATACCCATTCAATCGGGTTTTATCGCGATAGGTCGCAAGCTCATAGCATCACAAAGGACTCCTGGGGAGTGTCTCCCGATTCTCGACTTGGCATACAGCTCGATGTTAACTTTAACGAAGCATTCCACATGACCGTGCAGTGGGTTGCCCGAGATCATGCTGGAGATTTTTTTGAACAAAACCTGGAATGGGCTTTTTTACGTTGGCGCCCACAAAATGACATTGATATCAGAATTGGACGCGTAGGAGCGGACCTTTTTCTCTCCTCTGATTATCGTAATGTGAGTTATGCTTATCCGTGGATGCGCCCACCCCATGAGTTTTATGGCACTATCCCGATATATCATTTCGATGGCATTGATATCAGTAAGCGCTATGCGATCAATAATGGTTTTTTAACACTAAAAGTGTTTGCTGGTTATTCTTTTAATCAGCTTATTACAAATCCTGGTAATGAGCTTTTTGATTTTAATTATCCTTTAGCGGGAGGGAATCTGACTTATGAATACAGTCATTGGCGGACAAAAATTAGCTATGTCTTTTTGCACCCCTTAACGGATACTCCTGGATTTAATCAAACATCTACGCTACTAAACGCAGTCGATTTAGCGATACCAGGCATTAGTGAGCTTACCCCACTATTAACAATCAAAGACTCTAATATGCATTTTGTTTCTGTTGGCAGTGCATATGATAATGGAACCTGGCTGGCTCAAATAGAGGCAGGTTATTTGCACACCGACACGCCTCTATTCCCGTCTATCACTAGCGCTTACCTCAGTGTGGGAAGACGTATTGCAAACTTTACCCTGTATACCTTATTTGGCATTGCCCACACTTTCCAATACAATGTGGATGTTCCAGTCCCAATATTACCTAATCCCGAATTTCAAGGAATTCATGATACCTTTGATGCTTTTCTTAATCAAAACCGCATTGATGAAAAATCTATTTCACTCGGAATACGCTGGGATGTATACTCTAATATCGCCTTAAAAACGCAATGGAGCCATTTTTGGCTAGGACAAAATGGCGCGCAACTCTGGCAAAAATTCGATACTGAGCAGACACCCAGCCAGGTGAATGTCTGGTCATTTGGCTTTGATTTTATCTTCTGATTATCAAAATACTATTTCTAAGTAATGAGCCAAACGTTATCTAACATTTCTAGGAATGAAGTTTATCCGTTATCCTTAAAAAAAGCAGAAAGGGATACTTTTGGTTTAAACTAGCATTATTAAGTGCAAAATCACATTTATTCATTTTGTTAAGAAACTTTTGACTACCTACTTATATGCCACTCAACCAACTGCATCATAAATTATCAATATACATACTATTCTATGCTGCCTTTTTAGCACTGATCGCAATTAGTTTTTCTTTTATTAGCGCCTATTATCACTCTAAAACTAAAACCAATATCATGCTGACTCAGTTAATGGATACTGTAGAAAGCACTGCTGCAATAGCCGCCTACACTCATGATCGCGTGATTGCTGCTGATGTCATCAATGGCTTATTACGTAACGATAGTGTCTACAGCGCTAGCATTATCAGTGACCAGAGGGTATTAGCAGAAAAAGCAAAACCGATACAGACTTCCTCCTCAAACCAACTGATACGCATGTTGTATTCACCATTTTCCGAGCAACAAGGCGTCGGGCAACTTATTATTACGCCAAATTCACAGTTCAACGTCGCTGAAGCACAATATGCAGCGTATTCTAACGCCTTTAGCTCTCTATTTTTAATTGCTGCAACTACTTTAATTCTTTTAATCACGGTACGCACTAAAATATCTCAACCTTTAGTCTTGGTTGCCGATAGCCTTCATGCCATAAAAGCAGGTGATAAAAGCAGCATATCTCCGCTAGGACAACACAAACATGATGAACTTGGCCGCTTAGTCGACGATATTAATGATTTGTTAAAAAACAGGGAAACAAAGCTTAAACAGGAACAAACACTCAGAAAATCAATTCAATACATGGAACAACAACTCCGCCATATTTATGAGTCAAGTAGTGCGGGGCTGTTCTTACTGGATGCCAACGGTAAGCTGATTAGCAACAACTCGACCTTGCTTAAAGTATTACATTGTGCTGATAATCCAGCTGATTGCATTAAACAAGGCGATTATTTATCATTTTTTGTACAGGAAAAAGAACAATTTGAGATAATGCTAAAGAATGCATTGCAGTTAGAGCAATTACAAGCAAAAGACTTCTCACTGCAACTCAACATAACACCCCCAGTCTGGATACATTGCGTCTTATCAAAAGTATCTGGCTCAACGGGGAAAATACGAATCGAAGGCGTTATCTTTGATGTTTCCAAGCGCGTCATCAGCGAACAAGCCAATAGATATGAAGCTGAACATGACTCTCTTACGGGGTTACTGCGTAGGCAAGCGATAAAGAATAAATTTAATCACTTAATACAAGGGAGAGAGCCCTCCAATGCAAGCATATTTTTATTAGATCTGGATCAGTTTAAACAGGCAAACGACCTCTATGGACATGATGTCGGTGACCAGGTACTCATTCACGTAGCCGAACGCATACGCGCCTGCATCCGCTCTTCTGATTTAGTATCACGCCTAGGCGGTGATGAATTTTTGATCATCATGTTTAATCAAGTGGTGAATACTCAGCTCTCAATTGCTAAGAAATTGATTTACAGCATCCAGCATCCAGTCCGTATTAATCAGAAAATATCAGTCAATATCGGTGTCAGTATTGGTGTTGCCAATACCTCCCAGCATGGCCAGAAATTTGATGACTTAGTAAAAGCAGCCGATGAGGCCATGTACGAAGTTAAACGACGCGGCAAAAATGGCTATGGAATAAAAACAAATACGACTAAAATAAAAGTGACCTTATTCTAAAAAGCAATGTCGTTCAGCCTAGGTAATGATCATACAAAATAAGCGAGCACTAAAAGACTGGGGGGCTCTCTGAACTCAGCCTAAAGAGACCAAGACAGTGAGTGACAAGTCTTTACATTTTTTATATTTAACATTCAGTCACTTCTAGTATTTTATAGCGCTCAACTGCGGTTTTTAGCGTCATGTAGACTGGGTTAGATTTTTAAGCGTAGCGAGAAAACGTAATTCGGAATTTATAACATAATTGTGCGCATAATGACGCACAGTGCCACTCAGCAATATTTTATCGTTAATAAAAGGTTAATGATAAGCTATCAATTTAGACTATATTACTGCGGAACGAGTCACAAATAAAGTAGCCCCAAAGTAAGCCATAAAATAACAAAATCATTCATAAAAATTAATACCATTAGCTATGATGTTTTTATATTGAAAATTTAAGGGTGTTGTACCAAAAACATAGGCAGAACCATTATGCATAAATCATCATTACTCATATTGCTGTTAATATCATCTCTAAAGACTTATGCGCAACTCCCTGCACCTAATTTAATTGTTAACACTGAAGGCCTGCAAGTCACATTAGAGTGGTCAACAGTAGATAAAGCAGCGGGTTACCGTCTTTCTTACGCCCCCTATCCTTTCCAAGGCGTGGAGACCATATCGAGTATAGATCTAGACGAAAATACTGAATTTTCGGTTACATTATGGCAACAGGCGGCTTTCTATGTTGCAGTACAAGCCTATGACAAAGACCTTCAGCATAGTGACTTTTCTAAGATAGGCTTTTTACTTATTCAGGACCCAGGTGAAGACTACCGTCAATATTGGAGGACAGTAACGAAAGAAATTAGCGAACAATCTTTTACCAGCAGCGACTTTTTATATACACGCCTTCCCGATATTGATAGCTGCTCCGCCGGTACTTCAAGCGAATTAGCACAGCTTAGACAGCTTCAGGCATTAAATGAAACACGTAAATTACATCAACTCCCCCCTGTCCTTTACGCTGACGATGCCAACGGGGAAACACAACACGCCGCTTTAATTCAAAGAGCAAATAATTTTTTATCACATACTCCACCGGAAAATGCTCTGTGCCTTAATCAACTGGGTTATTCGGGGAGTAATAGCAGCAACTTACATTTAGGAAATGGCAATAGCGATCCAGCTGATAATATTTTTGGTTTTATCAATGATGCACTCAATGTTTCCAATGTCGCTGGCGTAGGGCATAGGCGAGCGTTATTAAACCCCTTCCTGCAACTTACAAGTTATGGCCAGGTCTTTGGGGCATCCGCTGTAAAAGTATCTGATTTTTCCATTAGTGCAGACGTAGATGCTAATCAGATTCCAGATTTTATTGCGGCACCCTATTTACGTTACCCATCTATATTTTTTTCCGCTCAAACAAGCGCGAATCAAACTCCATGGAGTTTGTCGATAATTGAAGATAAATCCTCATTTTGGGCGAACCAATATCATTATTTTGCCGGAAGTAAACTTAGCATTCGCCAAAAAGACACTGGGGAACTAATGATGATAGAAGATTTACATACTGATACAAAAGCCTCAGGCGTTCCCAATAATTTAAGCTGGACAGTGACTGACTGGCAATATGATACATGGTATACCGTCACAATTGACAATATAAACTATCCATCAGGTGAAACTAAAAGTATCCACTATGATGTTTTTATAGATTATAAAAATATTATTGATATTACTGCGCCATTAGAATCTGGGGATCAACAAAATGGTTTGACCCTGAAAGGCTCATTGTTTGATAATAATGATGAAGATAGTTATGAAGTGAATCTTGAAGGAAGCATCGCTTTTTCCGGCAGCAGCCAATTCTCGAATATGGCTTTTTATATTGCTGTTTTTGATGCCAATAAACAATTATTAGCGGCAAAGGATGAGACCTTTTCTCTGGACCTTATCGCTGGCAACTACACGATTGTGATTTCTAATTGCCATCAGAAAACCTGTTATACTCAACCTAAAAATTATAGTATTCAGCTTAGAAATGAGCATTAAATACCAGCAATTATAAATGTGTATTGAGAATCATTACTATCTAGTAAAATATCAAACGCTGAAAATCAGGGAAACGGAGCTTAGCGAAGTGATGATTTTTAGTCCC
>CAYZUM010000064.1:0-12652 GCA_964481455.1 uncultured Methylomonas sp. | reverse complement strand
CGCCATAAGCGCTTCCGTAGCAGTCATGGTGGATAGAATGCACCCTACCTTTCGTCTTTCATTTTTAATGATATTCAAAAGTGTCCACTACTTTCTCGCTTATATGAAAGGTACCGTATTTTTACACATATCTATCATAAGGACTTGAAAGAAAATAGCTAATTTAGTATCATAGGCGGCTAACTAAAAAATCTTACAAAAAGATAAACAAATATGAAAACATTTAGCGCAAAACCAGCGGAAGTAAAGCGCGACTGGTATGTGATCGATGCAGAGGGTAAGACGCTTGGACGTCTAGCGACCGAAATTGCACGACGCCTACGCGGTAAGCATAAGCCAGAATATACGCCTCATGTCGATACGGGCGATTATATTATCGTTATTAATGCTGAGAAAATCGGTGTTACTGGTAATAAAGAAAAAGATAAAATGTATTATCATCACACTGGGTATATTGGTAACCTGAAAAGTGTGAGCTTAGGTAAGCTAAGACAAACTTTTCCAGATCGTATTATTAATAATGCGGTGAAAGGAATGTTGCCGAGAAACCCTTTGGGTCGTGCAATGTTCAAAAAGTTAAAAGTGTATGCGGGCCCTGAACATGGTCATCAAGCTCAACAACCTAAAGTTTTAGAACTTTAAGTAACTAACAGGTTAAAATCATGGCAGAAGCTCAATATTATGGAACTGGACGACGCAAAAGTGCAATAGCACGTGTTTATGCTCAATCAGGCTCTGGAAAATTTACAGTTAACAACAAAGCTATTGAAGATTACTTTGGTCGTAGGACTGATCAAATGGTTGCTCGTCAAGCGCTAGAATTATTAGAATTAACCGACAAATTTGACATCAATGTGACGGTTAAAGGCAGCGGTCCTTCTGGACAAGCAGGTGCAATTCGTCACGGAGTGACACGCGCTTTAATGGTGTACGATGAAACGTTACGTCCTGAGCTAAGAAAAGCTGGCTTTGTGACTCGCGACTCACGTAAAGTAGAGCGTAAGAAAGTGGGTTTACATAAGGCGAGAAAGCGTCCTCAGTATTCAAAACGTTAATCGTTTTATTGATAGTGCTGTCTTTATGGCGAGCTTACTCGTCGTAAAGGCAGTCAGAATCGATCAGTAGAAAAGGGTTGTAATCATACGATTACAACCCTTTTTTCGTTACACTATTCTGATGTAGGCAGGGCTAAGAAAAAAGCCCCAGTTTTTGGTTTGTTATTATTTTGTTGGGGGCGTCTCTAAGCTAACCCACAAATTGAGTAACTGTAGGTGCGAATTCATTCGCATGGTTTAGCAAAAACTGTCGCTATAAAAGTATTTTACTATGTGATTGATCAACCAAATATACTTAGGCAACTCGCAACACCCACCCATCTTGCTTGTCTTTTTGTTCGTTTTCTACGCCCCGAAGACGAACAAAAAACCTGCGTTGAATGCACACGTTATTTTATTTCCCTTCCCTGGTTTATTTTATGTGCATTCCTAATGTTACAGCAATCATCCTGATCCCAAGCTCATATATAGTCATTCTGATGAGAAATAATAGCGCTTTTACGAGACATACACATGGCCGATACTGAATTTAGAAGTCGAGATATAGCAGTCGAGTCTTTAAAAGTACCCCCTCATTCTATCCAGGCTGAACAATCAGTGATTGGTGGCTTAATGCTGGATAATGAGCGCTGGGATACCGTGGCTGATAAAGTCAGTGAAGTTGATTTTTATCGCAAGGATCATCGGGCCATTTTTAAGGCAATACAGGATTTAGCAGAAAAACAGATCCCCTTCGATGTGGTGACCATTTCTGAGACGCTGGAGAAAATAAATGAACTGGACGATGCAGGCGGGTTGGCCTACTTAAGCGTCTTGGCAAAAGAAACGCCCAGCGCAGCCAATATTGTTGCTTATGCTAATATTGTGCGCGACCGTTCGGTATTGAGACAGCTCATTCATATTGGTACAGATATCTCAGAGTCCGCTTTTAATCCCGAAGGGCGTTCAACTGAAGAGCTGTTAGAAGGTGCTGAAAAAAGTATTTTTGAAATTGCAGAGCAACGTCAGAAAGGGCAGTCTGGTTTTATTTCAATAAAAGATTTATTAGGCACCGCAGTTGAAAAAATAGAAACCCTATTTGAGCAAGAAGGTAATATTACAGGTGAAGGAACAGGGTTTACCGATCTGGATGAGATGACTTCGGGCTTGCAACCCGGTGATTTAATCATTGTTGCGGGGCGGCCTTCAATGGGAAAAACAACGATTGCCATGAATATGGCTGAAAACGTTGCGGTAGGGAGTGGAAAACCGGTTGCTGTTTTTAGTATGGAGATGCCTGGTGATTCACTGGCCATGCGGATGATGTCATCCTTGGGTCGCATTGATCAGCATAAAGTGCGTACTGGTAAGCTGGATGATGATGAATGGCCACGCTTAACTTCTGCGATAAATTTACTGGCTGAAACGAAATTATTTATCGATGATACGCCGGCACTGACACCTGGTGAAGTGCGCTCCAGAGCAAGGCGCTTAACCCGGGATAATGGTCAATTAGGCTTGATTGTACTGGATTATTTACAATTAATGCAGTCACCTTCTAGTGGTGAAAGCCGGGTGGCGCAAATTTCTGATATTTCCCGTGGCTTAAAAACCATGGCAAAAGAACTGAATGTTCCGGTGGTTGCATTATCTCAGCTAAATCGAAATTTGGAGCAGCGTCCCAATAAACGTCCTGTGATGTCAGATTTACGTGAATCAGGCAGTATTGAGCAGGATGCTGATGTTATTATGTTTGTTTATCGTGATGAGGTTTATAACGAAGACAGTCCTGATAAAGGTCTGGCAGAGTTAATTATCGGTAAGCAAAGGAATGGTCCTATTGGGACAGTCCGCTTAACCTTTTTAGGTAAATACACCCGCTTCGAAAATTGTGCTCATGGGTCATATTCCGATGAGGAATATTAGTGCGCCCTCTTGCTACGCATATTGAAATTGATATAGCTGCTTTACATCACAATGTTCGTAAAATAAGGGAGTATGCACCTCAATCAAAACTGATGGGTGTTATTAAGGCTAATGCGTATGGGCATGGTCTAGTCAGAATGGCGGGCCAGCTTGATAAAAAACTGGATGCGTTTGCGGTTGCACGAATTGATGAGGCTGTTAGTTTAAGACAAGCGCAGGTAAAGGGAAGGATTTTAGTCTTACAAGGTTTTAGCCAGGCTGAGGACGTTTCTGTTTTGCAGGATTACCGATTAGAGGTGGTCATACACTCTGAGGAACAAGTTGCACTTTTAGAATCGCTGGATTTGCAAGGAACACTGAGAGTGTGGTTAAAAATTGATACTGGAATGAATCGTCTGGGAATTCCACCCTCACAGTTTGCCTCAATATTATCACGCTTAAAGCAGTGCCACTGTATTCATCATGGCATTGCTTTTATGACACATTTTGCTAATGCTGACGATAGTCAAGATAATAAAACGCTGCAGCAACTACAGCTTTTTAATGACACGGTTGAGCACTATCCTGGAGAAAAGAGTTGTGCTAATTCTGCTGCTCTTATTGCCTGGCCAGCAACACGACAAGGCTGGGTGCGGCCAGGTCTCATGTTATATGGTGTTTCACCGTTATTAGCGCAGAATGCTGGCCAACTGGGTTTAAAGCCTGTAATGAACTTATTTTCAAGGCTTATTGCTATCAAGCAAGTCAGCAAAGGCGAGGCCGTTGGTTACGGTGGTAGTTGGGTAGCGAATAAAGAGACACTCATTGGTGTTGTCTCAATAGGATATGGAGACGGCTATCCACGCTATGCTAAACAAGGTACTCCGGTATTAATTGATGATCAGCGAGTCCCCCTCATAGGGAGAGTGTCTATGGATATGCTCACTGTTGATTTAAGTGACTGTATCAATATAAAGCTGGGGGATAGTGTGATGCTATGGGGCAGCGGCTTACCTGTAGAGGAAATTGCAGTTTATGCAGAGACTGTTCCCTATACTTTGCTTTGTGGTATTACTAAGCGAGTTATGGTGTACGAAAAAAATTGCCTATAGTTTGTGTTGTACTTTTTGCTTAGTTTGCTAGGGCAAAGTTTGAATTAATATAATGCCGTAATACAAACCTAGATTTGTATTCCACTTTTAATTTTTGTCGGGTACAGAGCATTATACAAATGGTAAAGGTGTAGAGCGGGCTTTAGGGAGCTGGAAACAAATAATCATCCAATATTGCTAGTCTTTTTGTCCGTCTTCTGCGTTGTAGCAACAGTTACGTAGCCAGCTATGCGCCTGTTACTACGCCTTGAATACGAACAAAAATCCTGCCCAATATTGGACGATTATTTATTTCCAGCTCCCTTAGTTCGCTTTTCGATGGGTATTCAGGAATTGGAATTGTTGTGTGTGCAATGACGGTGCAGTATTTTTTTGTCTATAATGCATGGGAGTTGGCGCATAGCAGGCTAGGTGACGATTACCGCAACGCAGAAGGGGGAGCAAAAATACACGACAGAATGCACACTGATTTGATTCCCATTCCTCAGTATTAGCGGACTGAAGTCCGCTCTACAGTCATGAAAGGATAATAGAACAAACGATGATCGATATTATAAATTATGAAACCTTATTGATGGTTGGCAGGCAGCAACCTGAGCCCCAGCGATTTTTGTTTGTTTTTTTGCAAGCTACATTACCTGAAGAGCATAAAGAAGATCAGGCGCAGCGATTCCAGTTAGGAAAAGGTGGGGAATTACAACCTATAATGTGCGTGGATAAAGACCTGGATGAATTAAGTAACTTTGCTGATTTGGTAACAGAATCAGAGCAGATGGGACAAGATTGGTCAATGGTATTGATAGCCTGCCTCTCCGGGAGGAATGGTATTTCTCCCGGCTCTGAAGAAGCTGAAGATGCGTTAAACATGATGGTAGAAACGGTACAAAAGGGTGCTGATCTTTCGAAATATCTTGCATTTGATACGAAGGGCACACTGATTCAATTTAATTAGTTTCTAGTGCAGCACTATTTTTATAATAATGGTTAAATATACAAGGAATCTCAATCATTCAATCATTTATGAGGGTGGGAAGCCATCAATGTAAAACGGATGCTGCCCTAGGAGGCTGTCCAAGAATAGAATCCGTCGCGAGGGAAAGCCATTTTGAGTCAGATTTTTCGATCATTTGAGGCGAAGTGTGTGCTCTTTAACGTTGTGATCGGGAAAGCTGACCAAAAGGGCTTTTCCGCAGTCGGTTTTCTATTCTTGGGCAGCCTCCTAGGGCACGGTTGCGAGTTTCTATCAGCTGATGGTTGTTGGCTGTAGTGTTGCAAAATGCAGCTGTCCTTTGCGCGGCCGCGTATCTGTTTCAGCAACGCAGCTATCGGCAAAAACTCAGCCGCTAGAAATCCGTAGTCGTGACCGCGCGAAGTATATTGCAATACCTACCTTAATTAAGCGATAATAAACAGTTAAATTATTTAGATATGCTATTAACAGGCGTTCAGTTTTAGCTGAATGTAAGTTTTGGAAGATACAATGAAAAAAACCATGTACGAAAAGATCTGGGACAGTCATTTTGTGGCTGAAGCTTCGGGTCAGGCTCCTTTATTATATGTTGATCGTCACTTGATGCATGAGGTTACAAGCCCTCAGGCATTTGAAGGCTTAAGGAATGCCAGGCGAAAAGTTCGTAATCCTCATAGTATTCTGGCGACTATGGATCATTGTGTGCCGACCAAAGATAGAGATTTGCCTATTGCTGACCCAATTGCGAAAAAGCAAATTGAAACCATGGCTGATAATTGCGCAGAAAATGGTTTAAACCTCTATGATATGAAAAACCCGAATAACGGGGTTATCCACATTGTTGTGCCTGAGCACGGCTTTGTCCATCCTGGTATGGTTGTAGTCTGTGGTGATAGTCATACAGCAACCCATGGAGCATTTGGAGCGTTAGCGTTTGGAATTGGTACTTCCGAAGTTGAACATGTGATGGCAACGCAAACATTGCCACAACAAAAGTCCAAAACGCTACTCATTCAAATTGATGGTGAATTATCTAAATATGCATCTGCAAAAGATATTGCGCTGGCGATTACCGGAAAAATTGGTACTGCGGGTGGTAATGGTCATGTGATTGAATATGCTGGAAGTGCTATTCGTAGCTTGTCTATGGAAGGTCGTATGACACTCTGCAATATGGCGATTGAAGCCGGCGCCAGAGCTGGGTTAGTTGCACCTGATGAAAAAACCTATACCTATTTAAAAGGACGTGAATTTGTACCTTCGGGTGATAGCTGGGATAAAGCACTTGCCTATTGGAAAAGCCTACCGAGTGACGAAGGCGCTGAATACGATATGATAGTGACGATAAATGCAGCAGAGATTGAACCTCAGGTGACCTGGGGAACATCGCCTGAACAAGTCACTGGCATTACCAGTATTGTTCCTGCTCCTGAAGACTTTGATGATGAAATCAAGCAACAAGCCTGCGCGAATGCTTTAAATTATATGGGTTTGACGGCACATACAAAAATGACAGATATTCCCGTTGATTTGATCTTTATTGGCTCATGTACAAACGGGCGTATTGAAGATTTTCGTATTGCCGCGGAAGTCACTAAAGGGACAAAAGTGGCTGCTAAGGTGACAGCTATTGCCGTTCCCGGGTCTTATCATGTTAAAAAACAAGCTGAAGATGAAGGTCTGGATAAAATTTTTATTGATGCCGGCTGGGAATGGCGTGATCCAGGTTGTTCAATGTGTCTAGCGATGAATGGAGATGAACTAACCGTTGGCCAACGTAGTGCATCCACTTCAAATAGAAATTTTGAGGGTCGCCAGGGAAAAGGTGGTAGAACGCACCTTGTCTCTCCTGCTATGGCTGCTGCAGCTGCAACAGCAGGTCATTTTGTTGATATTCGGAATCTTTAAGGAATAACACAGAACAATTATGCAAGCTTATAAAAAACACGAAAGTATTGCTGCTTTAATGAATCGCAGCAATGTTGATACAGACCAGATTATTCCCAAGCAATTTCTAAAAAAAGTAGAACGTACTGGCTTTGGAAAGCACTTATTTCACGACTGGCGTTTTAATGATGATGGCAGTGATAATGCTGAATTTGAGTTCAATAAACCTGCTTTTAAAGGCGCTCATATATTGGTTGCTGGTGATAATTTTGGGTGTGGTTCTTCACGTGAACATGCGCCGTGGGCAATTGCAGACTATGGTTTTAATACCATTGTTTCGACCAGTTATGCGGATATATTCTACAATAATTGCTTTAAAAATAGTATATTACCCATCATTGCAACTAAAGAGCAATTAGCAGGCTTAATGGATGAAATTTCAGCAAATGAAGGGGTTGAATTTATTGTCGACCTGGATAACCAGCTGATAACGACTCCGGCGGGTAATGGTTTTCAATTTGAAGTAGACGCTGTGCGTAAACATAATTTGCTAAAAGGTCTGGATGATATTGGTCTAACGCTACAACAAATAGATCTAATAGATCAGTACGAAGTGAAGCATAAGCAAACTTACCCATGGCTTTGGGTATAATACTGCTGACTTTGTAGAGCGGACTTTAGTACGCTATTATCAAATAATGGTATTTTTTGAAGGGGCTTTAGCCGGATTCTTATCGAGGGAAATCCGGGTGAAAGCTCCTTTTATGTCTGTCGCGGACAAATCCGCTCTACACAACATTGTCCCATCCTTTTCCAAGGCAATCAATATGTCCATACAACCCAGACACATCCAGTTAATGGATACAACCTTGCGTGATGGTGAACAAACTCAGGGTGTTTCTTATGCGCCAGATGAAAAACTAAATATCGCAAAAGCACTTCTGCAATCGCTGCAAGTTGACCGGATTGAAGTGGCTTCGGCAAGAGTATCAGAGGGTGAAAAGCAAGCTGTAAAGCGCATTAATGCATGGGCGCGTGAAGAAGGTTTTGAAGGTCGGGTTGAAGTATTAGGTTTTGTTGACCATACCCGTAGCGTAGACTGGATAATGGAATCGGGTGGCAGTGTGATCAACCTGCTGACTAAAGGTAGTGAAAAACATTGCCGCGATCAGCTAGGAAAAACGCTGCAACAACATATAGATGATATTCTTAAAACGGTAGATTACGCACTGGGAAAAGGCTTGTCAGTCAATGTCTATCTAGAAGATTGGTCAAATGGTTATCGCGACAATCGTAATTATGTTTTTTCCTTAATGGATAGTCTACAGTGTACTGGTATCACGCATTTTATGCTTCCTGATACACTCGGTGTAATGTCTCCTGATGAGGTCTTTGATAGCCTAAGTGATATGTGTCACCGCTACCCTGAGCTGCACTTTGATTTTCACCCGCATAATGATTACGGCCTGGCGACTGCCAATGTAATGGCTGCAGTACGGGCAGGAATTAATTCAATTCATTGCACGATCAATTGTCTGGGAGAAAGGGCAGGGAATGCATCACTGGCTCAAGTCAGCGTTGTACTGCGTGACAAAATGAACATGGAATTATCTATTGATGAAAGTCATTTGATGCGCACCAGTAATTTAGTCGAAAATTTTTCAGGCAAACGTGTGGCGGCAAATTCCCCTATTATAGGTGTCGATGTATTCACGCAGACGGCAGGGATACATGCCGACGGTGATCAAAAAGGCGACTTGTATAAAAGTAGATTAATTCCCGAACGCTTTTCTCGTATTCATAGCTATGCACTCGGAAAAATGAGTGGCAAGGCTTCTCTTAAAAAGAATCTGGAATTACTGGAACTTGATCTTTCTGAAGAAAACCAGAAAAAGGTCTTGGCTAGAATTGTTAAGTTAGGTGACTCTAAACAAACGATTACCACCGATGATTTACCTTTTATCATTGCCGACGTGCTGGAAAGTAAGAATTATCAACATATTAAACTGCTGAATTGCACGATCACTAGCGGCTTTGATTTAGAATCGACTGTGAGTTTGCGGGTTGATGTAAAAGGTGAGCAGCATATTTCCTCAGGTTGTGGAAATGGGGGTTTTGATGCGTTTATTGATGCCATTAATAAAGTGATGAAGTTGCATGATTACACTGTGCCTGCACTACTAGACTATGAAGTAAGAATCCCTAAAGGCGGGCATACCAGTGCACTGACAGAATGTGTGATTACATGGGACGGTGATAATAACAACCGTAAAACACGTGGGGTTCATTCTAATCAGGTTTTTGCTGCTATTTTAGCCGCATTGAGGATTATTAATATTCAATTGCATGAGAAAAGTTGAAGTGTTGGTGTTTTTTTCAGGAAGGCGCATAAGGATGCTGGAAATAAATAAGCATCCAATATTGGGCAGTATTTTTGTTCGTATTCAAAGCCTGCCCCGCACTTGATACGGAGCGTAGTAACAGGCGTATAGCCAGGCACGCAACTGTTACTACAACGTAGAAGACGGACAAAAAGACCAGCAATTTTGGATGATGTGTGTTTCCATCTCCCTAAGGTAAGGCGCAATCAATAAACCACTCATATTGCGCAGGATTTTTGTTTGTCTTCCATGAGTAGAAATAGGCGCATAGCTGGCGACGAAACTGTTTCTACAACGCTGAAGACGAACAAAAAGGCTAGCAAGATGGGTGGGTGTGTGTCGCGAGTTACCTAAGGTTATTTAGGCAAGTTATAAATTGTTAGCCTATAGAAGAAGGACGCCTTAATTTTGATTGTTGATTCTTGTTAGAAACGGCGATAAGTTAATATTATTCTTAAAGGATACACTTTGTTTTAAATAAATTCCCTTTCCCTTTTTGATTGGAGTAGGGGTGTCTGATCAAAAATATTTCTATTGCTCCTTATATGCTTTTCACTTTATTTGTTTGTCTATGAAACAACGTCTAGTCATTATTGGTAATGGTATGGCCGGTATTAGAACCGTCGAAGAACTCTTATCGGCCTCTCCTGATAAGTATGACATCACTGTTTTTGGTGCCGAACCTCACGGCAACTATAACCGCATCATGCTGTCCTCGGTACTCAGTGGTGAAAAAAACATTGAAGATATTATTATCAATAACCGCCAATGGTATGTTGATCATAATATTTTATTACATGCCGGAGAAGATAAAACCGTTATAGAAATTAATCGTAGCCGTAAATATGTCATCGCTAAAGACGGCACGCAGGCAGAGTATGATAGGTTACTGATTGCGACCGGCTCCAAACCTGTTATTCCTGATATTCCAGGGAAAAATTTACAGGGCGTCATTAGTTTTCGCGATATATTCGATGTGAATACCATGCTTGAATACAGCCGCAGTCACAAAAAAGCAATTGTACTAGGCGGTGGTTTACTAGGGCTTGAAGCAGCCAATGGCCTGGCATTAAGAGGGATGCATGTCACGGTTGTTCATACCAACCCCGTGCTACTTAATCGACAAATGGATAAACAGGCCGGTGGCATGTTACAACACGCCCTGGAAGCACGCGGCCTACATTTTAAAATGCCGGCAAGAACTCAGGAACTTATGGGTGATGATAACGATCATATTAAAGCTGTCCGTTTTGAAGATGGTAGTGAACTGGAATGTGACTTATTTATTACTGCCATAGGGGTAAGACCGAATATGCAATTAGCGCAAACAGCGAATTTGTATTGCGAACGTGGCATTGTTGTTAATGATAGCCTACAGTCTTATGACCCCAGTATTTATGCAGTCGGTGAATGCATTCAACATCGTGGTGCAACCTTTGGCCTAGTGGCTCCCTTGTTTGAGCAAGCGAAAGTCTGCGCCAATCATTTGAGTGGTCATGGTATGGCTGATTACAAAACCTTGCCGACAGCTACCAAACTTAAAGTGACCGGTATTAACCTGTTTTCCGTGGGTAATTTTTTAGGCGATGAAAGTTGTGAAAGCATTACTTTTACCGACCTGGCCTTAGGCATATACAAAAAACTAGTGATTAAAGATAACAAACTGATAGGTACTGTGCTGTATGGGGATACCGTTGACGGTAGCTGGTATCATGAATTGCTAGAGTTAGAACAAGACATCACTAAAATAAGGGGAAATTTAATATTTGGACAACGTTATCTGCCAACCACAGAGTCAACACATGAATGATGAACAAGGCGAATTAAAAATGATCCATACCACCTGTCCGTACTGTGGTGTGGGCTGTGGTATTGCTGCCAGTGTTGACCCAGTAAAACGCCAGCTAGAGATTCAGGGCGATGCTCAGCATCCTTCTAATTTTGGTCGGCTCTGTTCCAAAGGTTCCGCATTGGCGGATACCATTGAGTTAAAAAGTCGCTTGTTAGAACCCGTCGTGTATGGTCATGACTGTAGTTGGTCAGAGGCATTGGATATGGTCGCTGACTCTTTTATTAGCACGATCAAAAAGTATGGGCCTGATGCCGTTGCTATCTATGGTTCAGGGCAATTATTAACGGAAGATTATTATGTTGCCAATAAGCTGATGAAAGGGTTTATTGGCAGTGGCAATATGGATACCAATAGTCGTTTATGCATGTCTTCTACTGTCGCAGGGCACAAGCGCGCTTTTGGTTCGGATACCGTGCCGGGTTGTTATGCAGATTATGAACAGGCTGAAATGATTGTATTAGTCGGATCCAATGCCGCCTGGTGTCATCCTGTCAGCTTTCAGCGTATCCGTGCAGCAAAAGAAAATAACCCCGATTTAAAAATTGTGGTCATCGATCCACGGCGCACAGCGAGTTGTGATATTGCCGACTTGCACCTGCCAATAGCCATAGGAAATGACACTATTCTGTTTAATGGCTTGTTAAATTATCTGAATCAACACGATGCCATTGATCATGATTATATTCAACAATACACTGAAGGCTGGCTAGCCGCATTAACATCAGCGCAGGCCAGTAGTGCGGATATGGAACAGCTTGCAGAACAATGTAAGCTAGAGAAACACGATGTTGAACTATTTTTTAAATGGTTTTCTGAGCATAAAAAAGTCATGACATTGTTTAGTCAAGGTGTTAACCAATCTTCCTCAGGTACGGATAAAGTGAATAGCATCATTAACTGTCACTTGGCAATGGGTAGCATTGGTAAACCAGGCATGGGGCCTTTTTCTTTAACAGGACAACCCAATGCAATGGGGGGGCGTGAAGTCGGAGGATTGGCAC
This sequence comes from uncultured Methylomonas sp., assembly GCA_964481455.1. GTDB lineage: Bacteria > Pseudomonadota > Gammaproteobacteria > Methylococcales > Methylomonadaceae > Methyloprofundus. Next base: position 510 of record CAYZUM010000064.1, on the reverse strand, counting down.
ATCAATTAGCCGCGCATATGGATTTCACCAACCCCGAAGATATAGACAGGGTGGCACGGTTTTGGGGCACGGATAATATCGCGCAAAAACCAGGTTATTTTGCCGTAGATTTATTCGATGCGATTTATGACGGCAAAGTAAAAGCTGTATGGATCATGGGCACCAATCCGGTTGTCAGTATGCCCAATGCTGATAAAGTGAAACAAGCTTTACAACAGTGTGATTTTGTCGTGGTCTCTGATTGCATTGCAGAAACCGATACCACTGCATTGGCACATGTAAAATTACCGGCTTTGGGCTGGAGTGAAAAAGATGGCATGGTGACCAATTCTGAACGTCGCATCTCGCGTCAACGCGCTTTATTTAAACCCGCAGGTAGCGCCAAGCCAGACTGGTGGATCGTGACACAGGTTGCCCGACGCATGGGCTTTGAAAAAGCATTTCACTATCGTAGCAATGTAGAAATATTCCGCGAACATGCCGCACTTTCAGGGTTTGAAAATAATGCGC